>CAZSVK010000122.1:0-8095 GCA_964610245.1 uncultured bacterium
GACCCGGCTGACCCGCGTCACCGGCCGGCCCCGGGCGCTGCCCGACTGGGCTTTCGGCGTCTGGCTCGGGGTGCAGGGCGGCCCCGCTCGCATCCGCGAGGTGCTGACACATCTCGGCCAGGCCGGCGCTCCCGTCGACGCGATCTGGGCCCAGGACTGGCTCGGCGCCCGCTCGATGCCGTTCGGCTATGACCTCTTCTACAAGTGGACGGCCGACGAGAAGCTCTACCCCGACCTGCCAGGTCTGATCTCGGAACTGCACGGCCGCGGCTTGAAGTTTCTCGGCTATTTCAACAGCTTCATCGAGCCGCGGTTCCCCCAGTTCGCGGAGGCCGCCAGCCGCGGCTTCCTCGTGCAGGGGGCCGACGGCAAGCCGTTCACGCCGCTGGTGTCGACCTTCCGGTGTGGCCTGGTCGATCTCTCGAACCCCGGCGCCCGCGAGTACCTCGCCGGTTTCATGCGAAAGGCCATCCGCATGGGGATGGACGGCTGGATGGCCGACTTCGGAGAGTGGCTGCCGTTCGACGGGCGAATCCACGACGAGGGCGGCGCGCCGAAGTATCACAACCGCTATCCGGTCGAGTGGGCCCGCCTCAACCGCGAGACTTTCCTTTCCGAGCGGCCGGACGGCGACTTCGTGGTCTTCAACCGCTCGGGATTCACCGGTTCCTCGGCGGTGTCCGACTCGGTCTGGGCAGGCGACCAGAACACGAACTGGGGGGCCGACGACGGTCTGCCCTCGGTGGTGCCGGCCGGGCTGAACCTGGGGCTGTCGGGGGTGCCCTTCTATCACTTCGACGCGGGCGGCTTCACGTCCCTGGTCTCGCTGCCGCGTGGCGAGGAGCTGTTCATGCGCTGGGTCGAGGCGGCCGCGATGAGCCCCCTGCTCAGGACGCACGAGGGTTACTGGCGGCAGCGCAACGTGCAGGTCGATTCGAGCCCGCGCGTGCTGGCGCACTTCGCGAAGATGGCGGCGCTCCACAAGCAGCTCTTGCCGTACCTTCGCCGGGCGGCGGCCGAGGCGGTCAAGGATGGACTGCCGGTGATGCGGCACCTGTGGCTCGCCTATCCGGACGATCCCGCGACGCTCGACCTGCTCGACGAGTACCTGCTGGGGCCAGACCTGCTGGCCGCGCCGATCCTCAAGAAGGGCGCCACCGAGCGCGAGGTCACCTTTCCCGCCGGCAGCCGCTGGCGCCACTGGACCACCGGGAAGCTCTACGAGGGCCCGTCGAGGGTGAAGGTGGCGGCGCCGCTCGGCGAGCCTGCCTTGTTCGTGCGCCAGCCCTGAGGTCCCGGCGACGGCGCCCCCGCGAACCCTGGCCTACACGGGAAACCAGGCGGTGAAGGTGGTGCCTTTCCCTGGGCTGGAAGTAAACGCCAGCTTTCCGCCGAGATACCGCTCGGCGAGGAGCTTCATGCTGTAGGTCCCGACGCCCCTGCCCTTCCCCTTGGTGGAGAACGACCGCTGGAAGATCTGCAACTGCACGTCAGCCGGCATCGTCGAGGGGTTGCTCACGCTGAAGAGAACGCCCAGCCCCTCGCGTCTGCATCCGGCGGTCACGAGCTGCCCGGGCGCGCTGGCCTCGAGCGCATTCTTGAGCATGTTGCCCAGCACCCTCGAGATCAGCCCCCGATCGGCGCACATCGCAATCGCTTCTGAGTGCTCGGCCACGACGATCTGGCGATCCCGGGCAACGTCGTGTTCCCGGTAGAGGCTGCACAGCTCCTCGAGAAACTGCAGCGACTCCAGGCTGGACGGGCTGCACACCAGTTCGCCCTTCTCGGCCGCCGCCAGAGTGCGCTGACTGACGATCTCGTCGACCAGTCGCGAGGCGCCCACGACGATCCTCTGCCGGAAGAGTTCCTGCTGGTTGGCCCGAGCCATCCCGAAGACCTGGGCCAGGCCCTTCACGCCCGTCGCGGTGTTGAGGATGTCGTGGAAGAACATCCGCTCCAGCACCTCCCGCCGCTTCTGGCCGCTCGTGTCGCTGACCGAGAAGACGGTGTACTGGTGCTCCCCGATTGCCAGCGGCGCCGCCTGGACCGCCAGGTCGAGCGCCTCATCGGTGCCCTCCCGGGAGATCCGGCAATCCCGCGCGCTCACCTGCCCACCCTGACTGGCCAGGATTGCGCCCACGGCGCCGCACTGCCGGCAGAAGCGGGTCGTGCCGCAGCCTGAGGCGCTCTCGGCCGCATGCACGCAACTCAGCGCCTCTCCAGGCCGCTTGCCCTTCAGCGCACACAGATCAGGCGCCCCGACGAGTTCGATGAAGGCGCGATTGGCGAAGACGATCTGACGTTCCTGATTGAGCACCACAACCGCTTGCGACACCGCGTCGAACAACGTCGGCAGCAGGTCGTTCTCGAGCAGTTGTCTGGCCTGTTCCTCGAGCTGTTCGGGATAGGCCCGCTCTGCAGGAGCGAACTCGGTCGCCAGAGATGGAATCGGCATCTTCATCACGGGCCAGGGACGGGGTCGACGACCAATTGCCGGCCGCCCGCCCGGTCAGCCGGCTGACCTCGACTCTAGCTCGACACGTCAGCCGGCGCCAGCGCCCCGCCCCTCGACCCGATTCACCCGTCAGGGCTTGACGGGCGCGATCGCCGGGGGCGCCCCCTGCCCGGGTCCCATCCGATTGAGCTGGCCGAACAGGTGCTTGAGAAGCTGGATATGGCCTGTCGCCGCGCCCGCGTTCGGACCTTGCTGGTTCATCGTCTCGATCTGCTTGAGGAACTGCTGCTGGTAGCCCTGATCGCGCATCTTGTCGGCCAACTGCTGCAGGGACCCGGCACCGGCGCCCGCCGAGGCGCCTCCTAGCGCGCCGCCCAGGAGCTGCTGCAACCCCTGGGTCGCTCCCCCGCCTCCGCCGGAGCCTCCTCCCGCCGCGCCGAGGAGCGAGCGCAGGTCGAGCCCGCCGCCACCGGCGCCGCCACCGCCCCCGCTGCCCCCCAACGAGCCGAGCAACGATTGAAGATCGAGACCGCCGCCGCCGGCGCCGCCACCGCCGCCGAGCCCGCCCAGTAGCCCCTGCAGCGAACTCGCGTCCACACCAGGCGTCGCAGCCCCGGGCGTCGCAGCCCCGGGCGCCGCCGGCGGCATCGGCGTGTCGTCCTCGACGATGGTCTTCACCTGCTTCTCGGGCACCCGCTTGGTGTAGGAGCCGATCCGGACCAGGTAGGAGCCTTTCTCCATCCCGACCACGTAGCCCTGGACCTCGAGACCGTTGCGCAGCAGCAAGCGCTCGGCCCGGGCCTCGGCGCTCGCGCTCGAGGCGATAGCAGCCGCGGCCAGCAACGCCACCGACACTCGGGAAACGACCATTGCCTCGCCTCCTGTCTTCATCGCTGATCATACCGCCGGATGCTTCCGCCAAGGGGGCGACGCTCGCCCGCCGCGGCGCAGTAGACTCTCTGCCGGCTGGCGCGGGCCTGCCACAAGAAAGGAGCCGTTTCATGCTCACCCGCCATCTCGTGGCCATCGTCGGCGGCGCCGTCTCGGGCGCCGAGGCGGCCGCCACTCTTGCGGCCAGCGGTATCGAGTGCGTCGTGCTGGAGCAGAACGCGAGACCCTTCGGCAAGATCGAGGACGGCCTCCCTCGATGGCACCGGCGCCAGCGCGCGATGGAGTTCCAGCGCATCGCCACCAAGCTCTCCCTCCCGGGTGTCCACTTCGTCCCCTGCGTCCGGCTGGGGCGCGACCTCGACCTGGACTCGCTGCTCTCGGGCTGGGGTGTGAGCGCCGTGCTGCTCGCCACCGGCGCCCAGCGAGACCGGCCGCTCGGCCTGGAGGGTGTCGATTGGTTCCTCGGACGCGGCCTGCTCTACCAGAACGCCTTGCTCCAGTGGTTCAATCATCACGAGGAGGCGGCCTACTCCGGGCCCCGGCTGCTCTGCGAGGACGGCGCGCTGATCGTCGGAGGCGGGCTCGCCTCCTTCGACGTCGCCAAGATCCTGATGTTGCAGACGGTCGGGGCCGCACTCGCCGCCCGCGGGCTGGCGATCGACATGTTCACGCTGGAGCACCGCGGCATCGCCGCCGTGCTCTCCGAGAGGTCGCTCGACCTCGAGAAGCTGGGGCTCCGCGGTTGCACCCTCTTCTATCGCCGCTCTGCCCGCGAGATGCCGATCGCGCCCTTCAAGGAGGGCGCGACGCCCGAGGAGCGCGCCCGCACCGAGGAGGTGCGCGAGCGGCTGCTGGCGAACCTCCGGGCCAAGTATCTCTTCCGGTTCGAGGCCAATCACGCCCCGGTGGGCTTCCTGACGCAAGGCGCGCGTCTGGCGGGCCTCCGTTTCGTGCGCACCGAGACCCGCGACGGACGGCTCGTCTGGGTCGAGGGCAGCGAGGTCGAGAGACCCTCGCCGTTGGTGGTCAGCTCCATCGGCTCCATCCCCGAGCCGCTGCCTGGCATCCCGAGGGCAGGCGAACTCTACGCCTTCGACGACTTGGGCTCGGCGCAGCTTCGGGCCCACCCCAGGGTCTTCGGCGTCGGCAACGTCGTCACCGGCAAGGGCAACATCGTCGTCTCGCGCCGGCACAGCTTGCTCGTCACGGAGCACATCCTCAAGGACTACCTCGGCCTGGGCCAGGAACTGGCCACCTCCGGCGACACGCTCTTCGGCGCCGTGGAGTCGCGTGCCCAGGCCCAGGTCGAGCGCGTGGCCGAGCAGATCCGCCGGCTGCCTGCGCTGACCCCGGCCGAGCTCGAGCGAATCCATGGCCTCGTCGCCGACCTGCACCTGAAGATCGGTTACCCGGGCAACCTCGCCGACTGGCTGGAGCAGGTCACTCCGCCGGACATGGAGTGATGGGCCCTGCCGGCCGTTCCGCTCAGGCAGGCGCCAGGGACCGCATCCCGGGCGTCTCACTTCGCGGGCTGGAAGCTCAGCGCCGCGGAGTTGATGCAGTAGCGCTGACCGGTGGGCGCGGGGCCGTCGTCGAACAGGTGGCCCAGGTGCCCGCCGCACGCCGAGCACACCACCTCCGTGCGCGTCATCCCCAGGCTGGTGTCGGCCTCGCAGCGCACGCCGCCCGCCGGACCCGGCCGCACGAAGCTGGGCCATCCGGTGCCGGAATCGAACTTGTCGGCCCCGTCGAACAAGGGCGCGCCGCAGCCCGCGCACCGGTACGAGCCGGGCTCGTGCTGCTTCCAGTAGCGGCCCGTGAAGGCAGGCTCCGTCCCCTTTTGACGCAGCACGCGATATTGCTCGGGCGTCAGCGTGCGCCGCCAGTCGGCGTCGGACCGGGCTATCCGTTCAACCCTCGCGGGCTGGACGAGCGCCTGGCCCGAAAGGGAGACGGCAACGGCCACGAGCAGAACGGCGAGCCCCAGCAGCCCGGCCGCCGCGCGCCAGTTGCGGGCGGCCCGGTCGCGCCCACGGCAGACCGCGCGCGGCGCCGCGAGTTCAGGTCCGGAGGGGACAGTCGCGTCGCTCGAGAACTCGACGGGAGGCTTCACCTCTCCATCAATACTCCGGCCCGACGCCCGCCGCACCGCCCGCCCGGCTACTTCAGGATCTGCATGAGCCAGCCCCGCTTCCGGGCCAGGTCGCGCATGTCTTTCTGAGACTTGCGAGAAGGATCGGTGATGAGCAGCGAGAGTCCCCTCGAATAGAGCATCATCTCGCGATCTCCCTCGCTGTCGCCCGAGACCAGGTCGGGCCGCCTCTTGATGAACCGATCGATCGCGAGCACCTTGCCCGCGCGATGAGTCATCGGATAGGCGAGCTTCCCGGTGAGCAGGCCGTCGACGATCTCGAGATCCACCCCCACGACGTGCTCCCGCGGGACACCGAGCCATCGGGCGCCGGCCTGGACCACCCACCGATTCGAGGCGCTGACGATCCAGACCTCCCAGCCGTGCTGTTGCAAGAACCGGATGAGCGCCCTCTGTGGCTCGAAGATGCGCTTTTCGAACATGACCCTGAAGTAGGCCTCGGCCCAGCGACGGACATCGGCCTCGCGCAGACCTGCCATCCGCGTCACGGCCCAGGCGTATCCGGCAGTCAGATCGCGATCGCAGCGGCTCGCGTACTCCTGCATCGGGTCTTCGCCGGGAAGCATGTCCTTCAGCTTGCGGCCGTGGCAGAGCCACTCGAAGAAGCCCTCGCCGACGTCCTCGCGCCAGAGCGTCTTGTCGCCGTCGAACACCGCGACCCCGGGGCCCTGGAGAATCCGGGCCTCGAGCTTGCCGGAGATCTCCGGGTCGAACCCCTCGATCGCGCTCGCCCGGGAGACCATCGCCGTCAACGCCACCACCAGCACCGCCAGGAACACGCTCATCCGCACCAGCACCACCTCCAGCTCGTCGACCTCGCGCAGGCCTCTCCCGGACCGGCTCGCCTGGGCCGGCGCGGACACCCCCGCAGTCTAGCATCCTCGCCCGCTGCTCGGGAGCCGGGCAGACTCGCCCGGGGGCATGCTATGGTTTCGGGACTGTCGACTCGTGACCCCCGAAGCCCATGCACGACGCTGCCATCTACGACATCCTCCTGTACAGCGCCGACCGAGGCCTCGCCGAGGCCCTGACGGAGGCCAGGCCGGACTCCTATCTGGTCAGGATCGCCGACACGCCTGTCCAGCTAGAGACCGCGCTCCAGAACTTCTCGCTGGACCTGCTGCTGTTCCACTCGCCCGAGGGGGGCGAGCTGGAGCTGCTCTGCGAGCTGGCGGAGAGAGCGAAGCTGCCGCCGACGATCCTGATCTCGCGATACTCGGCGCTGCAGGAGCGGCCCAGGAGCAGCCGGCTGCTCGAGCTGGGTCTGGGCAGCTTCATCCCGTGGCCGCTGGAGACGGCGGAGCTGGCCGAGAGACTGGACAGCAGCTTCGCGCGCAATCCGAAGCCGTTCGGCAGTCTCCAGCACAAGCGTCTCTATCGCAAGGGTTCGCCGATCTTCCTGGAGAACGAAGTCGGGCATGAGTGCTTCACGATCGTGTCGGGCCGCGTGCGCATCTGCCGCGTCATCGACAGCCGGACGCTGCGGGAAGTGGGCTTGCTCGGGCCGGGAGAGGTCTTCGGCGAGATGGCGCTGCTGCGTTCGGCACGGCGCTCCGGAACGGCGCTGGCGGCCGACGACGTGATCGTCACCGTCACCACCAACGAGTCGTTTCAGCGCGTCGTCGAGACCAATGCGGGCTTCGCGCAGAACCTGATCCGGGTGCTGCATGAACGCATCCTGGACCTCGAAGCCAAGATGCCGGGGCTGCCGCAGGTGCGCGAGCCGTCTTCGGAGCACCAGATGCGCGGGGTCGAGCGCAAGGGCGGCCGCAGACGCTTCGCGCCGGGCGAGGCGATCTTCTCGCCCGAGGAGCGAGCATCCCACTTCTACATCGTCGAGAAGGGTCTCGTGAGGCTGACGCCATTCTCCGGGTCAACCGACGCTCCCTGGGATGAAGCCGGTCCCGGCCAGCTCGTGGGCGCGGTCGAGCATCTACTGCACCGGCCTTACGAGTCGACCGCCGCGGCGCTGGACGAGGCGGTGCTGCTCCCCCTGGACTGCCGCGTCTTCCAGGACGGCTCCCATGCCCAGCCGGCGTTGTTCCACAAGATGGCCAAGGGGCTGGCTGCGAAGCTGCAGTCCTTGCTCGACCACATGTCTTCGCACCAGATGCACGAGGTGTTCTGACCCCTTCGGGGATTGGCAGGTGACGCCGGAATGACGACGGAGCTTCGGGAGACGCTCAGGGAATCGGGGCTGGTGGCGGCCTCTGTCTTCGAGGAGCTGGAGCGCACAGCGGCCCAGCAGGGGAAGTCACTCGTGCTGGCGCTGAGCGAGCGGGAGGAGGTGGCCCAGGAGGCGCTCGCGTTGCTGGTGGCGCGTCACCACGGCCTGCCCTTTGCCCACCTGCAGCCGGGCCGCGTGGAACCGGGAGTGTTCTCGGTCCTGGACGGCCCCGAGTGGCACCGCATCCGCGCGTTGCCGATCGCCGTGAGCGACGCTTCGGTGACGGTGGCCTCCGCCGACCCGGCCATCCTCGGTGACGCCCGGAAGGCGCTCGAGGAGCGCCAGCTCGCCGTGCACGTGGTCGTGGCCCCCGAGGCAGAGATCGCGGCCGAACTGGACAGCGTCATCTTGCCTTGACGGAACTCGCGCG
>CAZSVK010000122.1:8105-10957 GCA_964610245.1 uncultured bacterium
GCCGCGGCCGAACTGGCCCGGCTCTCGGCCAACCTCAGCGGACCGACGGAGATCCAGGAGAGCGCCCTGTTCGAGGACGCGGAGCGCAGACTCCGGCAGGCGCTGGCGGACGACGACGGGCCGGCCTCGGTCGAGACGTTGCTGGACCTGGCGGTGAAGATCGGAGCTTCCGACATCCACCTGTCCTGGGAGCCCGAGCAACTGGTCGCGCGGTTCCGCAAGGACGGCAGCCTGAGGCCGCTGCGCTTGCCCTCCACCGAAAGCAGCGTGGCGCGCGTGGTCTCGGCCTTCAAGGTACTGGCGACGCTCGACATCGCAGCCCGGCGTCACCCGCAGGATGGCCGTGCCCGCGTCGAATTCCACGGCGAGGGGCTGCCTCCCTCGGTGCTGGTGCGCGTGGCTCTGCTGCCCAGCCGTCGCGGCGAGAAGCTGGCGATCCGCATCCTCGAGGCCGGCGCCCGAATGATGGACCTGACCGAGATCGGCCTGACCGGCGTCAATCTCAACCGCGTCCGGGACGCCCTGCGCTTTCCGAGCGGACTGTTCCTGGTCACCGGCCCCACCGGCTGCGGCAAGACGACGAGCCTGTACGCGGCGCTCGATTACCTGGCCAGGGAAGAGGTCTCGATCTACACCATCGAAGATCCGATCGAGTTCGATTTCCCCGGCGCCTATCAGTCGCAGGTCAACGAGACCATCGGCGTCACGTTCCCGCTGTTGTTGCGGGCGCTGGTGCGCCAGGATCCGGACATCGTGCTGCTGGGTGAGATCCGCGACAACGAGAGCGCCCAGACGGCGCTGCAGGCCGCGCATTCCGGGCGGCTACTGCTCTCGTCGCTCCACGCCAACAGCGCCTGCACGGCGGTGACCCGGCTCATCGACATGGGCGTCGAGCCGTTCGTGCTGGGAAGCTGTACCCGGGCGATCATCGCCCAGCGGCTGGTCCGGCGGCTGTGCGACTGCAAGCGGCCGGTCTACCGGATGTCCGAGCGGCTGGTGGCCATCAAGGAGTCGTTCCGGCTCGTGGGCTCGAGCCTGTTCGAGCCGGTCGGCTGCGAGATGTGCCTGCACACCGGTTACCGCGGGCGCATCGCCGTGCACGAGGTGCTGACCTTCGATCGGGAGCTGGCCGACCTGGTGATGGCGCGGGCCACCTCGAGCCAGATCCTCGAGGCAGGCCGCAAGCGCGGTTTCGAGGTGATGGCCTACGACGGCTTCTCGAAGGCGTTTGCCGGCCTGACCACGGTCGCGGAGGTCGAGCGCCAGGTGGGCCCGGCGCCCGGACTCGAGGCGTACTGACGCCGGTCTCCAATCGTGCGCCGATTCCTGATAGGGTGATCGCGGCCGGCCCGCCGGTCGCCGAGGGCGAGCCCGTCCTCGGCCGAGGAAAAGGAGAACCCCAGGATGAGGCTCACCATGTTCGCGGTTGCCCTGCTGATCCTGTTCGCATCGGCCGTTTCGGCCCCGGCGGCGGACCCCGCCCCGGCCGCCCCCGACAAGTCCCCGGCCAAGGTGGGCGAACCCGCCGCCAACGAGAAGGGCGCCGCGTCGGCCCCGGCCACGAAGGTCGAGACCATCACCACCGCCAGCGGGCTGCAGTACGTCGAGCTGAAGGTCGGCGACGGCAAGCAGGCGGCGGCCGGACAGAACGTCAAGGTTCACTACACCGGCTGGCTCACGGACGGCAAGAAGTTCGACAGCAGCGTCGATCGCGGCGAGCCGTTCGCGTTTCCCCTGGGCGGCGGCCACGTCATCAAGGGCTGGGACGAGGGCGTCGCCGGCATGAAAGTGGGCGGCAAGCGCAAGCTCATCATCCCGAGCAAGCTCGGTTACGGTGACCGCGGCGCCGGCGGGCTGATCCCTCCGGGCGCCACCCTGATCTTCGAAGTGGAGCTGCCCGGGGTCGAGGAGGCACGAATCCGGCCGTTCTCCCCCCGCCCCCGGGCGACGAGGAGTCGGGCCGGCCCGGCGCCTCTCCCGGAGGCCGCTTCCGCATCTTGCGGGGCGGCCTCCGGGACATAATGCCGAAGTTGGTACCGGAGGGCTCGCACCGAGGGCCCCGATTCGGTGATAAGCTCTGCTCAGTGGGCGAGATGCCGCGGCAGGTAGGCAAGTACCTTCTCCAGTCCAAGCTGGGACAGGGAGGAATGGGCACCGTCTACCTCGCCATCCAGGAAGGGCTGCAACGCGAGGTCGCGGTCAAGCTGCTCACCGCGAAGGCGCTCGACCGCCGGCCCGACCTGCTGCGGCGCTTCGTCAAGGAGGTCTCGGTCTGCGCTCGCCTGTCGCACCCGAACATCGTCAAGATCTTCGACTACGGGCAGGAGGGCGAGGACTACTACTACGCGATGGAGGTGGTGCGGGCCCGCAGCCTGGAGGAGATCCTCGGGGCCGACGCGACGCTGCCGCTGGAGACCGCGCTGGAGCTGGGACGCAGCCTGGCCGACGCCCTGGCCTACATGCACGAGCAGGGCATCGTGCACCGAGACATCAAGCCGGCCAACATCCTGCTGGACGAGCAGGGCAGCCCGATCCTCACCGACTTCGGGCTGGTCAAGGACCTCCAGGGCACCGACATCACGCAGATCGGCGCGGCTGTCGGAACGCCGTACTACATGGCCCCGGAGATGTTCCGTGGCAAGGGAGTCGGCCCCGCCAGCGACATCTACCAGCTCGGCATCGTCCTCTATCGGGCCCTGACCGGCAAGCTCCCGTTCCACGGGGCCAATGCGGCGGATCTGGCCATCAAGATCCTCCACACGGAGCCCGAGCCGCCCCGCTTGCTGGCGCCCTCGCTGCCGGTGCCGGTCGAGAACGTGCTCCTCAACTGCCTCGAGAAGGACCCGGACCTG
>CAZSVK010000122.1:10967-13856 GCA_964610245.1 uncultured bacterium
AGTCGATGATAACGTTGGGGTGCTCGTCGAGCAACCTGGCCACGGCCGCCAGACGCGCGCCGGTGGTCCGGCGTCGAGAGACGGCCGAGCCCCCTCCCCCGGCGGTCGCGCCACGCGACCCGTCACAGGCGGTTCCCCAGCCTGCCCCGGGCTCCGGCGCCCGGCCCCGCAGGACTGCCGCCTCCGCCACCCCGTCCCGGCCCGCGGCCCCGCTCAGGCCCACGCCTCAGCAGCCGCTGCCGGCGACCGCGCCGATTCCCCGGGTGCGCAGGACGGCGCTGGCCGTCGCGGCCACGGTGGCGGTCGTGGCGCTCCTGCTCGTGGCCCGGTCAGCCACGCGCTCACCCGCCTTCGGCGCTACCGAGGTCCAGCTCAAGGCCGGCGCGCGGCGAGCGGCCGTCCACTGGGCCAGCCCTACCGAGTATGCCGGCCGGATCGAGTGGGGCGAACGCGGCAGCGCCACGCGGGCGGTGGCGGCCGAGACGGTTCCCTCGCTACGCCACGAGGCGACGCTCGAGCCGCTGCAGCCGGGCAAGCTCTACGCCGTGCACATCGTCTTTCCCGACGGCACCCGTTCACTCGAGTACACCGTGCGAGCGCCGAACCTCCAGCCGATCCCCCGCGGTCTGACCGCCACGAACGACTCGCTCGAACTGCTCTTCGACACCGCCACGCCGACGCAGGCCACGCTCAGGGTGGGGCCCACGACAGTACAGGATCCCGCCCCGTCGACGCGCCATCGTCTCATGGCGTCCGGCTGCCGGCCCTTCGAGCAGCCGATCGAGGCGACGCTCGTCGACGCCGTCGGCGATCGGACCCCGGTGGCTGGTCCCGCCCTGCTCTCGCTCTCCCGCCAGGCCCTTCTGCCGGACCTGATGGCCGAACTGGCGCGGCGGGTCGGCGCCTACGACCCGGACCTGTTCCTGCTCAACCAGATCGACCGCTTCGTCCCCGAGTCGGCCTGCACCGGCGCCTCCGACCTCCTGATCAAGACCGGCATCGACGGTCTGCTCCTGGGTAACTTCAAGGGCAAGAAGCCCACCTATGTCGGGTTCCTCGACGGGGACCCCCATGCGGCGGAGCTGGCAGCGAAGCTGAGGGCCCAGATCGCGACCCAACCATTCATGCCGACATTATCAACGGTGACGTTACTTGCGCGAGGGCTCCTGGACGACCGGCGGGTGCCGGTCGACTCCACCCTGCGATTCCTGGACGCCGTGCGACGGCTCCAGGACGTCGACTACTTCGCGAAGGTGCTCAACCTCCCCTGCTCGACAGGCGTCGACCGGCTGCTGGGCCGAGACTTCCGGATGGAGGCGCCCTCGCAGCCGCCCGCCGGTTCGTTCCAGGCCGACTCGAAGGTCCCCGAACCGCAGAAGTTCGCCTTCCCCTGGCGCCACTACCAGACCTTCACCACGGCCGATCTGGTTCCCCCCGAGGACCTCGGGCGGCTCCCGTTCCACGACTGGATGGCGGCACTGCCCGATCCGGCCCGCTGGCGCAGGGCCACCCTGTGCCTCTTCGACGTCCGGCTCGACACCGAGCTGATGTTCCGGGCCACGATCAACGGCAAGCTGACCCTCGATTTCCGGCACACCGAGCCCTCCAGGAGCGGCTCCAAGGCTACGTTGCCGGTGCTGGCGATGTCGTTCGATCCGCGCTTTCTCGAGGACGGACCCAACCGGATCCACGTCGAACTGGCCCAGACCCCCGGCACCCGCTTCCTGGGGCTCAAGCTGGAGAGCCGCATCGGTTCGCTGCGCTTGGTCGGCGAGCGGTGAAACCCGGTCCTGACCCCTAACCCCTAACCCCTAACCCCTACTTGGGGAAGCGATCGTGCCGGCCGGTGATGAACGTCAACTCACCGAGCTTGCGCGCCAGCGCCGGGGCCAGGCTGCCCTCCCGCATCCTCCAGCGCCAGTTGCCGCTCGCCACGCCGGGCCTGTTCATCCGCGCCTCGGAGCCCAGGTCGAGCAGGTCCTGCATCGGGAGGACGGCCATCGACGCGACGCTCTTCATCGCCTCGCGGATCAGGTCCCAGGTGATGTTCTTGCCGTCGCGGTCGAGCATCTTCCTGGCGTAGTCCTGCTCGTAGTCCTTGGCCGAGGCGTACCAGCCCCGCGTCGTGTCGTTGTCGTGGGTGCCGGTGTAAACGACGCAGTTATGCGTGAAGTTCTGGGGCAGGAAGTCGCTCGACGGGTCCCAGCCGTAGGCGTACTGCAGGATCTTCATCCCGGGGAAGCCGAAGCGTTCCCGGAGCGCCGTGACCTGGGGCGTGATGACTCCCAGATCCTCGGCGATGACCGGCAACTCGCCCAGGCGCGCACGCAGGGTCTCGAACAGCTCCGAGCCGGGCACCTTGGCCCAGCGCCCGTTCGCGGCGGTCTTCTCGGCAGCCGGGATCTCCCAGTACGCCTCGAACCCGCGGAAGTGGTCGATCCGCAGGATGTCGTACATCCCGAGCGCGGCGCCGAAACGCTGGACCCACCAGCGGTACTTCTGCTTGGCCATCTCGTCCCAGCGGTAGAGCGGGTTGCCCCACCGCTGGCCGGTGGCGCTGAAGTAATCGGGCGGCACGCCGGCCACCACGGCCGGCTCTCCCCGCTCGTCGAGCCGGAACAGCCCCGGATTGGCCCAGACGTCGGCGCTGTCGTGGGCCACGAAGATCGGCACGTCGCCGATCACCTTCAGCCCGCGGGCGTTGGCATAGGCCTTCAGTTCGCGCCATTGCACCCAGAACAGGAACTGGTAGTACTTCTGGGCCGCGACCTGCTTCTCCAGCTTCCTTCCCCACTCGGCCAGCGCCTCGCTCTTGCGGCCGGCCAGTTCGGGCTCCCAGGTCGTCCAGACCTTTCCCCCGTGGACGTCCTTGAGCGCCTTGAACAGGGC
>CAZSVK010000123.1:0-13828 GCA_964610245.1 uncultured bacterium
CGACATCTTCGGCTGGATGGACTACCCGATGCAGATCAAGGTCAACTTCCTCTGCCGCGACAGCATCCTGGCCGCGCCGCTGGCTCTCGATCTGGTGCTCCTCATCGACCTGGCCCAGCGCAACGGCTGGAAGGGCCTGCAGGACTGGCTCGGCTTCTTCTTCAAGAGCCCGCTCCAGGGTGGCCGCGAGAAGCCCATCCACGATCTGTTCCAGCAGCACGCGGAACTCGAGGCCGGTCTGGCCCAGTTGCGAAAGCTCTCCCCGGCTCCGAAGGCCAGCGCTCACTGAGTTGAGGGCTCACTGGCTCCCCGGACCAAGGGGAAGAGGATCTCGCCATGTTCTTCGAGCTGTTCAAGGACGCCCTTCTCAAGTACTACGTCGGCTCCGATCCGGAGCGCTGGTTCGGCCTCATCGAGAAGCTCGACCCGTCCTACGTCCGGATGCACCAGGCCCGCGAGTTCAAGAAGGCCGTCCGCCTGGTCGCCGAGAAGTCGCCGTTCTACCGCGAGAAGTTCCGCAAGCTCGGCATCGACCCCCGTGCCGTCGAGAAGCCCGAAGACCTCGGTAACTTCTACACGACGTCGAAGGACCTGCTCGACAACCCGCCGGAGGCGTTCCTCTGCGGCTCGCCGCGGATGGGCTTCGAGACCACCGGTACCAGCTCGAACAAGAACAAGCGGGTCTACTTCAGCCAGCGCGAGATCGATTCCATCGCCAAGGACGGCGTGCCGGGCCTGCTGCTGCTCGGTCTGCGCCAGGGCGACAAGGTCTGCTCGACGATGCACAGCTCGTTCTGGAATGCCGGTTTCACCATCCGTGAGACCATGCGCCACTTCGACTGCTTCTTCGTCAACGCCGACAAGCTGCCGCCCCAGGAGTTCTACGATCGGGCCGTGCTGTACGGTTTCGACGCGGTCATCTGCGAGCCGTCGTGGCTGGTGCTGTTGACCGAGATCGCCAAGAAGCGCGGCTTCTGGCCGATCAAGTTCTTCCTGGTCGGCGGCGAGAACATGACCGAGCATGCCCGCCGGTACGTCGAGCAGGCCTGGAAGTGCGACGTCTTCCTGGGCTACGGGATGACCGAGACCTTCGGCTCCATCGGCATCGAGTGCCCCGCCAAGCGCGGCTATCACGTCGACGAGTTCCACAACTGGTACGAGATCTACCAGCCCGACAAGGACGGCTACGGCGAGCTGGTCATCACCAATCTGGAGCGCACCGTGATGCCGCTGCTGCGCTATCGCAGCGCCGACGTGACGCGCCTGATCGACGAGCCCTGCACCTGCCGCGTCCCCCGCATCCGGCGGATCGGCAAGATCCTCGGCCGGGCCGACGAGATGATCAATTGCGTGATGGGCAATATCAGCCCGCCGATCTTCGAGCATGCCCTCGAGGGCATCCAGGGCATCACCAACGACTGGCAGATCTCCATCCAGAAGGACGGCACGCTCGACAAGGTCGAGTTCCGGCTCGAGACCGCGGACGGTCACGAGGCAGCCGAGGTCGAGCAGCGCGTGCTCGCCCAGTTCAAGGAGCGCTATCCCGACCTCTGGCGCAACACCGAGATGGGGCTCTACAAGCTGGCCATCCGGATGGAGCCGAAGGGCACGCTGCGCGTGAAGCAGAAGCTCAAGAAGGTCGTCGACGAGCGCCGCGAACTCTGGGAAGGGAAGATCTAGGGGACACTTACCTGGCCCCGAAGGTGGGACTCCCGGCTCGGGGCTTGGGTTTCGGGGCTGGATGCCCGAGGCGGCCAGGGGAACTCGGAGTGCCTCAGTTCCCGCTGATCAGCGCGACGCCCAGGACGATGAAGGCGACGCCGAACCAGCGGCGCCGGCGCACCTGCTCCTTCAGGAACAGGGCCGAGCAGAGCGTCACGAGCACGTAGTCCATGCTCATCAGCGGGTAGGCCTTGCCCAGGTCGAGCTTGTTCAACACGAGCATCCAGGTGGCGAAGAAGCCGACGAAGCAGACGAGGCCCAGGAGGGTGATCGGGCGGCCCGCGGTCGAGAGAACGCTGCGCGGCTGCTCCTCGCCGGCCGAGCCCCGGGCGCCCGTCCGGAAACAGAGCTGGCCCGCGGTCACGAGCAGCACGCAGAGAGCGATGAGCGGCAGGATCTCGGTCACGCCCGGCCCCCTTCGCCCGCGGCGTTCCCGGGTGGCGGGGTCGCGGGCTCGAGCCCGGCCGGGACCGCCGGGGCGTCATCCTCCCCGACGATCAGGAAGCTGCCCAGGATGATGCTCGAGATGCCGGCGACCTGGACGGCGGAGGCCGGCTCGCCCAGGATGAAGACGCTGCCGAGGAAGATCGTCACCTGCGCGAGGCTGCCGAGAGGAAACGCCAGCGATAGTTCCATCCGGGCCAGGACGCCGAGCCACACCGGGAACTGCAGCGCGATGCAGGCGTAGCCGCCGTAGGCCCAGAGGCTGGTGGCCGCCTCGCCGATGGTTTCCAGGTCGGAGAGCCCGGCTGGGACGGAACGCGCGCCGAGCTTCAGGCAGAGCTGGCCGCAGCTTTCGAGCAGCAGGCTCAAGGCGAAGAGAGCCCACCCCGACCAGGGGACTCGCCGGCCGTGGGCGGAAGGCGGCAGGATGGGCTCCGGTGCGGTCATCGGGTTGTCGCGGGCTCGGGCGAAAGGACGCCGGATGATAGCATGCGCCGTATCTTCAGTCCGCGTTCCTCACCCCGAAATTGGAGTCAGATGGACACCCCTCCGAGCACCGTGACCCTTTCCCGGATCGAGCGCGCGGTCGAGATGGCCTCGCTCGCCCACGGCGCGCAGAAGCGCAAGGGCACCGAGATGCCCTACCTGGTGCATCCCTGCTCGGTGGGGCTGCTGCTCGCGGGGGCGGGCTGCCCCGAGGACGTGGTCGTGGCCGGCCTCCTGCACGATACGCTCGAGGACACTGATCTCGAGCCCGAGGCGATCCGGCGCGAGTTCGGCGACGCGGTGCTGGCGATCGTCCAGGGCTGCTCTGAGCCGGCCAAGTCGGTGCCCTGGGAAGAGCGCAAGCGCCACACGCTGCATCTGCTGGAGACGGCCTCGGACGAGATCCGGCTGGTCTCGTGCGCGGACAAGCTGCACAACGTTCGCAGCATGGGCGCCGACCGCGAACGGCTGGGCGAGGTGGTCTGGACGAAGTTCAAGCGCGGACGCGAGCAGCAGGCCTGGTACTACCGCGGGCTGGTGGGCGCGCTCTGCCGCGAGCCGCTACCGGCGCCCGGCGCCGAGCTGTTCCATGCCCTGAGCGCCGCCGTCACGGCGCTGTTTGGTTGACCCTATCAGGGTCTAGTCTCCGAGCGCGCGCGAGAGCTTCGGCAGCGAGTGGTCGTAGCGCGCCGCGGTGTCGGAGTGCGTGCCGTCGAACTCCTCGTGAACGTGGGGCACCTTCAGCGTGCGCAGGCGAGAGCTGAGAATCCGGGCGCCCAGGTGCATCGAGTACTCGTCGCGCGACCCCGCGTCGACGTAGAGCAGGTGCAACTTTCGGAGAACGTCGACGTTACGCTCCGCGAGGACGATCGGGTCCCACTCGAGCCAGCGCTCCCAGACCGGCTGCAGCAGCTCGCCCGTGGCAGCGTCGAACGGCAGGTCGAACTGGGGCTGGCGCCGGCCGGCGGTGGGGGAGTAGGCGGCGGCCATCGCGAGCGAGTTGAGCGCCGCGAAGTCGCCCGCGTCGAGCTTGCCCACCGAGCGGAAAGTGCGCAGGAACTTGCGCAGGCCGCCCCGGCGCTCCAGTGGCACGATCGCCTTCGCGAAGTCGGGCCGGTAGCAGAACTCGAAGCCCATGTCGCCGGCGTGACTGACCGCGGCGCCGAACAGGTCAGGCCGCCGCATCGCGAGGCTCAGCGCGCCGAAGCCGCCGCTCGAACTACCGATGAGGCCCCGATGGTCGCGACCCGGCATCACCCGGTACTTCCGGTCGACCAACGGAACCAGCTCCTCACAGAGGTAATCTTCATAGCGGCCGTTGGCGGTGGAGTTGATGTACTTGCTGCCGCCGAGCCAGGTCGTACAGTCGGGCATCGCGACGATGCACTCCTCCATCCGGCCCTGGCCGATCAGGCGGTCGAGCCGCTGGGGCAAGTTCTCGCGGAACATGTCCACGTTGAGCAGCTTCAGCCCGCTGCCGGTGAAGCCGGACAGACACCAGACCACCGGGTAGCGGCGGCGCGAGGCCCGCTCGTAGGACGGGGGCAGGTAGACCGGCAGGCGCCGTTCGCAGGGGTCGTTCCACGGGTTCCCGCGCAGGATGCGGCTCTCGACGAGTTCGATGGCGACGTGGCCTTGCTTGGTGGACATGACGCCATCATAGGCCCTTGCCGCCGGCCCGGAAAGTGAAGTCGCTCCCGCTGACCTCTGACACCCGACACCTGACAGCTGCATGGGGTACAGTTCAGACTACAAGCGCGCGCCAATCGCGGGAGGCACACCATGAACGCCGACTTCCTCTTCGATCACTTCAGGTCCGTTCTCTCCTTGCTGGCCCACCTGCTCGACGACCCGATGCCGCCGTCGCCGGCCATCTATCCGAGCTTCTTCATCTACTTCTTCTTCGTGCCGTTCTACCTGGCCATGCTGGGCGTGCGCTCGGCTTTCATCGACCTCAAGGGCTGGCTGCTGCCGCGGCAGGCGCGACGGCTCGCCGTCACCATCAACCGCCTCTGCACCCTCGTACTGGCCGGGTTCCTGCCCGGCTGGTTGACCACGATCGCCGCGCACCTGTGGTGGAAGGAACTCTCCCCGTTCCAGCAGGTCTGGCTCGGCATCGGGGCAGCCGTTCTCTTCGCCACGCTCTATCTGGTGCTGCTGGTCCGCTACTTGCCTGGCCTGGGGCAGGCCATCGGCCACGGCTACTGGCACTCGGTGCCGATGGGCGGGTTCTTCCTGTGTCTGTACGTGGGCATCTTCCTGTACAGCGGCGAGGCGATCATGGTGGCGCTGAGCTTCCTGCTGGCTCCGCTGGGCGGCGCTCTCATCCTGCCCTTCGCCTGCGCCGGCGCCGAGCAGCCCGAGCGGACCGGCACGCCTCCTCGCTGCGTCCTCTGCGCCGAGCCGGTCGAGCTGGCCCCGGTGAGTTGCGCGAAGTGCGAGGCCCATTATCATCCCGAGTGCTGGGAGCACGGTGAAGGGTGCTCGAGGAAACCGTGCCGAACCGGCGCCGGTCTCTCCGAGGCCAGAGGGTGACGCGGCCCGGCCCTGCTATCCAACCGCGGCCTCGGCTCGTCTGAATGTCCGTGGGCCGCTGGCCTCGCCCGACATGACGCCCAACGAACTGCCTCCGTCACCCGGTCGCCGCGGCATCGCGGTGATTGTCGTCATCCTGCTGGTGATCGCCGCCGTCGTCACGGCGCTGCAGCTCTACACCTTCAGCCGCAACGTCTACCGGCAGACGGCGCGCAGTTCCTTCGGCACCACCGCGGAGTACCTGGCCGAGTCGGCCGCCGAGGAGGGTTTTTACATCCTCCAGACCGAGTGCAACAAACCGGGCAGCGACCTCTACCGCGTCTTCCGCGAGGCGCAGGACCAGTCGGCCGTCGACGTCCCCTACTCGCCCGACCGCCTCTTCGCGCGGATGGGCGCGGCCGAGAACGCCGAGACGTTCAAGCCCTATCCGACCAACCGCATCGAGACCGCGATGCAGGTGCGCTTCGAGCGCGAGCCGTTCCATCCGCTCGAACTCCGGGAGCGCGCCGGCGAGGTGCTCATCACCGCCTCGGTCCGGCCGGCCTGGGGCCACGGCGAAGAGACCTACCGCCGCGTGCAGGTGCGCAAACCCTTCCGCGTCCAGCTCATCACGCCGCCCACCACGTTCGACCGCCGCGCCCTCACGCTCTTCAAGCCCGACTACATCAACGGCGCCTCCAAGCAGTCGCTCGACGCCGACATCGTCAACCCCACCAACAAGGCGATCGACGACGTCAACACGCTGAACAAGGGCTACGACGACCAGATCAAGCAGGGCCAGAAGACAGTGAAATGGAACTGCTGCAAGGGCATGTGCAAGTACGTCGGCGGCAGCCCGAAGTTCATGAAGGCCTCGATCTCGTCGGGCTCGCGCATCCCCGCCGACTTCTTCAAGGCCGACTCCATCCTCCTCGGCAACCCCGACCGAGATCCGCTCGAGAAGCTCTCCGATTTCAACTACGAGGACATCCTCCGGGAGATGTACCCGCCGCTGAAGAAGATCTTCGACACGGTCTACACCATCTCCAATATCAACCTGCAGATTCTCAAGATCACCGTCCCCATCCTCTCGGTCATCCCCGGCAAGTCGGAATCGGCGATGTGCTTCTGCGCCGCCGCGGTCTGCGCCGCCATCCACCAGGTCCTCGAGATGGTCGTCTCGATCCAGTGCATCCTGGGCCAGGTCTCGGTGTTCGTTCTCAAGGTCATCCTCGAGGGGGTGATCATCGGGCAGCCGACCGACGCGCTGCGCGAGGCCGCCCGGGGCAACTTTGCCCCCGCCCTGAACGGCATCTCCACCAGCGTCACCGACGTTCAGCAGAGCGGCGTGCTCGACAAGATGAACAACGGCGGCGGCAAGATGCAGGGCGTCGGCCAGTCGGTCCAGGATTCCAACGTCAGTCAGAACGTCGGCCAGCTCCAGTCGAGCAATGCGTCGGGCTCGGGCGCCTCGGGCGCCAGCGGCGCTTCCGGGACCTCCGGCGGCGCGGCGAGCGCTTCGGGGGGCAGCGGCGCACCCGGGACTTCGGGCGGCGCCTCGGGAACCTCCGGCGGCTCTTCGGGTAGCGGCGCCTCGGGCAGTGGCTCCTCCGGTGGATCGTCCGGCGGTTCCTCGGGCGGTTCGCAGCCGAGCGCCGCCGACCAGCAGTCGCGGGCCAATCTGCAGGGCGGCCTCGACAAGATCAACGCCTCCGGGGGGGCCGCCAACTTCTCGGACATGCTGGGGATGATGACCGGGATGCTCGGCAAGGGCGAGCTGGGCAAGACCGGGATGGCGGGCCAGGACTACACGCAGGAGGGGGCGCTGGACAAGCTGGGCACCGATTCCGACACCGCGATGCTCACCGGCCTCATCAAGGGCTTCGTGAAGGGCCACCGCGAGTTCTACTCCACCGAGTTCGTCAGCGGCGGCGACCAGCACGCCTACTTCATGCGGGAGATGACCAAGTTCTACGAGGAGTTCTTCCTCGAGCGGGCGAGCTTCGTCTTGAAGGGGCAGGCCGAGTGGGACGCGTTCCTGGCGCGTCACACCGAGGGCGGCGTCAACGGCGTCATCTACGTGGGCGAGCCCACCGCCTCGAGCGCGGGTGAGACGCCCGCCGCAACGCCGCTGGCGATCGCGCTCGACGGCTTCCACGGCCGCGCGCTCATCTACGCGAGCGGTGGGCTTCAGGTCGACGCGGCCACGTTGAAGGACGCCCAAACCGACTCGCTGACGCTGGTGACTCCAGGCAAGATGACGCTGCCGACCTCGCAGGTGCAGGCCGCCCTGGCTGCCGTCCCCCGGAGCGATCGGGACACGGCCGAGGGCGGTTGCGTCACCTTCGGCGGCGACGCCGACATCTTCGGCAGCCTGCTGCTCAGACGCTACACCGTCCCCGACAACAAGCGCAGCGAAGCCAACAGCGTGAAGGGGAAGCTGAAGTTCAACCCGATGATTCCCTGCGAGGGGAAGACCGGCTTCCGCAGCTCCCACCTGTGGGTCACGTTCAGCCCCGTCGAGCGCGGCCGGGAGGTGTTCCTGAAGTGAGGCGCGGGAAACGCCTGTCGGGAGTTCCGCTCCCGAACCCTCGCCAAGGGCGAAGTTCGCCCCTGGACCCCCCGATGGCTGGAGTGAGCGTTGCCCGCGCTCGTAGCACAGCGCGGGCATTGCCCGCCAACCAGGACAGGTATCACAGAGGCACAGAGGCACAGAGGCACAGAGAAGTAGGTAGCCTTCTTGGCCAACCTCGTTCTCCTGTCGAATTCTCGGGTCCTGGCGGGGGGGCCGGAACAGCGTCCCCGCGAGACTCTCGCGGCGTGTCGCTCGTCGAGGTCGTGATCGCCATCTTCGTCTTTGTCATGTGCGTGATCCCGGTCGTCGGGCTCTTCAACCTGGGCTACGAATCGGCCTCGTTCAGCGAGGATCGCATCTACGCCGAGACGCTGGCGAGTCGCATCCTGGAGGTCTGGAATGGCCAGACCTACGAGACGCTGGCGGGCCTGGTGGGCAAGCCGGTCGACGACGTGGTGCAGCGCATCTTCAACACCGACAAGGTGCGCGACTGGTTCACGGAGCTTCCCGAGTACGCCAAGAACCTCGGCGTGGGCCAGAACTACTTCCGGGGCGTGCTCGATGTGGTCGAGGTCGACAAGGGGTTGCTGTCGCTCGAAATCACGGTGCAGTGGACCGTGCTGGAGGGGGGCAAGCAGGGCGAGACCCGCCAGTACAAGCTGCTCGGCTTCCGCGCCCGCGAAGACCTGAGCGTCGACAGCCGCGACGGCAACACGCTGGAGGAATGACGCGCCCGTGAACGCTGCCGCAGCCTGTCGCCCCGCCTGGCCCGCCCGCCGCCGTTCGGCCTTCACGCTCTTCGAGATCATCATCGTGTTGCTGCTGGCCTGCCTGGTCTTCGGGATGCTGGGCACCTTCGTCTGGCGCAACGCCCGCACCTCCCGAGCGACCGACCGCAAGCTGCAGGCGATCAGCGCCGTGCACTACCTGGCCGGCCGGCTCCGCCGCGATCTGAAGGGCTCCGCGAGCTTCGCCATCGACGAAGGCGGCAAGCGTCTGACGATGACCGACGCCGCGGGGCGCAAGCGGGTCTACCAGTACGACCCCCAGGAGCGGACGTTGCTCGTGCCCGACGTGGTCGATCCGACCGCCTCGGTGCGCTACTAACTGGCGCGCTTCCGGAGGGTCGAGTTCACCGCGGAGCGCGGTGGCGGCGGGATGACTTATGTCCTGAGCGCCGTGCCCTTCTTCGAAACCAAGGAGACCCAGCTCACCGAGACCGAGGTCGGCTGGGGCTCGGCCATCGCGGGGCGCATCACGCACCTCTCCTCGGTGCAGGCGCTCCAGTATCCCGGGGCCAACCTCCGGGGATTCACCCCTTAGAGCCTATCAGAGAACCCCGGCCTACTGCGGCCGGCTGCAGAGCCGGCATCCTGCGTTCTCGGGGCGAGTCGTGCTCGACGTACTGCACTGCGAGTACGCCTCCGCGCGCCTCGCCCCTGCGGCCTTGCCTGCCGGCCCTTCGCTCGGCCTCGCGACGGCCAGGGTTCTCTGATAGGCTCTGAGCTGTGAGCGGCATCCTCCTCGTCTCGCCCCGCCCCCGGCCATCGCGGCTGACCGCCTCGGTGGCGAACGCGGTCCCGCCTCCGCCGCGCGATCTGCCGCGCATCAACCCCGTCATCCCGGGAACGCTGGTGATGGTGACTCTCGGGGTCGTCTACTTCGGCGGGCTGATCCAGGTGCAGGAGCAGGCCGGGCCCATCCGCGGCGCGCTTCCCGCGAAGACAGCGGCCCCGACGGGACCGGCGCCTCCGGTGGTGAAGCGGGCGCCCGTGGTGCTGCCGCCGCCCGAGTCGGCCCACGACAAGCCGGGCGTGCTCGGTGCCATCCGGCGGTTGGCCTTCGCGGTCGCCACCGAGCCGACCACCCAGGCCACGTTCTCCGACCGCGTGGCGTTGCTGCGCAACTACTTCACGCTGCTGACCCCCGTGGATCGCGCCTCCATCTTCGGCGTCATCGAGTTCTCGGCGGTCGAACAGGCGCTGGCCCAGTACGAGCCGGCCGTCGCCTGGGCGATGCTCGATCGGCTGCTGATGCGGCTGCAGGCGACGTTCCACTGAGGGGATACTTACCTGACCCCGAAGGCCTTCGGGGCCGGGTAAGTGTCCCCAATTCGCCACGCGGATGTGGTATCCCTGACGTGCCGGTGGCGGTGTCCGTTCGCCGGGCTAGCTTCCCAGGAGGCCTCTTCGATGTCCAGGTTCGCGCGTGTCCTGTCCTGCTGTCTGATGGTGCTGGCGCTTGCCGGCCTGGCGATGTCGGCGGCCGGCTGCAGCATCGAGAAGAAGGCGGACGCCAAGGCCACCGTCCTGCCTCCGGAAGATCGCCTGCGCACGCGCAACGACGACATCCTCTACGGCAAGCTCCAGGGCGACTCCTTCGTCATCAGCTCGCCCTACTTCAAGCAGGTGACGCTCCAGCGGGCCGAGATCCGCGAGATCGCCTTCGAGCCCGACCAGGACGTGGTGCGCACCCGTCGCGGCGACGTGCTGCGTGGCCGCGTCGATGCGCCCACCTTCCGCTTCCAGGCCCGCATCGGCGTCGCCAAAGATTTCCAGCGCTCCGAGCTGAAGTGGATCGAGCTGCACGACTGACCTCCTGCCGGCCGTCTCCGCTTTGCCATGCCGCGCTCCAAGATCCCCGAGGGCGAGCTGGTTCACTTCATCGTCAAGACCCGGTACTTCGCCAGCCAGGTCGCGGATTTCGAGCGCAACCTCGGCCTGATCCGGAACCTGGCCAATCGCATGTTCCGCGACCACGTCGGCTACACGCTCGCCGGCGCGCACCGCATCAAGGAGAAGGGTGAGGCGGTGTTTGCCGAGGCGGTCGGCCGCGACGGCAGGCGTTTGCCCAGGACGAGCGAGAAGCGCGCCAGCACGCTGCGCCACGCCGGCGGCGGCGCCTTCGTCTGGGAGGGCTCGCGCACGCTGGTGCTGGGCCTGCCGGGCAAGCTGCCCAGCCTGGAGCGCATCGACCTGATCCTGGCCGACGGCTGGCGGGACGGCGCCCGGGAAGCTCTCTGCTCGCTGATGCGCGCCTCCGGAGCGACGCTGGCCGGCCTGCCGGGCGCGGTCGAGCCGATGGCCGCGCTCGGGTTGCCGGTGCTGCCGATGCACTACGGAGGCGTGCACGCCGAGCCGGAGGTGACCATTCACACCGTGGCGGCACTCAGCAGCGAGCATCCGCACGCGGCCGGCTTCGTCATCGAGATGGACGGCGCCGTCGTCTACCACGCGGGCCCGTCGGCCCTCTGCGGCGAGATGCGGGTCGTTGGCGACCTCTTCCGGGTGGATGCGATGACGTTGCGGCTCGGCCGGTCGCTGCCGATGTCCGCGCACGCGGCCGCCCAGGCCGCCGACTGGGTCGGGGCCCGCTGGGTGCTGCCGTGGCTCGCGGAACCCGGCCTCGGCACGCAGGAGCTGCAGAAAGAGCTGGGCGAACTGGCCCGCGTGAAGTTGCTCGGTCCCAACGAGCGGCTCTCCTTGCCGCCCGAGTGAGCCGGCGACGTTCGCCGTCCGGGATCCCGACGTGGTCGACCGCGGTCACGGGACGCGAGACAGGCCCCCGGGGGGTAGACTGAGCGCAGCGATGCCAGCCATGCTCAAGGTCGGCAGCACCTTCAAGGATTACCGGCTCCTGGAGCTCGTGGGTTCGGGCGGAGCGGGTTCGGTGTACCGGGCGCTGCAGACCACGCTGAATCGGGTCGTGGCGCTGAAGGTCGTGCAGGCGGGCAACAGCTCCGAGACCCAGTCGGCGCGGCGATTCCTGCGAGAGGCGCTGGCGCTGGCCCGGCTATCTCACCCGAGCATCGTCCCGATCTACGACTTCGGCGAGGAGGGGCCGTGGCTCTTCTACAGCATGGAGTTCGCACCGGGCCTCTCGCTCGACCGGCAGCTCGAGGACGGCCGGCCGGTCGACCCGGACAAGGCGACCCGCATCCTGGCGGAGGTCCTCGAAGCGCTCGATGCGGTCCACGCCATCGGCGTCTTCCACCGCGACATCAAGCCGGCCAACGTGCTGCAGAGGCCCACCGGAGGGATCCTGTTGAGCGACTTCGGGCTGGCCCAGCAGCAGGATGCGACCCGCATGACGCGGCAGGGGTGCAAGGTAGGCACGCTGCCGTTCTTCCCGCCCGAGACGCTGCGAGGCGAGGAGTACGACGCCCGCGGCGATCTCTACCAGTGCGGCGTGACGCTCTACCAGCTGCTGACGACCGTGACGCCCTACACCAGCAGCGAGTTGATGGATGCAATGCGGGGCGTGGCGCTCGACCTGGCGCGCCCCATCCGGCGCATCGAGGCCGACTTCGATCCGAAGCTGGCCGGGTTCCTGCGCAAGGCCATCCAGCCCGGGCGGGAGGATCGCTTCCAGTCGGCGCGGGAGATGCGGAACGCCCTGCCCCTGGCGGTGGATCGGGCGGATGCCGCCGGTCTCACGGTCCGCTCCGGCGGCAAGTCGAAGGCGGTCGATGGCAGGCTGCGGGGCGCGGGCGTCCGGACGATCCTCCGGCACGCGGAGTCTCCGCTGCGCGTCCCGGTCCCGGCCACCCGGCCGGGGTCCCGGCCTGGCGGCTGGCGGGCCCTGGTCTTGCCGGTGGCGGGGGGCGGCGGGCTGGTGCTCCTGGCGCTGCTGATCGCTCTCCTCTCAGGGCGGGGGGGCGAGCCGGGCGGGCGGTCGCCGGAACCGCGTGAATCGCGGCCCGGCGCGAGCGCCTCCGCGGGCACGGTCTCCACCGGCACGGCCTCGAGCGCCGCGCTGCCCGTCTCCACGCAACCGGAGCGTGACGCCTTCCGGGTGGCCGGCGTCGAACAGCTCCGGCGGCGCCTGCTCGACCAGACCACGCTCGCTCTCTCGCCGGTGGCGGCCGCTCCCGGCGGCCTTTTCGTCGGCGAGGTCGTGGTGCCGATGGTGGCGGAACTGGAGAGCGCCCGCCTGGTCTGGGAGCAGCCCCCCTCGGCATCGGTCGAGGTCGAGGTCAACGGGACGGCCGTCGCCGAGTGCTGGCGCCGGTTTCCGCCGGCCGTGTTGCTCACGGGCAACAACCGGATCGCGATCCGGGGCGCGGCGTCGTCCGACACCTCTCCGCCTCCGACGCTCTGGATCCGGCGCAGGGCGGGAGCCGGTCTGCGGCCACCTCCTCCCGGGCCCGGCGTGAGCGCGACCGCGACGGTGCCCGCCTCGGTGGTCCGCTGGATCGCCCAGGCCGATCGCGACTTCCAGGCGGGGAAGTGGTCGGAGGCGATCCGGGACTTCGAGCGCGCCACGGCCGCCGCGCCGCCGACCTGGCAGCTGAACTGGAAGAAGGCGGCCGCCCTGCACTACGCGACCTTCGTGAGTCGGGGGTTCCAGGCGATCGGCCGCGGGCTCGAGTTTCTCAGCCCCGTCGACGAGGACCCGGAACTCTGGAGATTGCAGGAATATCGGAGCTTCAACGAGGCGCTGCGGGTCATGCCGTCGGAAGGGGGCATCTGGTTCGACCTGGGGCGCAGCTATCGCGACTACCGGCGCACGGACGACGCGGAGCGCGCCTTCGCGCTCTCCTGCCTGCTGCAGCCGCGGGCCATGCAGCACTGGTTCGATCTGTCGACGGTGCTGCTCGACCAGGTGCCGAAGGGCCAGGAGCGGTCTTCCCCCACGATGCAGCTGGCGGTGACGGTGGCGCGGGCGGCCTTCGTGCCGGGGCCGGAGATCGGCGCCCCCTTGCTGCTCCAGCGGGCGCTGTTGTTCAAACGGGCCGGCCTCGCCGACGAGGCCCGCCGGGACTGCGCGGCCGCCCTGGAACGCTCGCCCACCGACGGCCGGGCCCGGGAGCTGAGCCGGGAACTGGGGCGCTGAGCCGGCCTCGCGCCGTGCGACGCAGTATCATCCTGGAGGGCGCCGGCGGCGCGCTCGCCGCGAGCGGTCGGCCGGCGCGACGCGGGCCGGAAGGCAGGGCCGCCAGTCCGATGATCCGGGTCGAGAAACTAACAAAGACGTTTAGCTCGCGGACCGCGGTCCGGGAACTCGAGTTCGCCGTGGCGCCCGGGGAGATCCTGGGCTACCTGGGTCCCAACGGCGCGGGCAAGACCACGACCCAGCGCCTCCTGA
>CAZSVK010000124.1:0-10637 GCA_964610245.1 uncultured bacterium
GTGACGGCCGGACCGGCCGCCGCCACCGGCGCGGGGTCGGTGACGCTGCTGGTGAGCTCGAGCGATGCGAGCGAAGCGACGCTCACCGGGATGGTGCCTCCGGCCGAGTCTCGGAGTGTCACCGATTCCAGTCGAACCTGGGCCGTGCCTTCCGAGCGCGCCCGGAAGACGACGGAGGCCAGTATGCGCGGCTCGACCGGGCTGGTGCCCAGCACCTGGCCCTTGCGCACCAGGCCGAGGACGACCCGCCCCTGCAGTTCGTTCTCCAGCGCCTGCGCGCGGACCGTCTGGATCACGCCGCCTTCGCCGAGGAAGGCGCCCTCCTCGACCTTCGGTTGGAGACCGTTGGCCGGGTTGTCGTCCAGGTCGACCACGGAGAGGTAGCGCGCGTCGTAGACCAGGTCGAGCGCGGTCCCGTACAGGTCCTGGATCGCGCCCACCCGGATCCCGACCCGGAAGGTGCGCTCCGACGCCACCCGCGGCACCGCCAGCGAAAGGTCTGCCGCCGACAGCGGCAGCGCGGCCAGGCCCGCCACCGCGAGAACGGCCAATGTTGCTGCGATCCTGCTCGTTGCTCCAGCCATCGCTCTTCCCTTCCCCAGCACCGTCACCGGCTCATCGCCGGATGCTGGACCTGGACCCGGAAGCTCTTCGTGGCCCCCTGGTCCGTCAGGCTGACCACGCTGACGGAGATGACGTGCTCGCCCTCCGGAAGCTCGTTCACGGGAACCTCGACCGTGCAGGGCGAGTAGCCCTGCTCCTCCTCGGCCACCCTCACCTGGTCGACGTAGGTGACGATCTCGAAGCGCTGCTCGACCATCTGCGTGGCGCTCTGCGGATCGAGGGTCACCGTGACCGGCACCGACAGGTCGGCCGTCACCGCTCCGCCGGCGGTCTTGGGCAGCCGTCCTCCCACCGAGGCGGCGAACAGCGGCGAGCGCCGGTAGGCCGCCGGCGCGAAGTAGGTCGGGTCGATCGCCCCGCGCGCGAGCGAAGCCTTGCGCACGGCCCGCTGCCGTTCGGCCAGCGCCACGCCCTCCTTGCCGGTGAGGAGGGCCCGCGCCGGCGGCTCACCCTCCGCGAGGTAGACCGAACCGGCGGGGAGGGCGAACGCCTGGAGCACGTGAGAGAACTTCGGATGGCCCGCGACGTCGAGCAGACCGTCGGTGTCCCTGCCGTCCCAGGCGACCTCATGGCTGCCTGCGTCGAACGGCTCCCAGTCGGCCGGGGTCGCCAGCAGAGGGCCCTCGTGCACACCCGCCCGGATGCGCACCCAGGCCGGCTTCGGCAGGTCGAAGCGGAACTTGCCCGCCGTCCGGTCGTAGCTGTAGTCGCCGAAGGCGATCCGCAGGACCTCGCCGCCCGAGAGCATCGCCGGGTCGTGGAGCTGGGAGCCCCCGGGGCCGGCCGCCTCGAGTACGAAGTAGTAGACGCCGCGGGGCAGCGCCTGGCCGCGCTCGTCGCGGCCCGTCCAGCGCGCCGAGGCCGCGCCCGGCGGCTGGGCCGCCCCCCGCACAAGAGTCGCCACCGGGCGATGGTCGGCATCGTGCACCGTCAGGGTCACCGCCGCCGCCTGCAGCAGCTGGTACTGCACGGTCACCTGCTCTCCGGCGGAGGGCAGGAACTGGAACCGGTCGGTCCGGTAACCGGGCTCGAACAGAGCGCCGCCGGCGACCTGCGGGGGCAGGGCGGCCACGAGCATCGCTGCCAGGCCGGCCGCCAGCCAGGAGTGGCGGAGCGGGGCGTGTCGTCGCGAGAGTAGCCTGACTTGCATGGGGGTCCTCACTTGCCTGGGGCCTGGCGGGCAGCTGCCGCCGGCCGGGAGCGTTCGCTGGGAGTCGAGTGCGGGCATGAACGTCTGGATTAGCTCCGGACGGCTCACTTCGCCGGCTTGCCCCGCTCGTTGTCGGGCTTCTTGTCGCCCGGCTTGGGCTGGTTCGGATCCTCGGCCTGGGGCTTGTCGCCCGTCTGGCCGTCCTTGCCGTCTGCCGGCTTGTCGGGGTTCTTGGTCCCGTCGGGCTTGGTGTCGCCGGGCTTCGTGCCGTCCGGCTTGCCGTCCCCGTTGTTGTCCTTCTTGTCGGGCATCACGGTGTCCATGATCTTGCCGGAAATCTTGTCGGCCACCACGCCGCCCACCACGTCGCCGATCGCTTCGTTGAGCGGCTTCTTGGCCAGTTCCTCGATCGCCTTGCCGGTGGCGCCCTCGATGACCTCCTTGCCCAGCGCCTTGCCGGCCGCCGCGCCCAGCAACTTACCGGCGCCGGCGCCGATGCCTCCGCCCAGGGCGCCTCCGAGGGCCGACTTGCCCAGGTCCTTGGTGAGCGGATCGCCGTTGAGGCCGTTCTCGACCGCCTTGCCGGCCGCGCCGCCGACCGCGCCGGCCGCGACCGCGATCGCGACCGCCGCAGCGCCACCCGTGGCGACCGTCAGGTCGGCCGCGGCGCCGGCGATCGCCCCGCTGACCGCGCCACCGGCGGCGGCCGCGCCGATCTCGCCCAGGCTCTTGCCGTCCCAGGCCGCGGTCGCGGCGCCCACGGCCGCCCCGACCAGCGCCCCCACCGCGGTGAAGAAGAACTCGCCCTCGGGGTCGCGTCCGTTGTACGGGTTGCTGCCGACGTAGGTGTAGAGGTTGACGTTCCAGATCGGGTCGGGCGCCGTGAAGCGGCCCGTCGCCGGGTCGTAGTAGCGTGCCCGGGAGTAGAGGAGACCGCTCTCCTCGTCGTACTCGCGGCCGGCGAAGGCGTAGGGATTGGCCAGCGTGCCGGTGGTCGCCGCGACCCGCCCGAAGGCCGAGTAGGTGTACTGCCGCTGCAGGTTGCCCGCGGCGTCGACCAGGCCCCGGACCGAGGGCAGCCGATCGAGCAGGTAGTAGTAGAGCGTGCCGTCGCGCTCCATCAGCAGCGGCTCGTCGCGCCGAGCGCCCTGGACGAAGGTCGCCCGCAACGTCCCTCCGCCGTCGTACTCGCACAGCAGGTTGCCCTCCGGATCGTAGAGGTAGCGGGTGAGCGTACCGCCGACGTTCTTCTCGATGCGGCGGTTGAAGCCGTCGTAGCGGTAGGTCGTGACCGAACCGCCCGACTGGACTCGCGTCAGCCGGCCCTCCCCGTCGTAGCCGTAGGCCGTGACCGCGCCGCCCGCGCGGGCGGTGCGCTGCGTGAGCCGGCCGGTCTGATCGTGGGCGTAGGTGTAGGTCGCGTCGCCGGTCAGCAGACCCCTGGCATCGTAGGTGGCGCCGCCGCTGGTGCGATTGCCGTTCGCGTCGTAGGTGAAGTTCTCGTCGGCGTTAGCGGGCTCCGAGGCCGGATGGTCGGCGCCCGACAGCTCGCCGCCCGTCGTGTAGGTCAGGTTGCGGGTGTCGCCGCCCGCCATCGTCTCCCGGACCAGCCGATCCTCGGCGTCGGTCCGGTTGCCGAACGAGAGAAGGGTGGTCGCGCCGGTGCGGTGCACCGAGGCCAGCAGCCGGCCGCCGGCGTCGTAGCTGAAACTGCTGTTCACGCTCGGCCCGAACTGCACGCCCGAGCGCAGGTTGCCCGCCGTGTAGGTGCAGGTCAGCTCGTTGGCCGCGCCGCCGGGCCAGTCGACCGCGGTCAGCCGGTTCGCGCCGTCGTAGCTGTAGGAGATCGTGCGGGAGTCGGGCGTCGTGAAGCTCGTGCGGTTGCCGTTGCCGTCGTAGGTGAAGTTGACGGTCGCGCCGGGCTGGGCCGCGGTGGCCGCCGTCACGATCCGGGTGACGCGGGCGTTGGCGTCGTAGGTGTAGGTGAGGTTCGAGAGCGTGGTCGAACTCGCGTCGGTGGCCACGACGTTGGTCGGGTTGCCCTGCGCGTCATACTGCATCGTGACGCGCCGGCCGTCGGGCGAGGTCTTCGAGGTGACTCGGCCCAGAGCGTCGTAGACCCAGGCCGTCACGCCGGCGTCGGGGTCGGTCCGCGTCAGCATGTTGCCGTCGGCGTCGTAGGTGAACGCCGTAGTTCTGTTGCCCGGGTCGATCCGGCTCGTGACGCGATCCTCGGCGTCGTGGACGAACCGGGTGACCGTGCCGTCCGGGGCGGTGACGCGGGTGCGGTTGCCCGCGGCGTCGTACTCCATGACGGTGCGGCGGCCGAGCTTGTCGGTCTGGGTGAGCAGACGGCCCGCCCCGTCGAAGGTGAACGAGACGTCGGTGCCGGCCGCGTTCAGCGTCCGGATGCCCTTGCCTCGGGCGTCGTAGACGGTCCGCACCGTCGCGCCCGACCCGTCGGTCAGCGAGGAAACCCGATTCAACGCGTCGTAGGAGGTGATCTGCGAGACTCCCAGCGAGTCGAGCAGCCGCGTCGGATTGCCGAAGCCATCGAACTCGACCCGCGTGAGTTCGCCCCCTCCGTTGGTCGTTCGAGTGCGCAGTCCGCGGGCGTCGTACTCGTAGGTCGAGGTGAGGCCTCGAGCGTCGACCATCGTCGCCTCGAGACCCCGGCCGTCGTAGGTGTGCCGCGTCACCCGCCCTCCGGGATCGGTGGCGGTCAGCACCCGGCCGGCGTGGTCGAGCGTCATCTGAGTCACGCCTGCGCGCTTGTTGGTGACCCGCGTCAGCCGGTTCTCTTCGTCGTACTCGAAGCGCAGAGTGCCGCTCAGCGGGTCGGTCTCCTGAGTGACGTTGCCGCAGGCGTCGTGCTGGTAGAGCGTGCGGTTGCCGCGGAAGTCGGACTTCGCGGTCAGCCGGTTCTCGGCATCGTACTCGAGCGTGCGCTGGGCCCCGAGGTTGTTCGTGATGCGCACCAGTCGCCGCGTGTCGTCGTACTCGAGCGTGCCGGTGCGCCCTAGCTGGTCGGTGACCGAGATCAGGTCTCCTCGGTTGTCGTAGGTCCAGCTCTTCACCGCGCCGGTGGGATCGATCTCCGAGAGCTTCCGATTGAAGGGGTCGTACGTGAACCGCGTCACGCCGCCGATCGGGTCGGTGCGGCTGAGAACGTTGCCGGCCGAGTCGTAGGTCCACCGGGTCACGCCGCCCGCGGCGTCGGTCTTTCCGACCAGATTGCCGGCATCGTCGTGGACGAATCGAGTGACGTTGCCGCGCTCGTCCGTCTCGCTCGTCATCCGGCCGAGGAGGTCGTAGGTCCATCGCTTGACGGCGCCGGTCGGGCCGGTGACGCTGGCTCGATTGCCGTGGGCGTCGTAGGTGTAGGCCCAGCGGTGGCCGGCCTGATCGGTCTTGCTGGCGAGGAGGCCTCGGGCGGTGTAGGTGAAGGTCGTCGTGCCGTCGAGCGTGGCTTCGGTGAGCGTGTTGCCGGCGGCGTCATAGGTGAAGGTCTTCACCGCGCCCTTGCGGTCGGTGACCTGCACCGGCTTCTGGAGCTGGGAATTGTAGACCGAGCGGGCCGAGTAGCCCCGGGGCGTGTTGACCTGCGTGACGTTGCCGGCCGCGTCGTAGGTGTACGAGGTTGCCTGGCCCATCCGATTGGTCTCGCGTGAGAGGAACCCCTCGGCATTCCACTCCTGGGCCCTCGACCCGCGGGCGTCGTTCTCGCTGAGTTTTCGCCCCCGGGTGTCGAAGTTGTACGTGGTCTGCTTGCCCTTGGGATCCGTGACGGTCGTGTACGGCTGGTACGTGCTCGGCGTGTAGACGTAGCTGTAGGTGCCGCCGTTGAACGACTGGCTCGAGACCCGGTCGGTGCTGTCGTAGGTGTTGGTGAGCCAGGTGTTGCCGTTGCCGTCGGTGATCGACGTGAGGCGGTTCCTGGAGTCGTAGCCGTAACGGATGGTGCGTCCCGCCGGGTCGAGCACCTGGATCAGGTTGCCCCGGCCGTCGTAGGCGTAGCGGAAGATGTGGCCCGCCGGGTCGGTGACGGTGGCGACCTTGTTGGCTGCGGTGTAGGTGAGGACGAGAGCGCGGCCGACGGCATCGACGAGCCTGCGGGCCTTTCCCGAGGAGTCGCGCTCGATGGTGAAAACATTGCCGTTATTATCGCGCATCGTCTCGGGCTGGCCCTGTCCGTCGAAGAGGTAGGTGTTGCTCCAGGGGCGCTTCACCGTGAAGCCTCCCGTGCGGGGCGAAAGCTGGGTTCTCACGCCGGCGTTACCAACGTAGGCGGCGTCGGGCTGCAGGCTGTCGGCCGCATATCGCAGCCGCACGCCGTTGGGCTTGCGGTAGACCGCGGCGTGCCCGCCGGCGTCGGTCTTCACCAGGTCGAGCCGCTGGTCGAACGTGCTCGACCAGCCGTTGCCGAAGGCGCCCTCCACGCGGTTGTGCGTGTGGTAGGTGCGCTGGATCTTCAGCGGGAATCCCGGCGCCGGGACGAACAGGTCCTGGTAGGTGTACTCGAAGTCGCCCGAGAACAGGTTGACCGGCTCGCCGTAGTCTCCGCCCTCGCCGGGGTTGCCCTGGCCGTCGTCCTGGCCCTTGGACTGATCGCCGCTCTCCGGGTCGTCCGGCCCCGGCCGATCGCCCTCGGGGCCGTCCTCGTTGCCCGGCGTGTTGTCGGGCGAATCGGGCGGCGTGGGCTCCGGGGTCGTGATCTGGTGGCCGGTGTCGAACTCCGCGTCGAAGGCCAGCAGCAGCCCCGGGGAGGACTGGACGAGCAGGGCCACGATCAGCGCCGCCGACAGGCCGCGATTTCTGGTGTCTCTCCTGAGCATCTCTCGTGCCTCCTGGCTCCTCACCGAATCAGTACACAATCCTCAGGCTGACGAACAGCGGCGGGCTGGGATTGCCCCGCGCGTCGGTCGCCACCAGTCTCACCCGGTAGGAGCCCTCGTCGACCAGCGAGCCGTCGAGGTTGCGGCAGTCCCAGCTGAAGGAGTTGCGCCCCGCCGCGGCATTGTCGAAACGGAAGGTCTTGATGACGGTGTTGGACTCGTTGAGCACGGTGGCGTCTACCCGGGAGCGCTTCGACACCGTGTAACTCACCTGCGCCTGCTGCGACCCGCTGGCCGCGTAGGGGTTCACTCCCGGGCTGATGGTGTTGGCCGCCGCCTGCGGATCGCTCAGGATCGGCCGGCCGGCCACCACCACCGCCGTCCTCGGCAGCTCCCAGAAGAACACCGGCATGATGTAGTTGGTCACGGGCGCCGGGAGCCCCGAATCGTCGGTGCCGTCCCACGGGATCACGTAGCTGCCCTGCGCGAGCGGTTCGCGCAAGAAGATGGTCTTGACGCGCCGCCGGGCGCTGCCGCCCGTGAAGTCGACGACGTAGATGGTCGCCTCGGCCAGCCGATCCAGCGTGAAGCGCACCGAAAGGAAGCGATTGAGCAGCGGGTTGAAAGTGCTGTCGTAGTTCGGCGTGATCTCCAGCCGGTTCTCCTGGACGTTGCCGCTCGGATCGTACGTCCCGCTGAGCGACCCCGACACGTAGTCGACCACCAGGACGTACACCCCGGCGGGCACCGGGGCCCCCTGGTTGTTCGTGCCGTCCCAGAGATCGGTGTAGAAGCCCGAGGCGCGGTCGGCGTTGCTTGCGAGCGTCTTGACGGTCGCGCCCAAACGGTCCTGGATCCGGAGCGTCACCCGAGCCGGCGCGGTGAGCGTCGTGACGAACCGCACGGTCTCGCCGGCATCCGGGTCGAAGGTCTCGGGGCTCCTCGTGGCGGAGATGCCGATGCCCACCCTCACCGGCACCCGTGCCGTATCGCTCAGGCCGGCGGAGTTGGTCACGGTGAAGCGGGCCACGTAGTCTCCCGCCCGCAGGTAGGTGAAGCTCGCGTTGCCGGTCACGGCCGAGATGGCGTCGGCCACGCCGTTGCCGTCGAAGTCCCACTCGTAGCGGACGATGCTGCCGGAGGGGGTGCTGCCGTAACCGCTGAAGTTCACCAGCCAAGGGGCAGGTCCGGAGCCGTTGTAGGTGGAGCCGTTGGCGGTCGGCGAGTCGGGCGTCGTGACCTTCACCACGGTGGTGCCTTGATAGACGGTGTTCTGGTCGTCGGTGATCGACACGCGCGGCGAGTACTCGCCCGGGGAGGCGTAGACGTACGCCGGCCCGGCCTCGGTCGCGGAATCGAGGTCGATCGTCCCGTTGCCGTCGAAATCCCACTGGAACCTCCGCGCCGTCCCGCTGGAGGCCGGCAGGCTCGCGCCCAGGCGCACCGGGAGCGGCGCGGTGCCCGAGGCCGGGCTGGCCGAGACCGGGGCCTGTGAGGTCGCGCCCGAGCCGGTGACCGCGATCCGCAATGTCCGGCTGTCGGTCAGCCCAGTGTCGTCGGTGACCGTCAACCGGGCGTCGTAGTTGCCGGGCTGGAGGAAGGTGTGGCGCGCGTTGACCGACACCTGATTGGACTGGTCCCTGACCCCGTCGCCGTCGAAATCCCACTCGTACTGGGCGATCGTGCCGTCGGGGTCGGTGCCGTCCGAGAAGAACGTCACCGTTAGCGGGGCGGGGCCCGAGAGCGGCGCGCCCCGCGGCTCGGCGATCGGGGGCGAGCCCACGCGGATCGGGACGTCGACCTGATCGGAATCGCTGCCGGCCTGCACCCGGAAGCGGGCGGTGTAGGAGCCCGGTCTTCCGTAGACCTTCTGCGCCGTCCCGCTGGAGGTCGAGGAGTAGTCGACCTGGCCGTCGCCGTCGAAATCCCAGGTGTAGAGGCTGACCGGGCTGCCTCCGGTGCCGACCGTTGCCGTGCCGGTGAACTGTACCGTCAGGGGCCCGGGCCCGGCCGCCGGCGAGGCGTTCGCGGACGCGATCACCCGGCTCGGGCCGAGCGCCTCGACGGAGAGCGAGTAGAAACTGCGCTCGCCCCCCTGGGCGGTGCGGACCTGGATCCGGGGGTAGAAGGTCTGGGAGCTGTAGACCGTCGCGTAGCTGTGAGTGGTGGTCGCCGGCACCTGGGTGGCGCTCCAATCGAAGACTCCGTTGTTGTCGAAGTCGAAGAACACCCCGGTAACCGTCGCGCCTGCCGGGGCCGAGGCGGTCACCGTGAAGGTCACCGGCAGGGGACTGCGGCCGCGCCGCGGCGTGAAGGTCACGCCCGCGTCGGGTTGCGAGGGGAGGACCTCGACCAGGCGGGTGGCGGTGTTGGTCGCGCCGCCGCTGTCGGTGACGCGTCCGCGGACCACGTACCGTCCGGCTCGAGTGTAGGTGTAGGCGTGGCTGGAGGTCGCGCTCGCGAACTCCGGCGTGCCGTCCGCATCGGCGTCGAACTCGTAGAGCTGGATGGTGCCGTCCTGGTCGTACGACGACAGGCTCATCGTGACGTTCAGCGGCGCGGGGCCGCTGTAGGTGCTGAGGTACAGGCTGATCGACGGCGTCTGGTTGGAGGTGGCCGGCTGGCCGACGCGGACCGGGACCTCGGCGAAGTCGTACAGGCCGCCGGCGCCGACCCGCAGCCGCGCCTCGTGAAGGCCCGGGATGAGGTAGGTGAACGCGCGGGAGGCCGCCGACGAGGGCGAGCCGTCGTAGACCTCGCTGTCGGTCCCCTTCACCACGACGTTATCGATCAGGATCCCGGTCCCGACCGAGGTGTCGCCGTTCGGGGTGTAGCGGAAACGCAGGCGCAGGTTTCGCTTCCCGGTGAAGCCGTAGAGGGCGTCGTAGCTGTAGCGGCCGAGGACCTGCTGTTCGCGCCAGCCGTTCGAGCTGGTCGAGTAGAGCTGGACGAGCTGGGTCCAGGTCGTTCCGTCCTGCGAGATCTCGAACGCGAGCACGTCGTTGTAGGGCAGGTCGGAGGCGTACCATAAGGAGATCGACGCCGGGCCCGTCACCGGCAGATCGAATGGCTGGCTGACCAGCAGCGATTCCGCGGAGGGCGAGCTGGAGCCGCCGGGAGAGTCGTTCCACGCTCGGGTCCCCGAGTGCGCCCGCTCGGTCGAGACCTGCCAGGAACCGGTGGCGGTCCACTTCGAGGCCCCCTCGACGTCGTCGTAGAACGCCGCGTTGTACGGCGACCACTGGTAGGTTGCCCCCGTTCCGCGGGAGGCGGTGGCGTCCAGGGTGACGGCGAGGGGAGGCGCGCCGGCGGTGGGCAGCACGGCGGCCGCGGCGAGAGGCGCGGTCGCCGCCAGGGCCTGCACGGACACGGTCGAGTTGGCCCGGTTGCCCCCGTCGTCCACGACCGAGAGGCTGGCGGTGTAGTTCCCGGCCGTGGCGTAGGTGTGGCTGGTCGAGGCGGTGGTCGTGGAGGTGAAATCGACGGCGGAGGTCTCGCTCACGAGCGTGACGTCGTCGATGTACCAGCCGTCGCGCACCACGCTGCCGTCGGAGTGGAACTTGAAGCGGAACTGCAGAGTGCCGACGCCGTCCAGGTCTTCGATGAGCGCCTGCGTGGAGCCGAAGGCGGTCTGGTTGCCCCGGACCTCGGTGTTGGCCAGCGGCTCGAACGCCCCTCCGTCCTTCGAGACCTCGACCCGGCCGTAGTCGCAGCACGATTCGGTGTCGTAGGCCTGCCAGTACGAGAGCGTGGCCCTCGTGACGCCGCCGAGCTGGAACACCCGCGAGGTCAGGCTGATGTCGAGCGAGTTGGCGTAGTTGCCGGCCGGCGACTCGTGGAAGGCCGCCCCGCTGCGAGACCTGGTCGTGCTGGTGCCCCAGGTCCCCTCCGCCGTGAAGTTGGAGAGACCGGTCTCGGCGCCGTCGCTGAGGAGGGTCGTGGAGGAGGCGGGGTTGTCGCCGAAGCGCCAGTCGTAACGCACGAGCCTGCCGTCCAGGTCGGTCGCGCGGGCGCCCAGGTTCACGGTG
>CAZSVK010000124.1:10647-13826 GCA_964610245.1 uncultured bacterium
GTCTCGCTCGCGAGCCGGACCTCGGCGATGTAGCAGCCGTGGCTCAGCACGCGGCCGTCGGAGTGGAACATGAAGCGGAACTGCCGAGTGCCGCCGCCGTCCAGGTCGGTCGCGCGGGCGCCCAGGTTCACGGTGAGCGGAGCGGGGCCGCGCAGTGGCCCTCCGAGGGCGGTGACGATCGGCCTCTCGGGGCTCACGGAGGTGCCGGTGCCCGCCGTGACGGTGATCGGCCTGCTGGCGGTGACGGTCAGCCCCTTGGTGTCGGTGGCCATCAACCGGGCACTGTAAACGCCGGCATTTGTATAGGTGAAGGTCTGCGAGGCGGAGCTGGTGCTGGCGTAGTCGAAGGTGCCGTTGCCGTCGAAGTCCCACTGGTACAGGGCTATCTGAGCGTCGCCGACCGAGGCGGAACCGCTGAACGAGACCTTCAGGGGAGTGGCCCCCGACTGCGGGCTCACACTCGCGCTGAGCGTCGGCGTGGCCTGCGATACCCGTACCTGCAGGGCGTCCTCCGCCGCGCGGCCGGATTCGTCGAGCACCTTCACTCTGGAGTTATACGTGCCGGCGGAGGGAAAGGTGTGCCGGGTCGCGACGAGGTTCGAGCCGGCGACCGCATACTCGTCGAACTGGCCGTCGCCATCGAAATCCCACTGCACCTAATCGATGCGCCCGGACTGCGGATTGACCGCCGTCGCCGTCAGCGTGACCGGCAGCGGTGCGGGCCCTTGCACGACCGAGGCCGTTGCGGTCACCCGCAGCCGTCCCACCCGGATCATCGGGGTGTAGTCCTGGCCCGTCAGACCCTCCGCGTCGGTCACCCGCAACACGGCGTTGAAGACGCCCTCCCGCGTGTAGGTGTAGCTGGTCGAGGCGGTGCGGTCGTTCGAGTAGTCGAAACTGCCGTTGCCGTCGAAATCCCACTCGTAGCGCACCAACGTCGTGCCGGCCGAGCCCGAGACGGCCGAGAACGAGACCGTCTGGCCGACATCGATCGACCCGGGCACCGCCAGGCCGCTGACCGCCGGCGCGGCCCGGATCGTGTCGCCCGGCAGGACGTCGAGCGCCGCCGGGCGCAGCAGGCCCGCGACCTCCTGCACCCGCACGCCGGTCGACGTGAGCTTGTAGACGCGATCGGCACCCGTATCGGCAACCCACAACGTGCCGGTGAACGGATCGGTCGAGAGCTTCACCGGCCCTCGGAACCCGCGGGACCGGGTGATCTCGGTGCCGTCGGAGGCGAGCTTCACGAGGATCACGCCGTCGGCCTGGGTGTCGGCCACCCAGGCCGAGGAATCGACCTCGTTGACCGAGACCGCGCCCGGGAGCACGAAGTTCCCGACGCCGCGATCGCCCGAGAACATCTCTCCGGAGTTGGACGAGGGCACCCGGAAGACGCGGTGCGTCAGGATGAGCGGGTTGTAGTCGGTGCGGATCCGGGCCTCCAGGTCCGTCGCGAACACGCTTCCGTCGAGCCGGTTGAGGTCGAGCGCCCCCCCGGAAAGCACGCGACTGTTGGTGACGTGGTAACCCGAGTTGTTCATCGTGTAGCCCGGCGGGGCTTGCGTCGAGAGGCGGACGAGTTGCCGGTTCTGCTCGAGCACCCAGAGCGCGTTGCGGGTGGTGTCGAGCGCCAGCCCGATCGGGGTGTAGAAGCCGGAATAGCTCGTGATGCGCGACAGTTCGACGGAAGGGGGCGCGGCCACGCTGGTTCCGGGGGCGATCCCCGGGGAGATGCGCCAGACCTTGCCCTGGCTCTCGTCGGAGACGTAGCAGGTGTGCGTGCGGCCGTCGACCGCCAGGCCCGAGATCCGGCCGAATCCGGTCAGGCGCGACAGCACGCGGCCGCGGCTGTCGACCTGCAGCAGGCCCGTTTGGGTGGTGCTGACCCAGGCGTCTCCGCTGGCGGTATCGGCGGCCACATGCTGCGGGTTGGCCACCGGCACCGTGAGCAGGAGCTGGCCCGACTGGACGTTGACCTTGGCCAGCCGATCGTGACCCGAGTCGGCGACCCAGAGGTTCTGGTCGCGGCCGACCCGTGCGAAGTTGGCCCTGAGGATGGCCAGATCGCGATCGGTGACCCGTCCGTCGCCGTCGAGATCCCCCGCGTCGACGAAGCGCTCCTCGCCACGGATGGTCCCCAGCGCGCGAGAAATGAGGATCAGGTCGACGCCGTCGACCCGCCCCGAACCGTCCAGATCGCCCAGGAGCGCCCAGGCCGCGCCGGTGCCCAGGAGCATCACCAGCCCGGCGGCCAGGACCGCCCTCCAGCCGGGCCACGGGGCCGGCCTCTCGTGTCGCCGACTGTCACCTGACCGGGCGGCGCGAACCGTCGAGGTTCTCACCATCACGCTGCCTCCTCGAATCCGCCCCGGGCCGTCCGGCCCCAGTGCGGGCACACCGTTCCTCGGGATTCCACTCGATCTTGCCACGGCCCACGCTGGGGCGCCCTGAGTGCGAGTTCGGGCCGCTCCGGCTCCTCCGGTTCAGGGCCTTGCCTGGAACTGTTCGACCTGCTTCCGCTCCCCCGTCCGCCCCTTCTGCGACCAGCGGCTCACCGGCGCCTGGCTCGCCTTCTGAACCGCGTCAGCCGCCCCGTCGACGATCTCCAGCTTCGGCGTGGGCAGGGACTGGCAGAGGAAGCCCGCCGGCCCATCCAGCGCCAGGGTGTAATTGCCCCGCTTCTCGCCGCCCTTCAGGTGCCACATCTCGATCAGCTTCACCGCCTTCACCTGCGTCGCCGGAAGCGCGACCGTGCCTCGCGGCCAGAGGAAGGCGAGCTGGATGGCACCGGTGGCCGGCTCCACGGAGATCGCGTGGAACTCCAGCCAGGCCATCTTCCCCGCGTAATAGAGGAATGCCAGGGGGAACACCAGCATGCACAGCACGGCCTTCCGGAGGACCGGAAACTCGCGCGCCTTCTGCGTGCCGAACGCCATGAAGAGCAACCCCAGCGTCAGGAAGATCGCCAGGAAGAGAATCGCAGCCACCGCGGATGGCTCTTCGAGCCTGAAGGTCATCGCCTTGCCTCCCACCTATCCCCGCCACAAGCCCCGACTTTTGTCCCCGGCCTGCAAACAAGAGTAGCCTACCACATCCGCGCCGTCTCGCCTACAACGTCGGTGGCCCCGGGAGCATGTCATCCAGGGGGCCTCGTTGAACTTCAATCCCTGTCGGGGACT
>CAZSVK010000125.1:0-13792 GCA_964610245.1 uncultured bacterium
AGCAGTAGTTCAGACCTATAGTCTCAATTCCGTCACCGGCTCGATCGCCTGGATGCGTTGCAGGTACTCCTCGACGGCCTGGACGTACTGCATCGTGGCGGGGAAACCGTTGAACAGGGCGTGGGTCCGGGGCATCTGGGCGAGCAGGAAGCCGACGTCCGAGCGGTTGAGGACCGCCTTGAGAAGGTTGGCCTTCTGCTCGAACAGACCCGGTTGCTCCTTCCACACCTTTTGCCAGGGAATCCAGAACTTGGTGCCGTCCTTCTGGAGCACGTGGCAGAGCATCGCCAGGAACTCCAGCTCCGGCGTGCTCGGGTGCTTCTGCAGGTAGCCGCGCAGCAGCCGCAATCCCTCGCGGACCTCGCGGAAGAAGACCATGGCCTCCAGCACGCGCGGGGTCTCGCGCACGTCGCCCTTCCACAGGCTCAGCAACTCACGCCATTCGGTGCGCGCCTTCTTGGGCCAGCCGCACTCGAGGTAGAGGCTGCCCAGCCGGTGGATCAGCTCGATCGGCGAGCCGGGGAGGTGCAGTTCCATCGCCGGCGCTACGCCGGCGGCGGCGCTCGGGCGGATCATCATCCCGGAGGCGACCGCCAGCGCCTTGGTGTCGCGCAGGAGTTTGATGGCGGCGACGCGTTGGCCCAGGGCGCACTCGGCGTCGGCGCACATCAGCGCCAGGTGGATGCTCTTCGGGAAGGCCTGGTGGGCGCGCTCCCAGACATCCCGGGCGGCGCTGAACTCCGAGGCCCGGAAGTGGCACAGGCCCAGGCCGGCGAGCGCGTCGAGGTTCGAGGGGTTGCGGTCGATGGCGCGCTGGAAGGCCTCGCGCGCCTTCTCGACGTCGCCCGCGCGGAGGTAGACCTGGCCCTGGATCTCCGCGACCTCGCTGACCTCCGGGTAGCTCGCGGCGGTCTGTTCGCTGAAGCGGCGGGCCTCGGCGACGCTGCCGATGGCGAGCGCCAGGCGCGAGAGCTGTAGCTGGACCTCGAGGTTCTCCGGGTCCATCGCCAGCACCTTTCGGTACAGCGCGTAGGCGCGACGGTACTCGCCGGCGTTCTGGAACGCCGCGGCCAGCTCTTGCCAGATGATCGGCCGGTCCTGGTACTTGCGCGCCAGCAGCAGGAACTCGTTGATGGCGGCGCGCCAGGCCCCGGTGCGGGCGTAGTAATCGCTGCGGGCGAGGATGTAGTTCTGGAAGGTCAGGTCGTCCCACTTCTCGGGACGCTCCTCGCGGACGGTGCCGGCCTCCTCGACGGTGATGATCATCGAGGGGTCGAGCTGTCGCGCACGCGCGAATTCGCCGCGGGCCAGTTCTCGGTCGCCGCGGGACCCGTAGCAGACGCCGAGCAGCTTGTGCAGTTCGGCCGAGTCCGGGTTCTTGAGCAGAGCGCGCTTGACGCAGGCGATCGCCTTGTCGACCCGGCGGGTGAGCATGTAGGCCTCGGCCAGGAGGGCGAGGGCGCGCTCGAGCGACGGATCGTGGTGCAGCAGCAGGTTCAGCAGGTCGGTGGCCCTGGAGTGGTCGCCACGCTTGAGGAAGGCCTCTGCCTTGAGCAGGTAGAGGCAGGGGTCGTAGGGCGAGGCCTCCAGCCCGGCCGACACCGCCTCGAAGAACGGTTCATAACGTTCGAGTTTGATGAGCAGGCGGCACTGCTCCTGCCTTGCGGCGGCGTCGCCCGGCCTCAGCTCGAGCACCCGCTCCAGCGCCGCGAGCGCCTCGGGCTGACGGCCCTGGCCCTCGAGCAGCCTGGCCAGGTGGAACACGATGTCGGCGTTGTCGGGTTCCAGCGCGGCGGCCCGCTGCAACAGGTCCATCGCCGGCTCGGCCTCGCCCTTCTGGAAGAGGATGACGCCGCTCTGCAGCAGAGAGCCCACGTGGTCGGGGTGCTGGGCCAGGATGGCCCGGAAGGTCTCGAAGGCCTGCTCGCGCAGGCCCTTCTTCTGGTACTGCACCGCCTGGGCGTAACGGGCGGCCAGCGTGTCGTTGTCGGAAACGAGGCGTCGGAGGGTGACGATGGTTCACCTCACGTTTCGTCGATGACCTCGACCCGCTGGAACTTGCTGTCGTCGGGCGTCGGGTCCGTAGGGTCGTGCTGTTGCAGGTTCCGGAGCATGCGCTCGTAGTTGTCGATCTCGAGCTGCGGGCACTCCTTGAACTTGCTGAAACTGTTGTAAAAGCGATAGTAGAGACGCCCCGCGAAGCCCCCCATCTTGTTCTTCGCGAGGTTCAGCTCGCACACCGGCACCATCAGATCGTCGGTGCCCCATTCCCACTCCAGGAAAGGCGTGTCGCCGTTGTTGAAGTAGTCGCAGTAGAAGAGCATGATCGCCTGCGCCTCGTAGAGCAGACCCGGTTGCTCCTCCAGGTCCTCTAGCGACGGCCGTCGTCGCCCGGCGCCGTGCGCCAGCCGCGTGGTCCCCATCACGCCGACTTTCTGGGACATGCAGAGCGTCTTCAGTTCCTGCGCCAGCACGTCACCCCGCTCGGCGAACTCCGTGATGCCCCCCACCCGGACCTTGTACAGCGGATCGAGGAACAGCACCAGCGGCCCGTCGAAATCCCGGCGCTTCTCGTCGACGAAGGCGCGGATCTCGTCCATCGAGAGCGCCCCCAGGCTCTCGTCCACGACCGTCAGGCGGCTGGCCAGGTCCAGCGTCAGCCGCATCCCGATCTCCCTCTTTCGCTCGTACTTCTCTTCCATCAGCGGATCGGGGTGGGCCACGTAGTCGACCATCGCCTCGCCGGCCATCGCCACCAGCCGCAGGTTCAGGTCGCGAGCCGGCTGATCCAGGCTCACGAAGAGCACATGCGTGTCCGGGTTCTCGCGCAACAGCCCGAACGCCATCTGCAGCGCGAAGGTCGTCTTGCCCATCCGCGAGGCCCCCGCCAGGACGTAGAGCGAGTCGTGAAATCCGCCCAGGTGGCCCGACAGGATCGGGAAGCTGAAGTGGCGGCCCGTGTGAGGCCAGCTCCCCTGCTCGACCGAATCGGCCACCCCACGAAGCTGGTCGGCCAGGTTGAAACTCGCCAGGCTCAGCGGCTTGCGCCGCGGGCTCGTCTTGCGTGTCGGGCTCACGGCACCGCCTCCTCCCCGGGCTTCACCAGCGCCAGGAATTCCGCCTCCGTCAGGATGGACACCCCCAGCTCGCGTGCCTTCTCGGCCTTCGAGCCGGGGCCCTCGCCCACCACCACGTATCCCGTGGACTTCGAGACCGACCCCGACGGCTTCCCCCCCTGCGCCCGGATCGCATCCTCCGCCTCGCGCCGCCCCATCGATTCCAGCGTGCCGGTCACCACGACGCTCTTCCCCGCGAGCGCCGAACCCCGAGGCGCCACCTGCCGGGCATGGGTCTCGACCCCAGCCTCCGCCAGCAACCGCAGCTCCTCGTCCGTCTCGGGGCGCGCCAGGAAGTCGACGATCGCCTGGGCCGTCACGTCGCCGAACTGGTGCAGCTCGCGCAACGACTCGAAACTCGCGGCCCGCAGCGCCTCCAGGCTGCCGAGCTGTTCGGCCAGCAGGTTGGCCGCGAACTCGCCCACGCCCTCGATGCCGAGCGCGTAGACGAAGCGAGCCAGTTCGACCCGCCGCCGGGCCGCCACCGCCGCGAGCAACTTGCGAGCCAGTCGCTCCTTTGTCTCCTTGAGGCGCAGCAGGTCCTGCTCGGTCAGCCGGAAGAGATCGGCGTAGTGCTTCACCAGCCCGAGTTCCACCAGTTGCTCCAGGATCGCCGGGCCGAACCCCTCGATGTTGAGGGCGTCCCGGCTCACGAAGTGCTTCAGCCGCCGCACCAGCTGCGCCTGGCAACCGGCGTTCACGCACCGCAGCGCCACCTGCCCCTCGCGCTTGACCAGCTCCGCTCCGCAGGCCGGGCAGACCGTCGGCACCGGGAGCGGCCGGCGCGAAACGCCCGGCGCCGGCCCCAGCACCGTCACGATCTCCGGGATGATCTCGCCCGCCTTCCGCACCAGCACCCGGTCGCCGATCCCCAGACCCATCGCGGTGGCCAGCTCCACGTTGTGGCACGAGGCCCGCGAGACCGTGGTTCCCCCCAGGTGCACCGGCTCGAGAATCGCCACCGGCGTGATCGCGCCCGTGCGGCCGACGCTGAACTCGACGTCGCGCACCACCGTCTCCTTCTCTTCGGCCGGGTACTTGAACGCCACCGCCCAGCGCGGCGAGCGGGAGGTGGCCCCCAGCTCGCGCTGCATCGACAGCGAGTCGCACTTGAGCACCACGCCGTCGATGTCGAACGGCAGCGCCTCCCGTCCGGTTGACAGCTCGTCGATGAAGGCCAGCACGCCCGCCAGGTCGGCCGCCTTGCGGCATCCCGGCGGCACCGCCAACCCCAGCTCGCGCAGGAAGCTCAGTACCCCCTCTTCCGAGGTCAGGCCGTGGGCTTCCCAGTCCATCACGGAATAGGCATAGAACGACAGTCGCCGCCCTGCCGTCACCGCCGGATCGAGCTGCCGCACCGCCCCCGAGGCCGCGTTGCGCGGGTTGGCGAAGGGCTCGTCCCCCGCGTCGAGCAACTCCCGGTTCACCCGGGCGAACTCCTCTCGGGTCATCACCACCTCGCCGCGCACCGCCACGCTCGCCGGGCGTTGCAGCGTCAGCGGCACCGAGCGGATGGTGCGGACGTTCGCCGTGACCTCCTCGCCAACCTGCCCGTCGCCTCGGGTCACGCCCCGCTCGAGCCTGCCGTCGCGGTAGTAGAGCGCCATCGACAGCCCGTCGAGCTTCGGCTCGCAGACGTATTCCGGGGCCCGCTCCAGTTGCTTGACGATCCGCTCCTCGAACTCGGTCAGCTCGGCCGCGGAGTATGCGTTGGCGAGCGACAGCAGCTGGGCGGTGTGGCCGACCTTGACGAACTTCTCGGAGGGCTGGCCGGCCACGCGCCGGGTGGGCGAATCGAGTGTCGCCAGCTCGGGGTGCTCGCGCTCCAGCGCCTCCAGCCGGCGCATCAGACGGTCATAGTCGGCGTCGGAGATCCGGGGCCGTTCGAGCACATAGTAGGCGTGATCGTGCTCACGGATCTCGGCGCGCAGGCGCTCGATCTCCTCTCTGGCGGGCGGCGGGCTAGGTTCGATCGGCATGGAGGGGTTCCGGACCGACAAATTCTAGCACCGAGAGGCATGTTGTGGGAAATGCGAAGATCCCCGCGGGAGCAGTCGTGGAAAGTGGCGGGCGGCCATGGTTCGAGTTCTGCCGGGGACGCTGTCCCCCGGCCATCTTGCACGTGCACGCTGGCGCGTGCGCAAGATGGCGTTCGCCCTCGGCACTGCTGCCGGGGCTCACTGCCAGGGTGGGAGCCCCACCCTGGACCCGGCAATGAGAAGAGGAATCGAGGCCGGCTCGGCACTTCCGATGACTCTGAGCTGCGAGCGCGGGCAACGCACTCTCCAGTCATCGGGGGGTCAAGGGGCGGACCCTTCGACAGGTCCGCTTCGCGGACTGCTCAGGACATGCTTCGCCCCTTGCGAGGGTTCGAGCGGTTCCTGCCTGTCCGCGAGAAGGCGACCTCCCTCATCCGTCATGGGAGCTTCCTGCCGAGGCTCCCGCTCTTCTCCAGGCTGCCGTCCACGGTGCTCTCGAGGCTGGCCCGCGGGCACGGCGCCGCGAGCTGGCAGATGTGAGTCGGCCCACCTTGGTGTAGGTTTGGTCTCGATGCGAATCCCGCTGGGACAAGCCTTGGTGCGACTGCGAACCGCCGGCTCGGGGGCCGGCCGCTGGTTGGTCGTCCGCTGGCTCGAGCTGGCGATCGCCGCGGTGGTGCTGCTCAACTCGGCCGCCTACCTCTCCGTCTCGGAGAACCTGATCGGCGGGACCGGCGGCTGGACGGTCACCGTTTCGCAGACTCGGCAGGCCATTGCCGAGGATGGGTTCCTGGGCTGGGTGCAACGCCAGAATTACTATCCTCCGCTTTATCTTAGCTGGCTGAGCTTGGTCCGTCCCTCGACCTCGTGGCGGAGCCCGGCCCCTCTCGTGCTCTGGAGCGACCTCCTGATGGTCGCTGGGCTGCTCGGCCTGGGCACCGCCCTGCGCCGGTGCGGCGCGGGGCGGTTGCAGACCGGCGCGGCGCTGCTGCTGCTGGCCGCCTGCCCGGCGTTCAACGCCTGGGCCAAGCTGCTCGCGTACGAGTGCGGGATGGTCGGCGCGGCCGGGTTGCTGCTGGCGTTACTGGCCAGGCCCTCGGCGCTGGCCTCGGTCCGGGGCGCGGCGCTGGCGGGCGCGGTGACCGCCGCCGGGCTCCTGTTCAAGTGGACCTTCGTCCTGTATGCGGCTGGGCCGGTGCTGGTCGCGGCGGTGAGCGCCTGGCGCCGCGAGGGGGCGCGGCGGTGCCTTGCGGCTCTGACCGCCTATGCCGCGGCCGCCACGCTCCTCGCGGGGCCCTGGTTCGCGTTCTGTCTCGACTGGGGCCGGTTGCGGGAGACCGCCTCGAACGACGCCAGCTTCCCCGGCCTGGGCGGCTGGGAGCTGTATCGGGCCGGGGCGCTGGAGTATGCCGGCAGCCACTGGCCGGTGGCGCTCGGGCCGTGGCTGCTGCCGTTCTTCCTGGCCGGTGTGGCCGTGGCGCTCGCGAGGCGCCTGCCGGGCGTGGGGCTGTTGCTCTGCAGCTCGCTGCTACCGGCGCTGGCGCTGCCGGCGATGATGCACGCGGAGGGCCGCTACCTGCTGCCGGCGCTGCCCGGGCTGGCCGGCGCGGCGGGGCTCGGGCTGGGCGCCTTGCCCCGGCGCGCCCTGGGCTGGGTGTCGGCGGCCGTCGTCGGATGCTGTCTTCTGCAGGCGGGAGCGGCGACCTGGCTGCATCGATGGGACGCTGGCCAGGAACTCCGGCCGGGTCCCCAGGGGGCGTTCGACGAGTTCTGCTACATGAATTTCGAGTCGAGGCCTCAGGCGGCGGCGCGACTCCTGACCGACACCGGCCTGTGGACCACCGCCCTCGGCACGCCGTCGGCCGAGCTGGCGCTGCACCCGCTCAACACGCAACCCGGGCTGCAGCTCGAGGTGCTGCGCTATCTGCGCGTCATCTGCGGCATCCGGCAGGAAGCGTTCGCGCTCTACGGCTACGACTGGCACGAGTATGTCCACTTCCTGAGGGAGTTGAAGGCCGACCGGTTCGCTTTCCTCGCGCTGCCGCAGGGGATGTTCCTGGCCTCGCCAGAGTCGGTCGAGAACCTGACCGACACCGCCTGGAGCTACGTCGATCAGGTCGGCGGGGCCGCTCCGCGCGCCCGGGAAGCCCGCCCCCCCGACGACCGCCTGCTGATGGATCTGATCTCGGCGAAGTTCCTCGCCCTCGAGCGCATCCACGATCCGCAGGGCGACGTCTGGCTGCTGGTCAGCCGCCGCTACTGGCACGAGCTGGGGCTGACGCATCCCGAGCTGCCGGCGCTGGCTCCGTTCGTCGGGCCGGCGTCGACGCCGCTGCGAACGGCGAGGTCGGCCGACGCGACGTTCTGACGTCCGGCGCCGCAGACCGGAGAGCGGATTTGTGGTGCGCCGGCTCCTGGCGCGAGCTATCATGCGCGCCCCCTGTTCGAGAACCTCGCCGGCGCCGATCGCCGGCGTCTGAGGCCGGGGCGAGCGCCTCCGGCCACGAGGAGGAGTCCGATGAGCACGAAGCAGAACCTCGAGACCGCTTTTGCGGGCGAGAGCCAGGCCAATCGCAAGTACACCGCCTTCGCGCGCAAGGCGGAGAGCGAGGGCTTCAAGAACGTCGCGGCGCTGTTCCGGGCCGTCGCCGAGGCCGAGACGGTTCACGCGCTGTCGCACTTCCGGGTGCTGGGCGGCGTGAAGAGCACGGCGGAGAACCTGGAAGCGGCCATCGCCGGCGAGACCTACGAGGTCGAGGAGATGTACCCGAAGTTCCTGGCGGAAGCCGAGACAGAGGGCAACAAGCCCGCCGTCTACTCCATCAAGGGCGCCCTGGAGACCGAGAAGATCCACGCCGAGCTGTACCGCAAGGCGCTCGCGGCCGTGAAGGCGGGCAAGGACCTGGCCGAGCAGGCGGTCTACATCTGCGACGTGTGCGGACACACCCACATCGGCGAGCCGCCGGACAGGTGCCCGATCTGCAACGCTCCGAAGAGCCACTACTTCCAGGTGAAGTGACTCTCGACTCCCCTACCGGTACAGTCCGCGTTCGCGGATGTACTCCTCGACGGCCCGCGGCACGGTCGCCCCGGCGCCTTCCCGGTAGCGATGGGAGGCGTCGGGGCTGGCCAGCCCCGGCAGCAGGATGATGTTTGCCCAGTCCTCGGCGGTCAGGTGGGGATTGTGCAGAGAGAAGCCCGGCCGGCCGAGCACGACGAGCCTGGCCAGGGCCAGGATCTCCCGGTAGCGGAACCAGAGGTGGAACTGCTCGAGGGAGTCGGCGCCCGCGATGAAGAAGAGGCGGGTGTCCGGGCCGCGCTGCCGGCCCAGTTCGGCGAGCAGGTTGACCGTGTAGCTGGGCGACCAGCCGATGTGAGCCTCGAGATCGGTGACGGTCAGGCCGGCCTCACCCGCGAGGAGAAGGTCGACCATCCGGAGTCGATCGGCGAAGGGGGCGACGGCGTCGGCCTTGTGGCTGGGGCGCAAGACGGGGACGAACAGCACCTCGTCGAGGCCGAGCATTTCGCGCGCCTTGCGGGCCATCAGGAGGTGGCCGTTGTGGGGCGGATCGAAGGTGCCGCCGAGGACTCCCAGGCGTATCTCGGATGGTGGCATCGGGGGCCTATCGGAGAACTCCGGCCTCGTTTCGGCCAGGGTTCTCCGATAGGCTCTCACTCGTCGGGCATGTAGTTGAATTCGAAGTTGCCGATGCGCACGACGTCGCCCTCGTGGGCGCCCGCGGCCACGAGCATGTCGTCGAGGCCCAGTCGGTAGAAGCGGTTCTGGAGATCGTCGACGGCGGCGGAGTTCTCCAGGGGGGTCCGGGCGACGAGACGTTCCAGCTTGGTGCCTCGGGCGACCAGCAGACCTTCCGAGACGCGCTCGACGGAGAGCGGCACCAGGGGAGCCTCGAGACTCCTGGGCTCGGCGCCGGTGGGCGTGAGCAGGTCGGGGAAGGGCAGAGTGGGGAGGATGCGGGCCAGCTCGTGAAGCAGCTCGGGAACGCCCTCGCCAGTCACGGCGGAGATGGCGAAGACCGGCTTGCGCGTGGCCCGCTTCAGCTTCGTGAGGTTGGCCTTGGAGGTGTCGACGTCCATCTTGTTGGCGACGACGAGCTGCGGTTTGGAGGCCAGGGCGGGATGCCAGCCCTTGAGTTCGCGGTTGATGGAGCGCCAGTCGTCGACAGGGTTGCGCCCCTCCCAGCCCGACACGTCGACCAGGTGGAGGATGAGGCGGGTGCGTTCGATGTGGCGGAGGAAGCGATCGCCCATGCCCTTGCCCTCGTGGGCGCCTTCGACCAGGCCGGGGATGTCGGCCATCACGAAGGAGGTGGCGCGGTCGAGGGCGACGACTCCGAGGTGGGGCTGGAGGGTGGTGAAGGGGTACTCGGCGATCTTGGGGCGGGCCGCCGAGACCCGCGAGATCAGCGTGGACTTGCCGACGTTGGGGAAACCCACGAGGCCCACGTCCGCGATGAGCTTGAGTTCGAGGAGCACGTCGTGCACCTCGCCGGCCTCGCCGCGTTCGGCATAGTGGGCGACGTGGTGCGGCCGTGAGAGGGCGGTGCTGCCCTTGCCTCCGCGACCGCCGCGCGCGAGGACGAAGGTCTCGCCCTCGAGCTGCAGGTCGGCGAGGATCTCGAGGGTCTCGGGGTGCTTGACCAGCGTGCCCAGCGGAGCGTCGAGGACCAGCGGCGTACCGTACTTGCCATAGCGGTCGTTGGTGCCGCCCGGGTTGCCCTTTTCGGCCTTGAAGAAGCGGTTGCGATGGTAGTAAATGAGCGTGTTGGCGTGACGGGAGGCCCGCAGGATGACGTCGCCGCCTCGCCCGCCGTTGCCGCCGGCCGGCCCGCCGTGCGGCACGAATTTCTCGCGCCGCATGCTCGCGCTGCCGCTGCCTCCGGCCCCTGCTTCCACGTGAATCCTGACCTCGTCGATGAACATCGGGGCAGATTGTAGCCGTACCGGGCTGCCCTGGCCAGGCAAATGTCCCGGCCCTCTGTCGTTGTCGTGGTGCGAGCTGTCTTCGGAGTCGTGTTCCGAGGTGGTTTCGCTGTCGTGAGGGAGCCCCGGCAGGTGGGTCAGATCGAGGTCGGGCTCGGGGTCATCGCGGATGTCGTTGACCATGTTCTGGATGCGCGCGTGCTCGGTCGAATCGTCGTCGAGGTCGCCGGCGTGCTCCCGGGCGTAGCTGTCCACGCTCGTGCGGATCGAATCCATCTCCCGGGTCGAGAGCCCGGACACGACGGCGCGCTCTCGGTCGACCCCGTCGAGCCGCCCGTCCTCGTAGTCGCGACCCAGCTCGAGCATGTAGTCGATCGCGTCGACACCCAGCTCTCGGGCCCTGCGACTCATGCCGGCCAGGTACATGCCGAGGTGGAGCTGGCTGGCCGACGAGGTGGTCGGCGTACCGGCGACGGCGCGACGAAGCCCGTCACGCGTGGAGAGGTCGGCCGAGCGACCCGACTCGACGTCGACCCCGGTTGCGCTGGAGAGGGTGGCGAGGGCCGTGCGCATCCGGGCGGTCGAGACGCCTCCCGCGGCCATCGCCGCGCGGAAGGCGAGGTGATTGAAGGGCGTCAGAGGCGCGTCGGTCGAGGCGCCGGGCCGGACCTCGGCCACGCAGTAGGTGACCACGCGCGAGGTGGGCAGGCTGACGACCTGCTGGGTGTCCTCGTCGCGGTGCCTGGAGACTTCCGCCTCGACCCAGACCGGGCCGGCCGCGGCCATCGACAGGGGCGTGCTGAACTGGCCGTTGTCATCGGTCGAGACCGTGGCCAGCAGAGAGCCTCGGCTGCCCCGAGAGGTCACGTCGAAGAAGCGAAGCCGGGCGCCCACGAAGGGGCCCTTGATCGCCTGGCCGGTGAGGGTGGTCTTGGCGGAGTTGGCTCCGCTCGAGGATGCCGGCGAGCCCCCCGAACCGCCGGCGCCGCAGCCGGCGAGGAACAGGCAGGAGACGAGCTGGAGTGAAACGATGCAAGGGATGACGGAACGACGGGACATTCGGACTTTCCTTTCGTCAGGTGAATTGGGTGTGCGGGCCCAATGCACGATGCGGGCCAACCCGGTGGCTCGCGCTCCGAAGTCGGCTTGCGAAGCGTGACCTGGAGCACCTGGATGGGCGCGGGCCGTCAAGGGGCCGCTCCCCGTCCGGGGCCGCCTCGAGGTCCCGGTTTCGTTACATCGGTAACGATTCGTGGCATCCGAACCGTCGAGTCGCGCACTCCCGGTGGGGCCGCGACCGTCAGACGGCTGAGCGGTGAAAAGCTTGACAGCAGGCTCGCCGTGACGGTATCCTCCTACTCGGCGCTGAGGAGTCGGCTAATTGGTAAGCCACCTGACTCTGGATCAGGCGATTGAAGGTTCGAGTCCTTCCTCCTCAGCCAATTTTTTTTGCCCAAAAGTCTGTCGAGGTGGCCTGGGGGCGGCCGCCGGGCAGGGGGGGGCGAGCCTTGCGGGACCGGGTCGCGAGAGTGGCCCGAGCCTGCGGGGCCCCGCTTGACTGCGGCCCCGCTGCCGTCTGCTCTGCGTTGCAGGCGAGGCGCCGGCTTTGCCTGCCCTGTCGGCCGCGATCGAAGCTGACCGGGAGCGTGACCCTCGCCGCCGGTTCCCGCCCCCTGTTTTATGATGCACCGCGTTGACAAGGTGCGTCATGCTGTGTAGCATCGAACGAGACTGTCCAGACCTGTTTCGGGATGCGCCCTGTGGCGCCAGACGGGAGGTTCGCAGCCGATGAAGAAAGTCGTCATTGTCGATGGAGTCCGGACTCCGCAAGGCGGGCTCGGAGGCGCTCTGAAGGACCAGACCGCCCAGAAGCTTGGCGAGATAGTGACGGTGGAGCTGCTCAAGCGCACCGGGATCGATCCGGCCATCGTGGACGAGCTGATTGCCGGCTGCGTCGGGCAGTCGTCGGACGCGCCCAACGTGGCTCGCGTGATCGCGTTGAGGTCGGGCCTCCCCATCAAGACTCCGGCCTACACCGTCGCGCGCAACTGCGCCTCGGGCATGCAGGCGATCGTCAGCGCCTATCAGTCGATCCAGTGTGGCGACGGCGAGGTCTACCTCTGCGTCGGCACCGAGTCGATGAGCACCGCCCCCTTCATCAACCGCGACATCCGTTTCGGGAAGAAGCTGCAGCACTCGATGCTGATCGACACGCTGTGGGAGGGGCTGACCGATCCGTGCTGCGGGCAGATCATGGGCCTCACGGCTGAGAACCTGGCCGTGGAGTTCAACATCACCCGCGAGCAGCAGGACACCTACTCCGTGCAGAGCCACAAGAAGGCGTTCAGGGCCACGCGCGAGGGCAAGTTCAAGGACGAGATCGTCGCCGTCCAGGTCGAGAAACGAGTGGCGGGCAAGGTCGTCGCCACCGAGCCGGTCGCCCAGGACGAGGGGCCCAACATCGCTCTGAACCTGCAGACGCTCGCTCTCTATCCGACCATCTTCAAGAAGGAAGGCGGCACGGTCACGCCCGCCAACGCCTGCCCGATCTCGGACGGCGCCGCGGCGGTCCTGGTGATGACCGAGGAGCGGGCCAAGGCTCTGAATCTCACTCCGCTCGGCACCTTGCGCAGCTACGGCTTCGCGGCGGTCGAGCCCGAGCGGATGGGCATCGGGCCGGCCCACGCCACGCCGATCGCGCTGAAGAAGGCTGGCCTCTCCCTGAAGGACATCCAGCTCATCGAGGTCAACGAGGCGTTCGCCGCGCAGTATCTGTCCGTCGAGAAGGCGCTCGAGCTGAACCGCGACATCGTGAACGTCAACGGCGGCGCGATCGCGCTCGGCCACCCGGTGGGCGCCACCGGCGTGCGCATCGTGGTGACGCTTCTCAAGGAGATGAAGAAGCGAAACCTGTCGCTCGGCCTGGCAACGCTCTGTGTGGGCGGCGGCATGGGAGCCGCCCTGGTCTTCGAGCGAGCCTGACCCCTGCTCCCCCCGAGTTCCGACACCCGACACCTGACACCTGACACCTGACCCCCTACACATCATGTACATCTACAAGATCGGCATCGTCGGCGGCGGCCAGATGGGTGGCGGCATCGCCCAGTCCATCAGCTTCAGCCCGAGCATCCCGGTGGTCATCAAGGACGTCAACGAGGAGCGCGTGAACCTCGCCCTCGACACGGCCCGCAAGATCTATGAGGGCCGCGTCGCCAAGGGCAAGATGAGTTCGGGTGACGTCGAACAGAAGATGGCCCTCCTCACCGGCACCACGACCTGGGAGGGGTTCGAGGATTGCGACCTGATCATCGAGGCGGTCCCCGAGGACGTCGAGATCAAGAAGAAGGTCTTTGCCGAGCTCGACAAGGTCTGCCAGCCCTCGGCCATCCTCGCCTCCAACACCAGCGCCATCTCGATCAGCGAGCTGGGGCATGCGACCAGTCGGCCCGAGAAGGTCGCGGGGCTGCACTTCTTCTACCCGGCCCACGTGATGAAGCTGGTGGAGGTCATCCCCGGCCTCGCCACGGCGGACGAGACCTGCGACGACCTGATGAGCTTCGTGACCGACATGCGGAAGATTGGCGTGAAGGTCCAGGAGTGCGCCGGTTTCCTGGTCAATCGCCTCTTGCTGCCGTACGCGAGCGAGGCCTGCCTCGCCCTCGAACAGGGTGCGGCGACCGCCGACGAGATCGACGGGAAGATGAAGGAGTTCGGCTGGCCGATGGGGCCGTTCTTCCTGCTCGATCAGCTCGG
>CAZSVK010000126.1:0-13790 GCA_964610245.1 uncultured bacterium
CACGCCTTCGACGCCGCGCGCGACTACCCGAACCCGAGCACCGAGGTCACCATCCCCGCCTGCGAGGGCTCCGCGCCTCACTTCCAGGGCGATCTGAACCGCCTCGAAGGGGCCGGCTTCGCGCGCAAGGCGATCGTCGTCCTCCGGGACCAGGCCGAGTTCAAGCGACTCTTCATCGACCCGTCGAACCAGCTCCGGCTCGACGCCGTGGTGCGCCTGGAGCAGGGCGACCTGTCGCTGCCCGAGAACCTGCGAGTGCTCACCGGGGGCACGGTCCTGGTCCCGGGCAACATCTCGTTCGACCGCGTGACGACGCCCGACGACCAGATTTTCACGCTCTGTTCGACGGCCAAGGATCTCCACGGCGCCTTCTCCGGCCCGGTCGACGCCAGCCTGGTGGCGCTCCACGGCCAGCTCCGCAGCTCAGTGAAGAGCCGCCCCCTGGAGGTCAACGGCACGCTCGCCCTGGATCGCCTGTCCCCGACCGAACTCCCGGCCGGCGGCAAGCTCACCTACGACCAGCGCCTCAATCCGTCACTCCCCGGCTGGAAGTCCTTCTACCGGGTCTACGTGGCCGATCGCGCGGCGGAGTGGTCCCTGTGAAACCCGCCGTCGTCGCCCTCGCCCCCTGGCCGCGCCGGGCCTTCACCTTCGTCGAGATCCTGCTGGCCGTGGCGCTCCTGGCGGTCCTGATGCTCCCGCTCCTGGGCTTGATGACCCAGGGCTTCACCGAGACCCAGGCCACCATCGACGAGGTGCAGGCGGCCAACCTGGCGGCCGAGGTCGTCGAGCAACTCGACGCCGTTCCCTTTCAGGCCGTCCCGCCCGAGGGGCCCGCCCAGGAGGCGACCCTGACCTCGACCGGCGGCACGCTCGCCGACGGCGCCGAACTGGTCTCCGGTTCAGCCTACCGTTTTCACCTGACCGAGATGCCCTCGGGCTTCTCGCGGGAGCTGCAACTCCAGAAGCTCTCGCCGACACGGCGTGATGCGACCGTCACGATCCGCTGGTCGGTGAAGGGCTTTGCACGCTCGCTCCGGATGCGCCGCATCCTGGTCAAGGACACGATCCTCCCGAACCTGTGAACTCGCTCCGTCGAAAGGCCGACCCCGCGCCCTCGTCGGGCCGGTTCTCTTCTGCCCGAGCAGGGGGCGGCTTCTCGATGGTCGAGGTGCTGGTGGGGATGGGCGTGATGTGCGTGCTGATGGTCATCGCGTACGGGATGTTCGTCTGGACCTGGAAGAGCTTCGTGAAGGGCGACGACACCATCTCCAGCGTTTACGAGTCGTCGATCCTGATGCTCAGCCTGCGCCGCGATCTCCAGCGGATGGAGTTCCCCCCGGGAGAGGCGGGCGATTTCGTGGTCGAGCGCTCCGGTCCGAGCCCGCTCGCGGCGGGCGCCGACTACCGGCACTCCGCGCGCCAGCTCTTCGCCTCCACCTCCGTGCCCGCGATCCAGGCCTCGACCTCGGCCGAGACCACGCGCTACACGTTCTTCCTGAGAGAGAACTCCGAGGTCAGGCCGGTGAGCTACACCTACTTCTCATCGGAGCGGAAGATCCGCCGGGAGGGTGGGCTGGACGGGAGCGTCAAGGATTTCGCCGTACCGCGGCTCCGCGAGTTCGAGCTGCGGCTCGGCCTCCAGCCGGAGGGGTCGGCCGCGTCCCTGCTGTTCCCGCTCGACGGCCTGGGCGCGGGCGTGCGCGCCCTCCAGCTCTGGGCCAGGGTGCGGATGCGGCTGCAGTCGGAGCGCGGCCCCTCCGAAATGGCCACCACGTCGGTCGAGGTGGCCTCCAACGTCTTCCCGAAACGCCTCAACGCGTTGCTTCGCAGCCGGTGGCCCGAGTGAAATGGCCGCAACGGGCGGGCCCTACGGCGCGTATGCATGTTCCGAGAGGAGTCCGAATGCGTTCGAGAGTCTGGTTACCCATGCTGGCCTTCTGCGCCCTGGTGGCTGCAGTCCCGGCGCAGGACGACTCGTCCCAGAACCGGCCCCCTCCGCGCCAGGGGCCGACCAGGCCGCCTCGCCCGCCGTTCGACCGCGACGCCCCGGGAGCGCTGGCAGGCCTTCAGGACGACATGCTGCACCTCCAGGGAGAACTGGTGGAGCTGCAAGAGTCGGTGCTTCAGGCGCCCGCCGGCAAACCCGTCCGGCCGGCGAAGGATCCGCGTCTGCAGCGCATGCGCCAGCTCGAACAGCGTCTCGAGATGATGCGGGAGCAGTCGACCAACCTCGTGCGCCATCTGCCTCCGGCCGGCCTGATGCCGCCAGGTGTGGCCCAGGAATTGATGGGGCAAAAAGAGCTTCTCCGCGAACAGATGGTGAAGATCCGGGAGGGGTTCCAGAACATCAGGATCAAGCTCCAGGGCGACTCGGGCCCGATCGAGCTGCCGGAGGGCCTGGATCCCGATCCTCCGCCGGTCACCGCGACGGCGGCGCCGCCGAAGCCCACCACCCCGGCCGAGGCGGGCGCCGCGGTGCAGCGCGGCGACGTCAAGGACCCGAGAAGTCTCATCGAGACCTTCATGGCGCTACCCGACCAGAAGATCCCGAAGAGTAACCTCGGCTATTACAAGACGAAGCACCGGTAGAGGGGTAGGGGTTAGGGGTTGGGGGTTAGGGGTTAGGACCGACCGTCTAGCGCCCCGACCTGTTGTGGCGTTCTCCGTCAGCGCCGGACCAGACGTGCCTCTCGAGGGGGCGCTGCTTCCTTGCCTAACCCCTAACCCCTAACCCCTAACCCCTGACTCCTACTCCTGCCCTCGCCAGATCGGGAAGTAGACCGTGAACGTGGCGCCTTCCCCGGGCCGGCTGACGACCGAGATGTCGCCGCCGTGCTTCTCGACGATGCGCTTGCAGAGCGGCAGCCCGAGGCCGGTCCCCTCGCCCGGCGGCTTCGTCGTGAACAGCTCCTCGAAGATGTGCGGGAGGTCACCGGGCTCGATACCGACGCCCGAATCGGACACGGCCACCTCGAGCATCCCCTCGGCCTCGCGGACCGTCAGGTCGATCCTGCCCGGCGGCGTGATGGCGTCGGAGGCATTCTTGATGAGGTTGATGAAGACCTGCTCCAGCTCGGCCGCGTTGCCGAGGATCTTCGGGATCTCCGCCGGATAGCGGGACTGGACCGCCACACCCCGCTTGGCGACCAGATAGTTCATCAGCTGGATCGCCTGCTCGATGGGGCCCGAGAGATCCAGCGGCACCAGCACCGAGGGATCCCTGCGCGAGTAGTGCAGAAGCCGCCTCACAAGCTGGGCGCACCGATCGACGGAGTGCAGGACGGTGTCGACGCGTTCGAGCAGCTTGCCGCGATTCAACGCCGTGCTGCTGTCCTGCAGATCCTCGGAGAGGAACGTGGCGGCAAACATGATGCCCTGGAGCGGGTTGTTCAACTCGTGCGCTATGGCGCCGGCCAGGCGGCCTAGCACCCCCATCTTCTCGGAGGCGATGAGCTGATCCTGCGCCTGGTTGAGCCGGCGGAACGCCTCGAGCTGGCGATGATAGAGCATCAGGTTCTCGACGTTGACCGCCACATGGGCGCAGACCGCCGCGAAGAACTCGAGATCCTCCGGCTGGTACGAGACCCCTCGCGCCCGCAGGTCGACGTAGAAAGCGCCGTAGTTCTTGTCGGGGCTCCTGAGCGGAGCGCACATCACCGACTGGATCCGCTGCTGCCGGATCGACTCGCTGACGACGGCAGCCCGGGTGGTGTCGCTCACCAGGAACGGATGCCCGTCGCGCAGGACCTGATCGACGATGGACGAGCTGATCTTCAGGTCGTTCCGCGGCCCCAGCGCCTCCGAGAGCCTGGAGACGGCAACGCGCGGGGCCGAGCCGGAATCGTCGACCAGGAAGATGACGGCGACGTCGGCGAGCAGCTCGCCGAGCAGCAGCGTGAACACCTCGTCCAGGAAGGTCTCGAGACTGTCCTTGACGAAGGCGGTCCGGGACAGCCGCCAGAGGACCCTCATCCGGCGATCGGCACGGCTGGCCGGACCGGCTTCACCCCCGGGCAATCGCTCCATCAGCCCATCGACGTCGGCCCGCGGCATCTCGATGGTGAGCCCGCCCGGGACCGCGGTTTCGACGGCCAGCTCGACGGCGGGCGACGGCCCGGCCGACGCATCGGCCTGGAAGATCAGCTCGGTGTCACCGATGCCGATGACGTCACCGAAACAGAGCAGATGCTCGGCGACCGGCTGGCCGTTGACGTAGGTACGGTTGGTCGAGCCCATGTCGCGCAGGCGCCAGCCGTTGGAGACGCGCAGGATCTCGGCGTGGAGCCGCGAGGCCTTCGCATCGAGCAGCGGCACCGTGCGAACCGGATCGCGGCCGATGGTGGAGCGGCCCTCGGTGAGTAGGCGGGACTCCCCCTGGTTCGTTCCCTTGGAGACAAAAATCCGGGGCAAATGTGCCGACCTCCGAGGCCCGTCAGTGGGCCAGTTTCTCGAGGGCCGCGAGCTTGGCCGAGACCAGCGTCTGGAATTGACTCAGACCTGTCCCGGTGTCGAGCGACAGTTCCACCACGCGCAGACTGCCCTGGAGCGGGGCCGCGTCGACCTTCCGCTGGATTGCCGCGGGCAGCAGCGACCGCGAGGCCATGACCTCGTGGATCTGCTTGCCCACGCCCACCAGACCCGCGACGGGGATCTTCGCCAGGAGGAGCGAGCAAACGGTGCCGTCGCCGCGCCGGAAGGCGAGGTTCCAGCCGTCCTTCTGCCCACCCCAGGCCCACGCGGGCTCGAGCCCCAGCCCCTTGAGCCTTTCGAGGGCTGCGCTGAGCTGCTGGTGGGGGATCTTGCCCAGAACGTGAACGAGATCCTGCATCGCCGGAGGGGACTTCCGGACGGACAGGGCGTGACGACTCTGCTTTTCGGGCTGCATGACGGGAGGAGGATACCACGGAGAGCAGGTGTCAGGTGTCGGGTGTCGGGTGTCAGGGAGGAAAGGGCAGCCGCACCGCGCAAAATGGGGGGCGGGGCGCCCGGGTTTTCTGCGCACGGGATCGCCGGCCCGGCCGGTGGGTTTTGGATGGAGAGAGGGGCTCTTGGCCGATGGCGTGGACCTCGCCCGAGCGGGGCATCCGGGGCACTCCTGAAGGCGATCTTGCTCGATTCCGGAGGCTTGTTTGACGTGTCGGCCGATGCAGAGTAATGGAACCGGCTGACCGCGTGAGGCCCATGGCCGACCGACCGTGGGGCACGCGGGTGACGGGATGACGGCATCGCCCGATTCAGCCAAGAAAGGAGGTTTGCAATGAAACAGGCAGGGCCCCTCAATCCCGGTTTTCCGGAAACTAACATCCAAGATGGACGCCACTCCACCGGAACGACCCGGACGGCGAGGAAACAAGGACACTCGACGTCAGGCGGACCGGCCCGGAGAGGGCAACCACATGACGGAGGAAAATTGATGAAGCGGTTCACCACACTGTTGCTGGCTGCGTTCGTGCTTTCGATCGCTGCCCCCGCGTTCGCGGCAGGCCCTTTCAAGGACGTGCCCAAGGGCCACTGGGCCTACAAGGCCGTCGAGCAGGCCGTCGAAGCGGGAATCCTTCAGGGTTACGACGGAAAGTTCCACGGCGGAAAGACCCTGACGCGCTATCAGATGGCCATCGTCGTCTCCAGGATGCTGAACAGGATCGAGACCTCTCCTTCGGGCAAGTACGGCAAGAAGGACATCGAGAACCTCGAGGCCCTGGTGATCGAGTTCGCAGACGAGCTGGCTCTTCTGAACGTCAAGGTCTCCACGCTGGAGGACGCCTTCCAGGCCATGAAGAAGGACGTCGACGCCATGAAGGCGGCGCACGATTCCAAGGATCAGCACGCCGGCATCAGCGGAATGTTGCAGACCCGTTTGGTCATGACCGACGAGGACCCGAATGCCACCTTCGGCAAGGGCGCCATGGCAATCGATCCTCTCGCCAACGCCACCCCGTTTGCGCGAAACTACTTCGCGGCCGCGGCCACCCCGACGGTCATCGCCGGAGGTCCGGTTCGCTCGGGTGCCACGGCCGTTGCCGGCAACGTCGTTGCCGCCTCGAACGTGGCGGGCACGCTGCCCGTAACCCGATACGTGGCAGGCGTGGGCGCGGCCAATGCGACCAACACCGTCAAGGGCCAGTCGCGCACGTTCTTCAACGTCGCCCAGGCCTCTCTCGGCTTCGATCGGCACTTCGATGACGACTTCTACCTGCACCTGCAGGCCGACATCGACGCCGACAACGAGACCGGCTACGTCCAGAGCATCCAGATCAACGAAGCCTACGTCGATATGGAGAAGTTCGTGGCCGACGGCGACGTACGGGTGCGCGTTGGCACCTGGGCGCTTCCCTTCAGCCGGGAGCGCAATCCCGAAATGGTGGAGTATCCGAACCAGCTCCGCTATGGCTACCGCACGCTGGATCTGACCCTGTCGCCCACGATGGCCGACGCAGGCTGGGATTCCATCCGCAGCCCGGGCGCAGCCCTCTGGAACGGCAAGCAGAGCGCTTTCCAGTACCAGATCGGCGCCGTGAACAACCCGAACGATCGCGTGTTCGGCGCTGGCCTGGGCGGAGTCGACGGCTCTCTGATGGCAGCCAGGCAGAATGCGGCCTACCAGGCGCTGCCCGGCATCACCCCCGCGGCTAGGAGCCTGGGTGCTGTCGGCAACAGCGGCCTCTACGGCGATGCGCCCGCCACCGTGTCCAACAACGACGCGGCGGCTGGCCAGCAGGACGCCCTGGGCTTCTACGCCTGGGCCGGCGACAAGTATGCCGGCGGCTTCCGCTGGGACGCGGGCTTCTTCACCAACGGCGGCGAACTGAATCCGACCGGCTCTGCCCTGGGCACCCAGAGCAGCTGGAGCGGCTATCAGGTCAACGCCGGCTGGTGGGGCTGGGAGAACTGGGGCTTCATGGGCAGCTTCTACGGAGCCTCCAGTGACACGTTCACTCCCACCGCGGGCAGCGCGGTCGGTATGGTCGGCGGGGCCAGCAACTTCACCACGCTGGGCCTCTACCCGGTCGCCGGCCTCGCGGCTACCCACAAGTACCCGAACGTGGACAGCACGTCGGCGTCGGCGCTCGTGAACTACAAGTTCAGCGACGACAACAACGTGACGGCCCGGTACGAGATGATCGAGGACAAGCTGGGCGCTGCCAAGCTGGCCGCCACCATCCTCACCCTCGGTTGGAACCACCGGATCAGCCAGAACAGCCTCCTGCAGCTCGAGTACCTGCACCCCGAGAGCGAGTCCACCACGGCCGCTGTCGGGACGGGCACTGCCGCTGGCGGCAATGGCATCGCGGCGGGCACGGTCGGCGCTCTGTCCAAGAACAGCACGGACGTCAACGACGACCTGATCCAGCTGAACTACAAGGTCCGGTTCTGAAACCGGCCGCGTAGGCCAAGAACTGGGTATCCCCCTCCCCCCGGTCCGAAAGGGCCGGGGGGTTTTCTATCCCCCGCCTCGAGCCTCGAGCCTCGAGCGTCAAGCCTCGGGCCGAGGGAAGTACACGCGGAAGACCGAGCCGCCGCCCTCGCGGTCGGTCACCGACACGTTGCCGTCGTGAGCGTCGGCGATCAGCTTGACCAGGTAGAGGCTCTGGCCCAGGCCGCGCCGCGAGAAGCTCATCCAGCCCTCCACCGAACCGAACTTCTCGAAGACAGCCGCCTTCAGCTCGTCGGGGATGCCTGGCCCCCGGTCCAGGACCCGAACCACAACGCCGCCACCTTCGAGCTGCACCACCACCTGCACCGCGTCCTCGGCGCACGAATAGGTCAGCGCGTTGGCCACCAGGTTCTCGATGCAGCGCCGGGCCAGCTTGCGGTCGACCCAGACGACCGCCTCCGGGTCGGCGCGGACCTCCACCTCGGGGCGGGCGTGGAGCGAAGCCGGCAGCACGTTCTGGATGGCCTCTCGCACGATCAGCCCCATCGCCACCTGCTCCCGCTCGAGCTGGCGCTTCCCCTCCTCCAGGACGTACACCTCCGCCACGCCCTCCAGGATCTCCTGCATCTCCGTGGCCGCGCCCAGCGCCCGCTCCACGTACTCGTGCATCGTCGGCCTGCCCCGCAGTTCATCCTCCAGCAAACGCATGTAGCCCGCCGCGCTGAACAGCGGATTGCGCAGGTCGTGCACGATCAGCTTGAAGAGATAGTCTTTCTGAGACGCCAGACGGCTCAGGTCCGACACCTGCTGGCGGATGAGCCGGTCCTGCTCCCTGAGCCTGAGGAAGGCCCGGACCCGCAACAGCAGCTCGCGCCGATCCGCCGGCTTGAGCAGGAAATCGTCGGCCCCCGCCTCCAGCCCCTCGTTCCGGACGTCCTGCCAGTCGGCGGAGGTCAGCATCAGCACCGGTAGCATCCCGTCGCGCGCGCCCTGCTTGATCGCCCGGCAGACCTCCATCCCGCTCGCGCCCGGCAGATAGACGTCAAGCAAGACCAAGTCCACGCTCTCGTCCCTCAGTTGTTTCAGCGCGCCATCGCCATCCTCGGCCTCCAGCACGCGATAGTCTCGGGCGAGATAGGCCTTCAGCACGACCCGGATGCCCGGGTCGTCGTCGACCACCAGGATGGTGGCGGCGGGACTGCTGGATTGTGGGTTGCTATCGCTCATCTGCAGCCTGGTCGCTCCGGACCTCGTCAACTATACACCGCCCGGGCGCCACCGCTGCCACCCAATCGGGTGTCTCGGGGCGGCCGGCACCTATCGAGAGTCCGGCGACCGTGGCACTTTTGATATCACAAGTGCTATGGTCGCCAAGGAGGAATCCCGGTCCTCCCGTGGCGACCTGCCCCCCGCGACCCGTTCGCGGCCTCCGAGGCGGTAAGATGAGACGCGGTGGAGCAGCTCGATCACATCAGGGACGAGCTCCTCACGGAGCTGGAGTCGCCCGACCCCGGAATCCGCCGGAAGGCGATCGCCTGTCTGGAGAGCCTTCACGTCGCGGGCCCGGCCCTGGAGATCCTGCTGCGAGTCGCCACCGCCGATCCCGAGCCGGAACTCCGGCAGGAGGCCAGGCGGGCGCTCGAGTCGCTGCAGAACCAGGAACGCCGCGGACCCGTCCCGCTGCGCCCCGAGGACGATCCGGTCGAACTGCTCGACGCTCCCGAACCAGGAGTCCGGCTGTCGGCCTGCCTGGCCGTGGCCGACGGCAAGCGAGCCGAGGCCTTGCCCGGAGTGCTCCGGCGGCTTGCGACCGAGGATGACGCCTGGGTCCGGGCCGGGCTGGCCAGGGCGGTCGGCGCGCTCGGCAGTCCCGCGGAGGTCGCGGCCCTGCGCCCTCTCCTGTCGGACGCCGATCCTCGCGTCGTGGCCAACGCGATCGAGGCTATCGATTCCATCGGTGACGAGCTGGGCTTCACGCTGGTGGTGCCCTTTCTGTCCTCGCCACATCACCGCGTGAAATCGAGCGCGCTGCGCGCTGTCTATCGGCAAGATCGCGGGCAAGCGCTGCGCACGCTCGAGCTGATGTTGCGCTCTCCCAACCCGGCGATGCGGACCGGGGCCGGGTGGTGCGCCCAGAGCCTTCCCGCTGAGGAGGCCGAGCCGCTGCTTTGCGAGGCGCTGGGGTACGAGACGGTCGCCGAGCAGCTGGAACGTCTGGTGGCGATGCTCGTGCGAGTCGGATCGCACCGGGCACTGGGGGCCCTTGCCTGGGCGGCCGCCGACGGTTACGACGGCACGCGGCGCGGGATTGCGGCCACCGGCGTCGAGCAGCTTGGCGCGCGCCTGAACGCCTCCCCGGCCGACGTCGAGCAGGCTCGAAGGCGATTCGCGACCGACCAGGCTTCGACGATGAGGCTGAGGAGAGGCCACTCTTCGTCGTCCGGCATCCCGATTCCCAAACCACTTCCGGCCCGGCGGCGCGGGCGGCTCGCGGTCGCCCTGGCGGCGGCGGCGGTGCTCGGCCTGGCGCTCGTCGCTCCGCCAGGGGGGGATGAGAACGAACCTGTGGCGGGACGCACGCCTTCCGGGCGGCCGGCCCAGTCCGTGATGACACGCCTGGAGAACCTGCGCATCGAGCGCGGCCGGGTGTCGGCGGTCGCGGCGGAAAGTGGTACGTTCGCCCTCGAGACGGCCGCGGGCCCACTGGCCGTGAGGGCTCCGGCGAAGCTGATTTCCAACGTCCGGCCGGGTATCCTCGTCGAGATCGAGGGACGAAGCTGCACGCCGCCGGCACCGGCTGCGTGTGTGGACGCCGACACCCTCCGCGTGCTGGCGCGCTGACGATGACCCCCGCGAACCGCCCCCGAAAACTCCCCCGCACCGCCTTCAGCCTGGTCGAAGTGCTGGTGGCGCTCGGCATCCTGGCGGCCATCACGGTCGCCGTGGCCCTGGTGACGAGCACGTCGTACCAGGGGGCGGTGATGTCGGAGCGGCGGCTGTCGGCCATCCTGATCGCGGAGGGGCTGATGGACGAGATGCTGTCCCGTCCCTATCCCTTGGTAGCCGCGGAGCCTGCCTCGGCGGTGGACCAGGTCCCGGCCTTCGCCCGGCTGCTGGAGACGGCCGTCCAGCGCGCACCCGAGCTGACCGGCAGCTTCGCGGCCTACCTCGCGCCGCTGAAGTGGGAGGTCGTGGCGTTGCCGGCGGGCGGCCTCAAGCGCGTCGCCGTGGAAGTGAAGTGGAGCGAGGCGGGTCAACCGCGGCGATTCGCGCTGTCGGGGGTGGCCTCCAAGCGATGAGTCGCGCGATGCGCAGGACGCACCCCGCGGCCGCGGCCTTCACGCTGGTGGAGCTGCTGGTCGCGCTCGGGCTGACGACGGTCGTGGCGGTGCTCGCCATCGTCGCGATCTCCTCTTCGAAGCGGCCCCTGACCACAGGCGTCGAGCGAACCGAACGGGTCGCCGGGCTGCGTCCGGCCCTCGACCGCCTCGATCGCGAACTGAGGAGCGCACGTCAGGTGCTCTTTCCCCCTCCCCGGCCCGACGGAGCACCGAGCGCCGCCGAACGGCTCCTCGTGTTCCGCGACTTCGACGGACGGTTCGTGATGTACAGCTTCGACAGTCAGGACCACACTCTCAGGAGGACCTCGCTGCCCCTGGACGGGCTTCCGGCGGAGGATGGCGCGCCGCTGGCCTCGGGGCTGGGCGAGGCGCTGTTCACCGTCTCGCGGCGCAAGCTCGTCTCGACGCTGCTGGTGCGGGATGGAGTGCCTGTCCTTCACAGCGTGAGGATGCTGAACGGATGAGCCGGTCCCCGTTCACGAAGGGTTCGCTCCCGCGCCGGGGCGCCGCGCTGCCCCTGGTGCTGCTGGTGCTGCTGGGCCTGGTGCCGCTGGTCTTCGTCTTTTCAAACCTGTCCCGGGTGGAACTCGTCAGAACTCGACGGAGCCAGAGCGGACTCCTGGCGATGTCGCTCGCCGAGGAGGGCGTGCAACTCCTCAGAAGCGGCCTGGAGACGGGCGGCCCCTCGCTCACGCTGGCCGGAACCAGACCCCACGGTGATTTCGAGGCCTACCTGTATGCGGTGCCGGGAAACGATCCGACGAGGCGTCTGCTCTACGCCCTGTCGAAAGGCACGTCCGACGACGTCGTACGGGTGTTGCTCGTGACGCTCGAGATGGTGCGGCAGCCCCGGGTCACCCGCGGCATCGTGATCCCCCACGACTCCTGGGTCGCCTACACCGACCGGGAAATCGCCTCGCCCGACGCCGCCCGGGCTGTCATCGAGGAGCGCGCGACGCACCTGGTGACGCGAGTGGAGCAACTGGTGCGGGAGAGGGCCTTCACCGACGCAACCTTCGCGACCCGGCTCGAATCGCTTCGCCGGCACGCCGGTAACGCCACGCTGAACGAGCGCTGGAGCGCCGTCAAGACAGCCATGATGCAGGGCCGCAGCAAGCCCTGACAGTCGAGGACAGCCATGATCGATTCATCCGACTCCCGCCGCCCGGTCCTGCAACTCGCGCTGGGTCTCCTGCTCGCGGGCTGCTGGCTCCCGCCGGCCGCGACCGCGCAGTCCGGCCCCTCCTCGCCCACGATCCCCACGACCCAGAGCACGCTGACCGTCGCCGAGATCCTCTACCAGCGATTCTACTCGGCCTATCTGGACGCCCAGGAGCGCGGCGACGAGAACCAGGCCAACGCCGTGTGGGCCAGCTACGTGGCCGCCTACGAGAGATATCTGGCCGGCCTGCCGGCGGTGGTCGCGCCGGGAGGCTCGGGTGGAGACCCGGGTGAAGAGCCGGGCCAGGGAGGCATCCCAGGCCAGATCGCCCGACTGCCGGGTCCCGGAGGGGTCGGTGAGATCGGCGAAGTGGACGTCGGCCAGATCATCAACACGGGGGGGCAGGAAGCGGCCGCGTCGGCCATCGCGGGCGGCCAGGAAGCGGGCAACACGGGGCATGGTGGACATGGCACGTCCGGCGGCACCGGTCACGGCTCGGGCGCGACCGTTCCCAGCGTTGAGACCGGAGGAGAGACCGGGGGCCAGCCGGCGGGATCCGGCACCGTGCAGGGCAGCGGCACGGGCGGCGTGCCGTCGGGCGCGACTCAGCCCGCGGGCGGCCAGAACACGGTCACCGGCGTGACGCCCGGCAACGGCACCGGGACCGCGACGGTCCCCGGCGGAACGGGGGGAGATTCCGCGGAGCCGGGAACATCCGCCAGGACCCTGGGTGGAACGGACGGTTCGGCGGCGGGGACTCTGGCCGGCCAAGATCCGTTGCCGGGAGTTCCTTCCATCGGCGGAACGGCAGCGCTCCTTCCCGATCCGCTCACCGGACTCCGCCCCGGCGAGCGTCTCGAGGACAGGCTGGCCGAGGACGGGGCGCGCGGCGGTTCCGTCGCTCCGGGGCAGACCACGACGGCAGGCACCGGCGAGGATGGTAGCACCATCGGCCCTGGCGCCGGCGGGAACGAACCGGGTGAAACCTCCGGCACGACCGGAACGATCGAAATTCCCGGTGCCGAGCCGGGCCAGCCGGGCGGACCGCGGCCGCCTCCGGGTCCGCGGCCGCCGCCCGGCCTGAGGCCACCACCCGGCGCCGAGACCTTGCCTCCACGGCCACCGCCTCCGGGACTGCGTCCCCCGCCTCCGCCCCCTCCGCCCGGAACAGAGCTTTTGCCCCCCGACCTCTTGCCCCCTCCCGGAACGGAGCCCGGACCGGCGCCGCTGCCTCCGCGGGGCGAGATCGGCGACCCGGAAGTGGGGCCCGGTCCGATCGGCGCGCCACGCGCCCCAATCGGCGATGCGGACGGGGACTCGGGACCCGGCCCGGCGGGCCCCTCGGGCCCCTCGGGCCCCTCGGGCCCCTTCCAGGCCCCGCAAGCTCCCGCCGTTCGGCCGAACGGCCCAGTCACGGCCGAACCGGTCACCCCGGACCCGACCCCTCCGGACTACGCGCCGGTGGGCGACTGCGATCACTCCGTCACGCCAGCCAACGGCCCGTTGCTCGATGGCCGGCCGGGGCCGCGACCTCGGAGACCGATTCCGCCGCTCAGCCTGCCTCAGAACCCGCCCTCGGAAGAGGCTCCCGGCGCCGAGCCGACGGCGCCCGCTCCGGGTGGCGGCGAGAAACCCGGTCCCGCGCCCTCCGTCGCCCCGGTGCCCGGGCCGCCGACCGACGCCGAGCCGCGCTCGCGGCTGAATCCGGACGGCGCTCCAGCCACGCAACCGAGCGAGGAGCGCTCCTCGCCCACGACGTGAGTCCCGATGTTCGCTCTTCCCGCGCCTGCTGACCTGAGCCAACCGGAGGGGCCCGACTGAAACCAGGCCGCGACACCGCCTCGACCGGAGCCAGGGCCGCCGCCATCCTCGCGCACGTGCTGCTGGTGGCCGTGCTTCGCCCGTGGCG
>CAZSVK010000127.1:0-7297 GCA_964610245.1 uncultured bacterium
TGACCGCCGCTGCCCTGTCTTGCTCGGCCGGGACCAGACCGGCCTTGCGCTCGAGTTCGGAGTATGGACAGACCGAGGACCATCGGTTGACGACAGGCTGCTTCACCACGACACCTCCGTTCGCCGCCGCGGCCGTCGTGACCGGGCACGGCGCCGATGCTAGGCGTCGCGGCCTCCGGCGCGGACTGACACGCGCTGACACCGGCTGACGCGGAGAAGACCTTCTCTAACTGTGACGTTCTGCCGTCGCGAGGACCGCGCTTCACCCCTCCCCGAACAGCGAGAGCAACGCCTCGTACTGGTACTCCTCGGCCAGCGCCTTCAGCCCGTCGCCGACGGACCGGTGCTCGGGCGCGAGCCCGTCGATGATGGCCAGCAGCCGTCCCTTGTCGCCGAGCGTGGTGGCGGAGCGCATCTCGGCCAGGGAGTCGGCGGGCAACGAGCGCACCCGCTCGGCCGCCAGCAAGGGGGAACCCACCGCTTCGGAAGGGCCCGATTCGCCGCCTTCGTGCGTGACGTAGCGGACGCCACAGACCCGCGCAATCTCGCCGAACACGTCGTCGGGCCGGAAGGGCTTGCGGATGAACCCGTCGGCCCCGGCCTCCAGCGCCTCGCGGCGGTTCTCCTCGAGCGCGCTGGCCGAGACGACGAGCACCGGCGTGTTCCGGCCTCGAGCGGTGGCCTTGATGCGCCGGGTGGCCTCCTTGCCGTCCAGATCGGGCATCCGCTGATCCATCAGCACCAGGCTGGGCGGCTCCCGGTCGAAGGCCGCCAGCGCCTCGAGTCCGCCGGAGGCCTCGGCGGTCTCGAAGCCGGCCTGGGCGAGAAGATCGGTCAGAAGCAGGCGGTTCTCGGCCAGGTCGTCGACGATGAGAACGCGACACGGAGCCTGGCCGGCCTCGAGCCGGAGAACGCGGGCGGGAGCCCGGCCCCGGGCATCTTCCTCCCGCCCCAGCTCGACGGCGAACTCGAAGCGAAAAGTGCTGCCTTCGCCTGGCGCCGAGACGAAGGAAACGCTGCCGTTCATCAGCCCCGCATAGGCCCGGCAGATCGCCAGCCCCAGGCCGGTGCCTCCGCCGGCACGGATCCCGGTCTCGGTTTGTCCGAAACTCTGGAACAGCTTGTCATGGTCTTCCTCGGGAATGCCGGGGCCGGTGTCGACGACCTCGGCAAAGAGCCTGGCCGGGCCATCCACAAGACCTAACTTCAGCGTGACGCTTCCGTGGTCGGTGAACTTCACCGCATTCCCCAGCAAGTTGATCAGCACCTGCCGGAGCTTGCCCTCGTCACCGACGACGAACCGGGGCAACTCCCCGAGATGGACGAAGTCGAACGCCAGGCCCTTCTTGTGGGCTCGCAGCTCGAACAGCCGGGCGAGATCCTCGATCGTGCGGAACAGGTCGAAGTTGGCGGGGTTGAGGACGGCCCGTCCCGCCTCGATCTTCGACATCTCGAGGATGTCGTTGATCAGGTCCAGGAGGTGCTCGCCCGCGCGGCCCACGAGACCCAGCCTCTCGCGCTGCTGCCCGGTGAGGGTCGAGTCCCTGAGCAGCAGGTCGGTGAACCCGAGTACCGCGTTCATCGGAGTGCGAATCTCGTGGGACATGTTGGCCAGGAAGGAACTCTTGGCCTTGCTGGCCTCCTCGGCCGACCGCCGCGCCTCCTGCAGTTCCGCGATGAACCGGCGGCGCTCGGTGATGTCCTCGGTGACGGCGACGAAGTGGGTAACGCCGTCGTCGCCGGTGACCGGAGCGATGGAAGCCGACTGCCAGTACAGAGTCCCATCTTTCTTACGGTTGCAGATCTCGCCGCGCCACTGACTGCCGGCCTTGATGGTCGTCCAGAGTTCGGTGAAGAACGCCCGGGGGTGCATGCCCGAGCGCAGGATGCGGGGCGTCTTGCCCGCCGTCTCCTCGACGGAGTAGCCCGTCAACTCGGTGAACTTGGGGTTGACGTACTCGATCTGACCGTCGGCGTTGGTGATCATCACCACCGCTGGGCTGTTCTCGATGGCTCGGGAGAGCAATCGCAGACTCTGGGTCGAGGCCTGGAGCCGGCTCCAGGCCTCCTCCGCCTTGGTCCGTTCGCGCTCGGCGTCCTGCATCATGCTCAGGGCCGCCCTGCGGGCCTGCTTCAGCTCTCTCTGGCTGTCCTCCAGAGCGCGCTCCCGGTTGCGAATGCGCGCCATCGCCGTGACCAGAGCCTGCAATTCCCTGCCGTTGAAGGGTTTCGCGAGGTAAGCGTCCGCGCCCGATTCGAATCCGCTGGCCCGTTCGTCCTCGTCAACCATGTAGCCCGACGTCAGGATGACGAGCGTCCCTGGCAGCTCCGGGCTCGACTTGATGCGGTGGCAGATCTCGGCCCCATCGACATCGGGAAGCTTCCGGTCCATCAGGACGACGTCTGGCTTCCAGTCCAGCGCCCGCTCCCAGGCCTCGGCACCGTCGAAGGCGTCGAGCATCTCGCAGCCGAGACTGCCGAGGTGCTGCCGGATGAGCCGCACGACCTGGGGTTCGTCGTCGACAACCAGGACCTTGAGAGTGGTGGGCATGGGTCGGCGGCCTCGCAAATCCAACGTTATCTCAGCGGTCCTCGTCGGTGCCTGGATGGTCCCAGATCGCCGGGTAGACAGGCGGTCTGGCCAGTTCCCGGCAGAGTCGGTTGACCTCTTCCTTGAGTTCGATCACTCTCTGTTCGCGGCCCATCATCGCCCGGTTGAACAGAGCGAGTTCCTCGGCCCGCGCCTGGAGTTCGCGATTGACGCGCTCGAGTTCGGCGGTGCGCTGTCCGACGCGCTCTTCCAGTTCCGAGTTCAGGCACCGGATCTGCTCCTCGACCTGCCGGCGTTCCGAGATCTCTCGCTCCAGCTCGGACATCCGGGCATTGAGGGCCTGGAAGAGGGTCTCGTTGTACCGGCGCAACACCTCCATCTCCTGGGCGAGGGAGCCGGGGCAGAAGCTGGCCGAGGCGACCTCCGACGGCAATCCTCCCGGCCGGGGACCGCCCATCCCGTGCCAGGCTCCTGCGTCGACGGGCGTCAGTACCTCCTCGACCGCGCTGAGCAGCATCTCGGGCGATTGAGGCTTGATGAGGAATCTGCGGAAACCGAGACTGCGCGCGACCGCCTCGGCGTTCGCATCGGCGCTCGTGGCGGTGTACATGATGAACGGCACGTGCCTGAGGTTGGGCTCCAGGGCGCAGTGCCGGCGCAACATGAAGCCATCCATCAGAGGCATCATGCCGTCGGTGACGACCGCGTCGGGGACGTGGGCCTCGGCCTGCGCCAGGGCTTCCACGCCGTTGGGGCAGGTCGCGACCTCGTGACCGCCCGACTCGAAGATCGTCCGCAGCACCATCCGGATCTCTTCCTGATCGTCGACGACCAAGATTCTGGACATCGTCGTCACTCCTTCATTCGACCGTGGGACCGGCCGGCAGCTCGAACCAGAAGGTACTCCCACGGCCCACCTCGCTCTCGAGCCCGATCCGACCGCCCTGGGCCTCGATCGCGAGCTTGCAGAAAGTCAACCCCAGGCCGGTGGAGTACTTCACCTTCGGGCCGTCCGACTGCACCTGTCCGAACTTCTCGAAGATGCGGCCGTGGTGCTCGGCGGGAATTCCCGGACCACTGTCGGTCACCGACACCCGGACGGCCCCTTCCGCGCGCGACACGCTCAGAGAGACGGCGCCACCCTTGGGAGTGAACTTGAGCGCGTTGGCCAGGAGGTTCGTGGCGGTCCTGGCCACCAGGTCGGGATCGCACTCGGCAAGCGCCGGCTCGGAAGGCAGCTCCATCCGGAACTGACAGCGCTGCGTTGCCGCGCCGAGCGCGTCGACTCCCCGGCGCAGGGCGGAGAGGACGTCGCATCGCCGGAGCGCCACGGGCATCTGCCGGGCCTCCAGGCGGCTCACGTCGAGCATCGACGAGACCATCTCGATCAGGTTCTTCGCCGCTTGCTCGGCGCTGTCCAGAAACGCTCTCTGCTCCGCGCCGAGGCCGTCTTGGAGATCCATCCGCAGCAGGTCGAGGTTGCCGCCGATGCCCATCAGAGGGGAGCGCATGTCGTGCACCATCATGTGAACGAGGTTGTCGCGCATTCGCTCCAGCTCTGCCTGGCGCTCGAGACTCTCCGTCAGCTCGCGGTTCCGGGCGGCCAGCGACCGCCGCGCCTGCAGCAGGTCGAGGTGCGTCCTGACGCGCGCCAGCACCTCCTCGGCCTGGAACGGTTTGGTGACGTAGTCGACGCCCCCGGCCTGGAAGGCCTTCAGCTTGTCGTCGGTCTCGCGCAGCGCGCTGAGAAAGATGACGGGGATACCGCGAGTGCGCTCCTCGGCGCGCAGCCTCGAGCAGGTCTCATAGCCGTCCATCTCGGGCATCATCACGTCCAGCAGGATGAGGTCGGGCGGCTCCGCTAGCGCCGCCTTCAGGGCCAGCCGGCCCGAGGGAAACGGGCGGATCCGGAATCCGTGCTCCTGCAGGATGCCCTCGAGCAGCTTCAGGTTCGCGGGCGTGTCGTCCACCACCATCAGGGTAGGGGCGGGCGGATTGCCTTCGGTCATCGAACGGAACTCCTTGGGTCAGCCAACGTTGTCTTTCGGTATCGGGACTGGAACGTGGGAAGCGCCCCCCGGTCTCGCTCGGAGTTCCCGGCCGCGGCGCGCCGGCTACAGCATCGAGATGCCGCCGTTGACGGGGAAGTACTGGCCCGTGACGAAGCCGGAGAGGTCGGAGGCGAGGTAGACGACCGCACCGGCGACATCGTCGGGCAGCCCGACCCGCCTCAGCGGAGTGAGGGCCGCGGTCTGGTCGTGGACCGCCTGGGGCAGGAAGGTGGTCGCGTCGGTGCGCGTCAGGCCGGGCGCGACGACGTTGACGGCGACGCCCTGGGGGCCCAACTCCAGCGCCATCACCCGGCCGAGGCTGTCCAGGGCGGCCTTGGCCGCCGCGTGGGCCGAAAAACCGTGGCCAGGCCAGCGCGAGAGGCTGCTGCTGACGAGGATGAGCTTGCCGCTGCGGCGCTCGAGCATCCCGCCGAGGACCGCCTGGGAGCAGTTGTAGAAGGACTCGAGCTCGCCCTCGAGCTTCTGCCGGATCTCGTCCCAGGTGAGCTGGACGAAGGGCTTGATGGGGAAGTGAAGGTTGGCGTTATTGACCAGTACGTCGATGTGGCCGAACCGCTCGAGCGCCGATTGCACCATCAGTTCGACGTCGGCCCGCTTGCGGACGTCGGCCTGAGCGACCATCCCCTGCCCGCCGGCCGCGACGATCTCGGCGAGAAGGGCGTCGGCCTTGTCCCTGGACGCGAGGCAGTTGATGACGACCGACGCCCCTTGCGCGGCCAGCGCGCGCGCGCAGGCGGCTCCGATGCCCCGGCTGGCGCCGGTGATGAGGACGACCTTGCCCGCAAGACCCAGTTGCATCTGAGAAACCTCCCTGCCCGTGGGGCCGCTCGCCCCGGATCGGGCCAGCCGCGGGCCGCCGGGCGACAACCCCGCCAGGGCCGGTTCCGGGCCCCGGGGTCACGGATGCCAGCATCTTAGCAGGGATCGATGCTCATGGCTGGAAAACGACGGCGGATAGTGGTTCGATGGTAGCCGTGCCCGGGGCCGGGCACACGGCCGAGAGCCAATCCCGAAGCCGCGCGGGCGGGCCGTCCCGCGCACTGTAGCGGCAATCACGATGAGCGATTCCCCCCTGGCTACGCGCCTGAGCGCCTGTCAGTCCCCCGAGGAGGTCTCGGACATCCTCTACGCCCTGGGCGAAGAGGGGGACGCGAGTTCCGTGGAGCCTCTGGCGCTGTGGCTCGAGGAAGCCTCCGGCGAGTTGCGACAGACCGGACAGACGGCGCTGGAGCGCATCCGGAGCCGGCTCTCGCCCGCGGAGAAGGCGGTGGCGGCGGAGGTCCTCGATTCGGTGCGCAAGCGAGCGCGCTCGAAGCCCCGGACGGGCCCCTTCGCCGTGCAGGACTTCGCGAACATGGCGACCGAACGGCGGCCGGCGGGCGACCTTTCGGGCCAGAAGCCGGGCGCCAGGGCGGGCAGGACGACGGGGACCTCGCCGCTGTTCGACGACAAGCTGGATCACACCGGGGTGGCAGTGGGCGAGACCTCGAGGCTGGAGTGCGCCAACCCGAGCGCGACGCTGCCCGCGGCCCGGGGCGGGGGCCGGCCGGTGAAGCCGTACGCGGTCAGCATCAGCCATGTGCTCAAGGAGGCCTGCGGCCGCGGGGCCTCCGACGTGCACATCTGGAGCGGTCTGGCGCCGTGCTACCGGGTCGAAGGCCGGTTGCAGGAGTCGAGCTTCCCGGCCACCGAGGCGGCGATGGTGCGGTGGCTCGTCTACCGGATGCTGGACGAGTACCGGCGAGGCGTCTTCGACGGCGGGGAAGAGCTGGACCTGGCGATCGAGCGGCCGGGGCTGGGCCGGTTCCGGGTGAACGTGTTCCACGACCTCGCCGGGCCGGGCATCGTGATCCGCATCTTGCCGCAGACGATCCGCAACCTGCAGGAGCTGGCGGCGCCCTCGGCGCTGGAGCGGTTCTGCAAGGCAAACAGAGGACTGATTCTGGTCACCGGACCCACCGGCTCCGGCAAGTCGACGACGGTCGCGGCGATGCTCGACTACATCAACCAGAACCGGGATGCGCACATCCTGACGATCGAGGACCCGGTCGAGTTCGTGCACACGCCCAAGAAAGCGCGGTTCACGCAGCGCGAGGTCGGCAGCAGCACGCGTTCCTTCGGCAACGCGCTGCGCGCCGCCCTGCGCCAGGATCCCGACGTCATCATGGTGGGCGAGATGCGCGACCCGGAGACGATGGAGCTGGCGATGACGGCGGCCGAGACCGGCCACCTGGTGCTCTCGACGCTCCACACGCAGACCGCGCCCAAGACCATCGATCGCATCCTGGGCGCTTTCCCGGCCGACCGCTCCGAGCAGATCAAGAACATGCTCGCCGAGACGCTGCTGGCGGTGGTCTGCCAGGTGCTCGTGCCCAAGGCGCGCGGCGGCGGCCGCCTCGCCGTCCACGAGGTGATGTTCCGCACGTCGGCCATCGCCAACCTCATCCGCGAGGGCAAGATCTTCCAGGTGCCCAACGCGATGCTGGCCGGCCAGAACCAGGGAATGCGGCTGATGGACGATCAACTGGCCGCGCTGGTGAAGTCGGGCGACATCGGCTTCGACGACGCGCTGACCTACGCCGCGGACCCGGAGGCGCTGAGGCACCGCTCGTTGTAGGGGTTGGGGGTTAGGGGTTAGGGGTTGGGGGTTAGGGGTTAGGGGTTAGGCACTTCG
>CAZSVK010000127.1:7307-13632 GCA_964610245.1 uncultured bacterium
GTGGGCGGCGGCGGGGGCGGGGGCGGGGGCCGGGGGGGGGGGGGGGCCGGCGGGGGGGGGGGGGGGGGGGGTGGGGGTGGGGGGTTGGGGGTTAGGGGTTAGGGGTTAGGCACTTCGCAGAGTCCCCTCGAGTTGGCACCAGGCTACGGCGCACGTCAGGTCTACGGCTTGACCTTGCGGGTATCGTCCACGGCTCCCAACCCCTAACCCCCAACCCCCAACCCCTGCCCCCTGCCTTTCCCTACCAACCGCGCGGCTTCAACTGCACGGCGGGAACGGGCACCGCCTGCGCGCTCTCGACCTTCACCTCGACGGTGACGCTCGAGTAGCCGGCGCAGGTCACCAGCAACTCGTAGGCCCTTCGGCGCACCGGCACGTTGGTCAGCGACCAGCGGCCGTCGGCCTGACTCCGCACGCGCAGGCCCAGCTCGGGCACCGAAATCTCGGCGCCGGCGATCGGCTTGCCCGTCACTTCGTCGAGCAGCACGCCCAGCATGGAGGCCGAGGGAGCGGCCGGACCCGCGGGAGCGGCGGGGACGGGCGACGGAGCGGCCGGGGGCGGTGTCGAGGCCGGAGGAGTTAACTGCGGAGTTACCGCCGGGACGGGAGGATGGCCGGGCGATGGGCCCGGCTGCACGAGCGAGCCGGCCAGGAACAACGCGGGCAGCAGCGCGACGGAATGCAGGCGGAAACGCCAGCCGCGCGACGGCCGCGGGTCGCCCGGGCGGGGAGCGCTCGCCCCCCGCCCGGGCCCCGGAACTTCGTGATTCAACCGAGCTTGGTGCCGCATTCGCCGCAGAACTTCTTGCCCGGAGGCACCGTAGCCTTGCAGGAGGGGCAGGTCGACTCGGCGGGCATCTTGGCCCCGCACTCGTTACAGAACTTCGAGCTGGCCGCCGTCTGCTTGCCACAGGCCGGGCAGGCCACCGCCGCCGCGGCCGGGGGAACCATCGAGGCGCCGCACTCGCCGCAGAACTTCTTGCCGGCCGGAACCGAGGCCCTGCAGGCGGGGCATTGCGCCGCCTGCGCCTGGCCGCCGACGGGGCTCATCGCGCCGCCGATCGCCTGGCCCAGCCCCATCCCGATGCCCATCCCGAGGGTGGGGTTGTTGCCCTTGGCGAAGTCGGACATCGACTCGGCAGCCTGGAACTGCATGTACTGGCCCACGTCGCCGACGGCGGCCATGCTCGACCGCTTGTCGATCATCTTCTGGACTTCCTCCGGCGGCGTGATCGCCCCGATGACGAAGTCGCGGACCTCGATGCCATACTTGGCGAAGGTCTCCTCGACCTGGGCCTTCATTGCGCTCGAGATCTCGTTGTAGAGCTTCGGCAGGTCGAAGATGGTCTTCAGGTTCTCGCCGAGGAAGTCGTTGAGCTTCTGGACGATGACGTCCTTGAAGAACCCCTCGAAATCGAAAACCATGTAGGTGCCCTGCGTGCCGACCAGCTCGTTGATGAAGAGCTGGGGATCGACGATCCGCAGGTTGTACTTGCCGAAGGCCCGCAGCCGCACCATCTTCAGCTCGGTATCGCGGAAGACGATCGGCTCCTTCGTGCCCCACTTCAGATCGGTGAAGGTCTTCAGGTTGGCGAAGTAGACCGCCGCCTTGAACGGCGAGTTGAAGCCGAACGGCAGCGACATCAGCCGTGTCAGGATCGGCACGTTCTGGGTGCTCAGCGTGTGGCGCCCCGCCTTGAACAGGTCGAGCGCCTTGCCGTCGCGGTAGAAGATGGCCGCCTGGTTCTCCTGCACGATGAGCTGCGCGCCCATCTTGATGTCGGTCGAACCTTCGGGAGGATACCGGTGGACGAGTTCCTTGCCGGACTCGTCAAAATGCTCGATGACTTCGAGGAAAATACCCATCTCAGCTCACCTCCGTCATGACACGCTTGCGCTGGTCGAATACTGTCTCGAAGCGTTCGACCGCCTCGAGCGCCGCCTCGACGGCGGCGTCCATCTCGTCTCCCGGCGCCGCTTTCGGCAGCCCCGAGAGCTTCTGCTCGATCGCCAGCGCGTACTCGGTCAGGGCCAGGTCCGCCTCGTGCAGCCGGTCCAGCTCCTGCGGTCCGATCTGGTTGCGATCGAAGAACCCCGTGTAGCCGCGCTCGGCATGCGAAACCTTCGAGACCACCTTCTCGAGCCGATCGCTCACCCGGTCCAGACGCTCGATGCCCAGCAGCTTGCCGGCCGAGAGCATCCGCCGTTTCGCCTCGCCCACTGCCTTCTTGGCCGCGTTCAGCCGCGCCGCCAGGTGTTCCCGGCAGGCCTGGTCGGAATCCCGGCGGTTCTCGCGGGCCAGGTAGCCCTTGAACCCCGGCAACTGCACCAGGATCTCCTCCAGATAACCTCGGCGCTTGTCACCCTCGGTCATGCCGCCTCCTTGCTCGCGCGCACGGTTCCACCATAGCACGCCCGTGAATTGGGGACACTTGCCTGACCCCGAAGCAGGGAAGGTCCTCGAATCACGCGGGATCTCGCACGCTCGGGGTCAGGTAAGTGTCCCCAACCTCCCCGCTCGGCGCAGCCGCCCAGAAGTCGGTCAGAAGAGACAGGAGATCGGCCAACGTGCCGAGCCCCTCGAGCAACTCCAGAAAGGCAAACACCGCAACCATCCTCCTGTCCTTGATCCGGCCGGCGCGGCCCTCTACCATCCTCGGGACACGCTCCCCACGATCTCGAAGGAGAGGCCGAGGACATGGCGCCCGAAACAACGAGCTTTCCGCTTCCCGCTCCCGATTCCCTCGAACCCGCCGCGCGACAGGCGCTCGCCCGCCTGCCCGGAGGCAACGCCGGACCGGGCGAACCCGCGCTGGGCGACGCGATGGAACAGCTCGCCGTCAACGCGCTGAAGTGCCTTATCCTCGACGGGATCGAGAAGGCCAGGTCCGGCCATCCGGGCGGCCCGCTCTCGAGCATCGACTTCGCGTACACACTCTTCGCCAGCCATCTCAAGGCCAGTCCCGATGTGGGGTGGGCCGACCGCGACCGCTTCGTGCTCTCGGCCGGTCACGAGTCGATGCTGCCCTACACGCTGCCGTTCCTGCAGGGCCGGCTCTCGCTCCAGGATTTGCAGAACTTCCGGCAGCTTGGCAGCCCGACGCAGGGCCACCCGGTCCTGCGGCTGTGCCCGGGCGTCGAGACAACGACCGGCCCGCTCGGCCAGGGTTTCGCCAATGCGGTAGGGATGGCGATGGCCGAGAAGCTCTTCCGGAGCGCCTTCGGCCCCGAGCTAGTCGACCACCACACCTACGTGCTGGCCGGCGACGGTTGCTTCCAGGAGGGGGTCTGCCACGAGGCGGCCGCGCTGGCGGGCCGGCTGGGGCTGGATCGCCTGATCGCCTTCTACGACTCCAACCGCATCCAGCTCGCCTCGCCCACCGACCGTACGATGCGCGAGGACGTGGCGGGCGTCTTCGCCGCGATGGGCTGGAACATCATCGACGTGCCCGACGGCCACGACCGCCGCGCGCTCGGCCGGGCGCTGGCCCAGGCGCGGCGGGTGCGAGGGCTGCCCACGCTGATCGTCGGCCACACGAAGATCGCGCACGGCACGGTCAAGGAGGGCACCATCGACGCCCACGGCAGCCCGCTCGGGGCCGAGGCGATCCGCAAGTTCAAGGAAGGATTCGGCCATCCGGCCGGCGAGTCCTTCTGGCTGCCCGCCTACGTCCGGCAGGTCTTCGGCCCGGGGCTCGAGGCCGGACGGCGCGAGCAACAGGCGTGGTCCGAGCGGCTGGCCGCCTGGAAGGCGAAGCACCCCGAGCGCGCCGCCGAGTGGGACCTGTGCTTCTCGGAGGAGGGACGCGCCCAGCTTCGCGAGCGAGCGGAGGCAGCCTTCGGCACGGTCGACTTCTCGAAGAAGCCCAAGCTGGCGACCCGCGCCGCCTCGGGCCAGGTGATGGCCGCGCTGGCCAAGGCGGTCCCGAACATGCTGGGCGGCTCGGCCGACCTGGCCAATTCGACCAAGACCGATTCGTTCGAGAAGGTGACCGGCTACTTCGTCGACGGGCTCGAGGAGGGCACCTGGCGAGGCCGGGGCATCCACTTCGGCGTCCGGGAGCACGCGATGGGCGCCATCGCCAACGGCCTCGCGGCGCACGGCGGGTTGCTCCCCTACACGGGAACGTTCATGGCGTTTGCCGACTACATGAAGCCGGCCATCCGCCTGGCGGCGATCTCGAAGCTACCGGTAACGTTCATCTTCACCCACGACAGCATCCTGCTGGGGGAGGACGGCGAGACCCACCAGCCCGTCGAGCAACTCATCTCGCTACGCTCCATCCCCCGCGTCGAGGTGATCCGACCGGGCGACGCCAACGAGTGTCTCGCGGCCTGGCGCTACATCCTGTCGCGCCCGGCGGTGGCCGGACCGGTCGTGCTGGTGCTCTCGCGCCAGGACCTTCCGGTGCTGCCCGAGTGCCAGAACCGCGACTCCGAGTTCCAGCAGGGCGCCTACGTCGTGCTCAACGGCCAGGTGGCCCGACCCGACCTGCAGGTGCTCGCTACCGGGTCCGAGGTTTCGCTCGCCCTGGAGGCGGCCCGGCTACTGGCGGCGAAGGAAGGCAAGACCGCACGCGTCATCTCGGTGCCGTGCCTGGAGCGTTTCCTGCAGCAGCCCCAATCGGTCCGGGACGCGGTGCTGCTGCCTGGCGTGCCGCTCAGGCTCTCGGTCGAGGCGGCCACCGCCCACGGCTGGAAGGTCCTGACGGGCGACCTGGGCGCGGAGTATGCTCAGAGCGGCTTCGGCGAATCGGCGCCGGACCACGAACTGGCGCGCAAGTTCGGCTTCACGCCCGAGGCCCTCTGCGCCCGGATGTCGGAGCTGATCCGCGACTATCCCGCCCGGGCCAAGGCGCTCGCGGAGCGGCTGAAGTAACTGACTCCAACTCACCGATCACCTCACCAAGACTGACGAAAGAAGGTCACCGATGTCCTCGAACGCAGCCAACGATCCGGTCATCCTCAGCGCCGTCCGCACGCCTACGGGCAAGTTCGGCGGTTCCCTGGCGGCTCTCTCCGCCACCGACCTTGGCGCCGCGGCCATCCGCGAGGCGGTGCGCCGCGCGGGGGTCGCGCCCGACCAGATCGACGAGGTCGTGATGGGCAACGTGATCTCGGCGGGCCTGGGTCAGAGCCCCGGGCGGCAGGCGGCGCTTCGCGGCGGGCTGCCGTCGACGGTGCCGGCCTACGTCGTCAACAAGGTCTGCGGCTCGGGCCTGAAGGCGATCATGCTGGCCGCGCAGGCCATCCGCGCCGGCGACGCCCAGCTGGTGGTTGCGGGCGGAATGGAGAGCATGAGCCGGGTGCCCTATCTGCTGCGCGAGGCGCGTAACGGACTGCGGCTGGGCCACGCCAAGATCGAGGACGCCATCATCGCCGACGGCTTGTGGTGCGCCTTCACCGACGTCCACATGGGTTCGACGGCCGAGGCCGTGGCGCGCGAGTACAAGGTGAGCCGGGCCGACCAGGATCGCTACGCCTGCGAGAGCCACCAGAAGGCGACGAAGGCGCAGGCGGCGGGCCTGTTCCGCGACGAGATCGTCGGCGTCGAGATCCCGGCGAAGAAGGGCGAGAAGCTCCTCTTCTCGGAGGACGAGACGATTCGCGCCGACAGCACGGTCGAGGGGTTGGCCAAGCTGAGGCCGGCCTTCGAGAAGGACGGCACCGTCACGGCGGGAAACGCCCCCGGCCTCAACGACGGCGGGGCGGCGCTGGTCATCGCCAGCCGGGCGAAGGCCGAGGCGCTGGGGCTGAAGCCTCTGGCGACGATCCGCGCCTCCGCGGCCGGCGGAGTGGACCCCGGCTGGGTGATGATGGCGCCGGTGGCCGCGGTCGAGAACCTGCTGGCGAAGATGAACGTCCCGGTGAGTCACTTCGACTTTATCGAGGCCAACGAGGCGTTCGCGGTCCAGGCGCTGGCCACGGGTCGCAAGCTCGGATTCGACTTCGAGCGCGTCAACGTCCACGGCGGCGCCATCGCGCTGGGCCATGCGATCGGCGCGAGCGGCGCCCGCATCGTCACGACGCTGCTCTCCGTACTGAAGGCACGGGGCGGCCGCACCGGCCTGGCCACGCTCTGCATGGGCGGCGGCAACGGCCTGGCGATGGCCATCGAGAGGGAGTAGGGGTTAGGGGTTAGGGGTTAGGGGTTAGAAGTTAGGGGTTAGGAGCCGTGGACGACACCCTCCAGGTTGAACCGCTGAGTCCGCACCTGGCGTGCGCCGAACGGTGGAGCCAACTCGAGGGGACGCTGCGAAGTTGCTAACCCCTAACCCCTAACCCCTAACCCCTTACCCCTGTTCTACCTGCACAAAGCCACGGC
>CAZSVK010000128.1:0-13518 GCA_964610245.1 uncultured bacterium
GACCTTCGGCTTGGTCGGCGGGCTGCCCTGCTGGAACAGGATCTTGGTCGACGTCAGCGGGTTGCCCGCCAGGTCTCGGATGCGGTTCGACAGCTCCACGATGTAGTAGCAGTCGGTCCTGGGCAGGGCGTTGTCGACGGTACCGAAGTCGACCTTGTAGGCATTTGGAGGCACCGTGAGCTTCTCGATCCTGGTCGGAAACTGCTGGTCGGCGGCGGTGGCCGCCTCCTTGTCATACGGCGCCAGGATGGTCCAGTTGCCGGTGCTGGTGACCGAGTAGGTGTCGGCGAGGGCCCCGGCCTCGTACATCTCCTCGCTGAAAGTGAAGAGTATGTTGGTGTTGGGGTTGATGACCTGGGCGTCGTTGGCCGGCTGAGACGCGATCACCTGCGGGGCGGTGACATCGCCCACACCGGTGCCCGGCTGGTCGACCGTGGTGAAGGCCACCTGGCTGCTGATGAGCCCGTTGCCAGCCTTGTCCAGGATGCGGTTGGAGGGCACCAGCGTGTAGGTGGTACCGCCGCGCAGCGACGTGGTCGCCGGGGTGAGCAGGTAAGCGTTCGGCGGATAGCCGAGCTTCTGCGCCTGGGCGATCCCGACGTCGCCGAAGGCCGAGAAGAAGCTGTAGTTGCCGATCCAGAGAGCCGAGTTGAGGCCCTGGGTGATGGTGAGCGGGATCGGCACGGTGGGCGAGATGTCGTTGACCGGCTCGCTGAAGATCACGGTGATCTGGGTCTGCAGCGAGGCCGAGTCGGAGCCGTTCCTCGGGTTGGTGTCGCTCAGCTGAGGCGGTGTCGAGTCGGCGCCGGGCAGGGCGACGTTGGCGGTCTTGAACCCGATCGCCTGGGCGACCAGGGCATTGCCGGCCTTGTCCTTGAGGCTGTTGGACAGGATCACCGCGTAGGTCGTGTTGCCGGCGAGCCGTCCCACGTTGAGCGAGACGGAGTTCGGCGGCGAGCTGACGACATCGACCCGGGTCGGGTTGAAGCTCGACGAGTCGGACGAGATGCGGTAGTTGCTGGTGCTCGTGACGCCCACCGTGACGACATTGCTGATCTCCATCGGCTCCGAGAAGGTCAGCACGATCCGGGTGTCGGGATCGACGTTCTGCTGGCCGTCGTACGGATTGGCCGAGAGCAGCGTCGGAGCTGTGAAGTCGCTGCCCGACGAGCCAGGCACCGTGGACACCGAGAAGCTCGACGAGAAGGCCTCGAGCGGATTGCCCTGCGTGCCGGCGATCTCACTGGTGACCACCGGCGAGTAGGTGGCGCCTCCCTGAAACGGCTTCTTGGGCGTCAGCCGCACGGCGCTCGAGTTGATCCGCGAGCTGCCGGTGAACGGATAGGGGCCACCGGACGTGGTGAGCTGGTACGGCGACGTGGAGGGCGTCGGGGTGAGGTTCACCGGCTCGCTGAACGTGATGTAGATGTCGCTGTTCACGCCGACGGTGGTAGCATTGGCCGGGTTGATGCTCGTCACGGTGGGGGCAGTCCTGTCACCGGGCAGTCCAGCGACCGCTCGGGTGCGGAAGCGCACCGGCGCGGACACGACGAGGCGGTTGCCGGCGACATCGCGGATGTTGTTCGACAGCCGGATGGTGTAGCGGGAATCGACCAGCAGGGGGCCGCCGAACTCGAGAACCACGTTGGTCCCCACGACCGTCGCCGTGAGCGGGTGAGACTCGGTCAGGGCGCCATCGGTCGTGAGGGTGTAGTTGATCTCCGACTCGGCGGTGGCCGGATCCAGCGCCTCGCTGAAGCCCAGCGCCGGCGCCACATACGGGTCGACGTTCTGTTCCCCGTCGGCCGGCTGCGAACCGCCGAGGATCGGCGGCGTGACGTCGGAGCCGGGGACACCCGGGACATTTTCCGATTGGTAGTCGAAGACGCGGGCCTGCAGGCGATTGCCCTGGACGTCCTGGATGCCGCCGGAGAGCGACAGCTTGTAGCCGATGTTGCCGATCAGCACCTTCGTGGGCGAGATCTGGACCGCGGTCGGGCTCAAGTAGGTGACGGTGATCGGGAAGACCCCGCCGCCCGTGGTCAGGGAGTAGTTGGCAGCCGACCAGGCACTGCTGCCCATCGCCTCGCTGTAGGTGATGAAGAACTGCGAGTAGATGCCGATCACGCCGTTGTCGGCGGGGCTGATCGTCGAAACCGAGGGCGGCGTGCGATCACCGGGCTTGCCCGGGATGCTGGCCGTACGGAAGGTGATGGGAGCGATGGGCTGGAGCGCGTTCGCGGCCTTGTCGCTCAGGTTGATGAGCGACAGCGAGTAGTTGGTCTCGGTCAGCAGCCCCTGGGCGCCGAACCCGAGGACCACCCCGGTGCCGGTCACGGTGACGTTGGTCGGGAAGATCGGTACGCCGGTCTGGGTGGTGAACCGATAGCTCGAGGCGGAGGCGGCGGTGGCGCCCATTTCCTCGCTGAAGACCAGCACCACGAGCGAGTTGGGATCGACGTCGCTGGTGCCGGTGGACGGGTTGCTGCTCACCAGGGTGGGCGCGGTGAAGTCGGCGCCCGGCACGCCTGTGGCCGTGGCCGTGCGGAAGCTGACGGCGAGCGGCGAGAGCGGGTTGCCCATCAAGTCGGTGAGCCCGCTGGTGAGCAGGAGCGAGTACTGGGTGTCACCTCGCAGCGAGGCCACGGTCGACGCGAGCCGCACGGCGCTCGAGTTGACGAACGTCGCCGTGAGCGGGACCGAGCCGCCGCTCGTCGAGAGCTGGTAGTTCGCCACGGAGAGCATCTGGGTCTGGTTCATCGCCTCGGAGTAGGTCAGGTAGATCTCCGAGTGGATGCCGACGCCGGTGCTGTTGTCGGCCGGGTTGAGTGTGGAGACCCGGGGCGGGGTCCGGTCGCCTGGCTGGCCCTGGATCAGCGCGGTCCGGAAGGTGATCGGATCGGTCGGGGCCAGGGCATTGCCGGCGCGGTCGGTGAGAGTCGGCATCAGCAACAGGGTGTAGGTCGTGTCGACCAGCAACGGGCCCGTGAAGCTGAGGATGACGCTGGTGCCGGTCACCGAGACCGAGCCGACCGGATAGGAGCCGCCGGAGGTGGTGAACCGGTAGTTGGAGAGCTGCGACGCGGTGTTGGAGAGCTGCTCGCTGAACGCCAGCAGAATCTGCGTGTTAGGGTTGATCGAGCTGGTGCCGGCGCTGGGAGAGGCGCTGAGCAACCTGGGCGGCGTGACGTCCGACCCGGGGAGGCCCTGGACGTCCATCGTCTTGATGCCCAGCGTGCGACCCGCGAAGGGATTGCCCATCTGGTCCTTCACGTCGGTCGAGATGCTGATCAGGTACGAGGTCTTCCCGGTCAGCCGGCCGGGAGTGACCACGTAGAGCGAGGCGTAGCCGGACGAAGGCGACGCGGTGATGGGCCCGGTGACGTCTCCGCCGGAGGAAGTGAACCGGATGTTCGACGCGCTCAGGCGCACCGGCTCGTTGAACTGCAGCACCAGATTGGTGTTCACATCCACATCCTCGGTGCCGTCGGCCGGGTTGGCGAGTGTGAGGACCGGAGGCACGCGATCGCCCGGCTGGCCCTGGATGAGGGCCGTCCGGAAGGCGATGGGGCTCGAGGGCTCGAGCGGATTGTTCGCGCGGTCCTTGAGGCCGGGCAGCAGGAACAACGTGTACTGGGTGTCGACGAGCAGCTTGCCCGGGTTGAAGCCGAGCAAGACCGATGGGCCCGAGGGGGTGGCCGAGTCGGGCGTTATGGAGCCGCCCTCCGTGGTGAGCCGGTAGTTGGAGAGCACCGACACCGAGGAAGACATCTGCTCGCTGAAGGTCAGCAGCAGCACCGTGTTGGGGCTGACGCTGGTGGCGCCGGTGGCCGGGTTCGAACTCACGAGACGCGGCGGGGTGATGTCGCTTCCGGGCTCGCCCGGCCTGTCCATCGTGGTGAACTTGACCGTCTTGCCCGTGAAGGGATTGCCCCCCTGATCGACGACGCTGCTCGAGATGCTGACGTAGTAGAGCGTGTTGCCGACCAGGCGCGGCGGCTTGACCACGATCAGCGTGGAGTAGGTCGCCGGCGAGATCTGGATGTTGCCGGTCACGTCGCCTCCCGAGGAGGTGAAGCGCACGGCGCTGCTCGCGACCAGCACCGGCTCGTTGAACGACAGCACCACGCTGGTGTTCACGTCGACGTTGGTCTCGTCGTTGGCGGGGGTCGTGCTCAGGAGCAAGGGCGGCACCTTGTCGCCCACGCCCGGGACCTCGGCGGTGACGAACGAGATGGAGAGGCCAAGCAGAGCGTTACCGGCCAGGTCGCCGATCGGCCGGCGGCCGACGGCGGCCACCTGATTGAGGGTCCAGCGGGTGCTGCCCTGCAGGTACTGCGCCGGAGCGAGCCGGTAGGTGTTGGAAGAGACCTGAACGATGGGGCTGGCGATGCTCACCGTACCGGCGGAGGAGGTGAGGATGTAGTTGAGCGGGTCGGTCACTCCGGCGCCCATCGCCTCGCTGAAGACGAGCTGGATGACGATGCGAGGGTCCACGGCGCTGGTGCCGTCCGCGGGGCCGGCACTGACCAGCGACGGCGCGGTGTTGTCCGAGACCACCAGGTCATCGGCGTAGGTGTTGGGATTGGGCGTGCTCTGCAGCGAGCCCTTCGAAACGATGACCGGCCCCGAGGAAGTGCCCGTGGGCAGGCGCATCACGATCTCGGTGTCGGTCCACTGGAGAGCGGTGCCTCCGTTGATGAGCGTGCCGCCGGTGCCGGGGAACAGCACGGTGCTGCTCGCGAGCTGGGCGTCGCCAAAGTTCCGGCCCCGGATGGTGACCTGCTGACCGGCGATCGCGCCTGGAGGGTCGACGCTGGTGACGACGGGCGACTGGGCGGCGCTGATGGTGAGCGGGAACCGGTTCGATTCCACGCCGCCGGCCACGGCGCCTCCGCGAAGGCGGACCTGCATCGTGATGACCTCGGCGGCGGCCAGGCTTCCAGGCACGAGGACACGAATCCGGGTGTCGGTCCAATCCTGAGGATTGGTGACGGGGTCGGCGAACAGGGTCTCGCCACTGGCCCTGGTGAACAGGACGAAAGAGGCGGGCGTGAACTGGGCCCCCCCGAAATTGCGGCCCAGGATCTCGATGTAGGAGGCGCCGAGGGCGCTCAGCCGAGAGGTACTGGTGATCACCGGCGAGGCGGAGGCACTCGCGGCGGTCGTCTCATCGACCGTGCTGGCGATGTCCCTGCTGGTGGCCGGAGCGACGCCTCCGTCGCCTCCGGCTCCGCAGCCGGCGACGGCGAGCGTCAGCACAACCCACAATGCTGCAGCAACGATTGTGCGGATTGCGGTTCGACTCTTGGCCTGGTCCATCGACGTCCTCCTGCCAGGGCCGCGCGAAGGCTCGCGCGGACACCACGCTGAGCTCACGGAAGCGGCTTCGTGAAGTTCTGGCCTCCGTACTCGAAAACGACCGAATCATCCGTGATATCCACGATCCGGGCACCTCGAACGCTGTCCCCAGCGCCGTAGGAGCCGCGATCGATGAAGAGCTTCCACTTCTTTCCCATCTTCATCTTTCCGGTGATGACGATGTCCGGAAGTTCCACATTCTGGGGTTCGACCGGTGTCTCGACCTTGGGCTTCTTGCTATCGGTGGGCTGGGCCCTCGGGGCCGCGGCGGCCACGTACCGGCCGAAGGGGTAAGGCACCGCTTCCACTGCGGCGGCCACGGCCTGATTGTCGGCCGTGAGCTTCTCCACCTTCTTCACCAGAGCGTTCAGATCAGCCTCTCCCTCGCCCTCGGCAGCCGTTGCGGCCGGGGTGGCCGCCTCCTCGGCAGCCAGGGGCACCGTCGCGACCATCGGCAGGGCCGCGAACACCAAGAACACAAATCGAACGACGACACGTGTGGACATCACGTTTCCTATCCTCCTATCGGTAAGCAGGCCGCCGTTCCATAGCCGACGGCGCTCGTGTCAGCAAGAGACGGGCCGGAACCGGGGCCCCCGAGCAGGCAGCGCAGGGCCCTCGAGTGTGCACATGCGGGCAATCCGGTGCTCACGACGGTGCGCCGGATCGCTGGCATCCATTGTTGGATTGTAGCCCCCCTGGGCCCCGTCGGCACGCACGCCGGAAGGCGCAGCCAGCCGCCCGCGTCGTCTCAGGGCGCCGTTCCGCCGGGGTTGATGAGGCCGTCGCTCATGTCCAGGCAGGAGAGCACGAGATTGGCCTGGATGCGCGAGCCGGGGAACCCCCTCTGCATCAGGTCGATCGCCGAGATGTCGAAGAAGGTCTTCTGTTTCTCGAGGGAAGCGAGGAACTCGAGGAACGGCTTGAATTCGCCGCTGACCTCGTAGCGGAAGCGGGGCACGTCGACCTTCAGGTAGTTGAAGATCTTGGTCTTCTCGGCCTCCAGCTGGGCCTTGTTGTTGGGATCCTGCATCGTGTCGCCAAGGGCGCTCAGGTCCTCTTCCTGGATCTTGGCCGACTGGTAGAAGAAGCTCTGCGTGTCGAGCATGTCCTTGGGCTTCAGGAGCAGACCGTGGGCCGCGCCGGACACCTGCTCGGAGAGGAGAAACGTGTCGTAGACCCGGATCTGCTTCTGCTCGCCCTTGAACTCCTTGGGTGCCGGGAAGCGGGCCAGCAAGCCCTCGAGCTGAGCCTTGACCGCCTCGGCCTTCTTCTCTTCCTCGTCCATCGCCGCCTGGGCATTCTGGAAGCTCGCGCGCCGCTCTTCCATCTCCTTCAGATCCTTCTCGATCGACTTCGCCCGGTTCTTCTGGGGCACCACGAAGTTGGTATACCCGAACCAGCCGATGCCGACGGCGACCGCCAGGTAGACTGCCAGGGCTTTCTGCTGCTTTTCGTCCATCTTGGAGACGCTCCCGCGAATCTAACGAATGCGAGGTCGGGTGGCGGTTCAGGGCCGCTTGAGGTTGCCGGTGAGCTGGAAGTAGAACTGGGCCGCCGGCGGAGGCCCGCCGCTCTCTTCAGCGGCGAACGGATTCATGCCGGCCGAGACCTCGGCCAGCGCCGGCTGCTCCAGGTCGGTGAAGTGCCCCTTCTCGGTGAGCTTGCGCGAGAAGGAGAAGACGGCGTCCCGGGTCTTGGCCTGCCCGGCCAGCTTGAACTGGACCTTCATCGGCTCGCGCGTGCCGACGAACGCCCCCTCGGCGCCCTTCTGGCCGTTGAAGCGCGGATAGACCACCTCGGCCTGGACGCGCGTGAGCTTGACGAGATCCTGGGAGGTCTCGGACAGCTCCTTGAGCAGGGCCGCCCACTGGGGCCGGCTGGAGGCCACTTCTCCGTAGAACTCCAGCTTGATGAAGCTGGCGGCGTTGGTACGGCGGGAACTGGCGAGCTTGGGAAAGAACTCGACGGCGGCGCCCAGCTCCGTGGCGACCGTCTGCTTGCGAGCGAGCAGCTTCTTGCAAGTCGACGTGGCCATCCAGTACTGGACGGCCAGGAACAGAACCACGAGGAGGAGGATGCCGTGGGCCCACTTGGGCAGATCGTCCAGGACCGACTGGGCGGCATCCGACCGGGCGCCGGAAGACTGGGTGCCCTCGAGCAGCAGCCCGATGTTGTAGTCGTCCGACTCGTCGGCGAAGGCGGCGAGAGCGCCGCCCACCGCGACCGCGAAGTGCATCGTCGGCAGGCCCTGGGGAGTGCCTCCGATCGCCGCCATCGGATCGAGGGTCTGGACGGCGTCGGTCAACTGCTCGCGGGCCCGATCCTGGAACCCCTGGCAAGCCACGACACCGCCCATCAGGTAGCTGTACTCGGCGCCCTTGCGCACGGCCATCACGGTGGCCATCGACGTGTTGAAGTCGGTGGCGCTGACGGTCGAGAAGTAGTCGAGCAACAGCCGGACCTTGGTGCAGAGCTCCTCGGTGATCGAATCGGTGGTCTCGAGGTAACTGGCGGGATTGGCGATGGGGAGTCCGAGTTCGGCGATGCGCTCGGTCTCGCCGGTGAGCCCGACCTTGACCATGTAGTCGGTGAACTGGGGGAAAGTGAGCTGGAAGAAGTTCTTCTCGGCCGAGAGATTGCGCAGCTCGTTGAAGTAGTCGCGGGCGCCCATGTGCAGCGACTTCCAGAAGACGATGCGCCCTTCCTTGAACGCCACCAGATTGGTGGAGTGGTAGCCCAGGTCGATCAGGACGGTGATGGCGTTGAGAACGGCCGGATTGCCGGCGAAGCTGTGCTTGAAGACCTCTTGGTAGGCGAAGAGCTTGGGGAAGGCGCCGCCGAAGGGGATCTTTCGGGAGAGGCAGATCTCCTGCATCTCCTTGATGTAGTCGTACTTGATGTAGGTGTGGGCGGCGACGATCTGGACATCGCCGGCCTGCGGCTTCTCCCGCAGCTTGAAGCTCTTCCTGAGGGTGACCTCGAGGGCGCTGGTGCCCTCGGCGGCGACGAACTTGTTGAGGGAGTCTTCCAGGGCGAGTTCGACCCCGACCGTCTTCTGGTTGTTGAGGTAGTTGACGGAGATGGGCATCAGCCCCTCGCCGACCACGAAGAACAGGGGCGACTTCTTGTCGATGATGCCGGAGTTGGCCAGGCCGTCGATGGCGTTGCGCACGTCGCCGAAGTAGCGCGTGGCGTCGCTGAAGCTGTCGGTCAGCGTGACGAATCCCGACCGTTCCACCGTGGGCTTGCCGCTCTTGTTGCTGAGGGCGACGAACTTGATGATGTGGCTGCCCAGGTCGATGACCTGGACATCAGTGAGCTTCTTGGACATGAGGAGGCGGCGACGTCTTGCCGGGCAGGCGGAATCGCGGGCGGAGTTGCCCCTGTGTGGGCCGAGTCTATCGCATCCGCATCGAAAGACGCAAAGCCCGCCTGCGGCTCTCGGGCTATCCAGCGCTAACCATGCTGACCCGAACAGGCCGATAACTGAGGATCAGGAGGCCCATCGCCACATGAGAACCGCCGCAAGTCTGTTCGTCACCTGTCTGTTTCTCACCGCCGCGCTGGTCTGGCAGGCCGGCTGCAACCCCGACGTCGGGCTGGACGACCCGCTGCGCCCGAAGGCCGATCTGCAGGTGGTCGGGTTCAGTCCCGTGTTCCTGCAGCCGACCGAGATACCCACCGGCGGCAGCGTGACCTCGCGGACCGAGACCACCGTGACCTCCCGCCCGGAGACGCGGCTCGTCGTGCCGAACACGAAGGTCCAGGTGCGCGTGAACAACGGCGTCTCGACGCTGATCACGAGCTACTCGGTCGCCTACACGTTCCAGCGAGCGGGCAACCCGAGCACCGGCCTGGCGCTCTACGGCGGCCCCCTGAACGTCTTCATCGACGCACCGCCGATGACCACGACGATCAAGACCGACACGTCCGCCACGGGCGGCGCCGCCGACACCGTAGCGGGCACGGTCGCCACACCGACGGAGTTCGCGATCGACATTCTCTCCGACGAAGCGGAGGGGATGCTGGCCAACAACCCCAACTTGCTGGTCGCCAACATCACCTTCTTCTGCGAGGACGTCAACGGCCATCGGTTCATCGTGCCGGCGGCCATGACCCTGTCGTCGGAGTCGCTGATCTCGGGGCAGTGAGCGCTCCGGCGCGTGCCCGAGGAGGCCGGGTTCCCTGCCCGGGATGGCTGGCCGCATCGGGCGCGAGCGTGTAACCTGAAAGACGGGCCCCGGCCGAGCAACCCGCGTCGCGCGGGCGTGCGGCCGGCAACTCGCCCCCGGCCGCCGGCGCGCGGCCACGGCCTTTCCCGACAACGGCAAGAGGAATCCGCATGATCCGACGAGAGAGGATTGGTGACATCCTCATCCGGGCGGGCAAGATCACCGAGGACCAGCTCAACAAGGCCCTCGAGGAGCAGCCCAAGACCCACAAGAGGGTCGGCGACGTTCTCGTCGACCTCGGCTTCATCGGCGAGGACGAACTCTCCGACATCCTTTCGGCGCAGCTCAAGATCCCCCGGATTCATCTCGTCGAGAACGAGCCGGCGAAGGAAGCGATCGCCGTCCTGCCGTTCGAATTCCTGACGAAGAACCTGGTCTGCCCCGTCCGCGTGCACGAGGGGCGACTCGATCTGGCGGTCGCCGACCCGCTGAACATCTTCCTGGTCGACGAGATCGAGCACAAGACGGGTCTGAAGGTGAAGACCTTCATCGACACCGCCTCGGCCATCAAGAAGGCCCTGGAGGCCTCCCAGCCCAAGGACGCCAAGATGATGGAGCGGGTGGCCTTGGACCTGGCCTCCCAGGAATCGTCCAACGATGGCGACGACAGCGGCAAGGCGATCGACCTGGACAAGATCGAGGGCCCCATCGTCGCGCTGGCCCACCAGGTCATCGAGAAGGCCATCCAGGAGGGCGCCAGCGACATCCACGTCGAGCCCTCCGAGATGTCGCTCCGCGTGAGGTTCCGCATCGACGGCGTGCTCCAGGAACTGATCAAGATCCCCCCGAGCATCATGCGGTTCCAGGGCGAGCTGATCTCGCGCCTGAAGCTGATGGCCAACATGGACATCTCGGAGAAGCGGCTGCCGCAGGACGGTCGCATCCGGGTCACGGCGGGCGAGCGCACGGTGGACATGCGCGTCAACTCGCTGCCGGTGGCCAAGGGCGAGAAGATCTGTATCCGCCTCCTGGGCTCGGCCAAGAAGCAGACGCTCGCCGACCTGGGGTTCTCCAAGCTCTCGTTCAAGCTTTTCAACGAGCTGATTCGCCACCCGAACGGGATGATCCTGGTGACGGGCCCCACCGGAAGCGGCAAGACGTCGACCCTGTACGCCGCTCTCGACGCGGTTTATAACCCCGGCTTGAACATCTGCACGGTCGAGGACCCGATCGAGTACAACATCCCCTACTTCAACCAGACCCAGATCAACGCCGCCATCGGGATGACCTTCGCCGCTGCCCTGCGCGCCCTCCTGCGCCAGGACCCGAACGTCATCCTCATCGGTGAAATCCGAGACGGCGAGACCGCCAAGATCGCCGTCGAGGCCGCCCTCACCGGCCACCTGGTCTTCTCCACCTTGCACACCAACAGCGCCGCGGCCACGGTCGCGCGGCTCATCGAACTCGATGTCGAGCCCTACATGGTGGCCAGCGTGCTCCTGGGCGTCGTGGCCCAGCGGCTCTGCCGCAAGCTGTGTACGAAGTGCAAGAAGGAGGCGCCGGCCGCGCCGGAGCTGCTCGAGTTCCTGTCCAAGCACGGCAAGACCGAGGGCGCCCGCATGTGGATTCCCGTGGGCTGCAAGTTCTGCAAGGAGTCGGGCTACGCGGGCCGGCAGGCGATCCACGAGGTGCTGCTCAACAGCCCCGAGCTGCGCGCCGACGTGCTGTCGATGGCCGACTCGGCCAGCATCCACAAGAAGGCCCGGGATCGCGGCTTCGTCTCGCTCATCGAGGACGGCTACGTGAAGGTGCTGCAGGGCGTCACGAGCCTCGAAGAGCTGAAGCGGGTGGCCCGATGACAGGTTTCGGGTGTCAGGTGTCAGGGCCCAGATAGTTGGCGTCGGGCGCCGAGTGCCAGCGGCCAGGTTTCCCCTGAGGCCTGACCTCGGCCTCGTAGACGAACTGGCAGGCGAACAATCCGGGCAGAACGCGAGCGATCAGCGTCTCGACCGGCTCCAGCCAGGCCTGATAGAAACGATAGGCCGGCGAGTTCAGCACGGCCGAAGCCTCCGCGGCCCCGTCATCCTTCCGAAAGAAGCTCTTGAGCAGGGGCCAGACGGCCCTGGTCAGGTGCGGGGTGACATCACAGCGAAGGACGCGGTAGCCGGCCGCCTCGATCGCCCGCCAGCCGCTGGCCCGGGTGAAGAAGCGCAGGTGGGTCTGGTCGAGGATGCCGGATTCGGCGTACTCGAACCTTCCGAACAGGAGGCCCAGCCGCACCGTCCAGGCGGCCACGTTGGGCAGCGAGACCAGCACCCGGCCTCCGGGAGCGAGCAACGGCCGGTACGCGGCCAGCACGCCGACCGGCTCGGGCAGATGTTCGAGCAGGTCGGCGAACACGACGCGCTCGAACTGCTCGCCCAGTTCGCGTTCGAGTCCCTCGACGTCGGTGGCGTCCCGGGTCAGCACTCGAACGCCGCGCCCGCGCGCCACCTCGGAGGCCTGGGACGAGAGTTCGACTCCCGTGACGCGGTGCCCCCGCTCCGCGGCCGCCATCGCCAGCGCCCCGGTGCCGCAACCCACGTCGAGCACGGAGTGGCCAGTGCCGAGCAGCCGCAGCACCGCCGGGTTGACGAAGTCGAAGTAGGTGTACACGTTCGGGCGCGGGTTGAACCCGCTCTGAGGCTTGAGGCTTGAGGCTGGAGGCTGGAGGCTTGAGGCTTGAGGAAGGGTTGATAACCGGCGGCTCAGGTCGTCGCGCGCTGCGACGAAGACGGGGAGACCGACTCACCGGCCGGCGTACATCCGCTCGTAGTACTCGCGATAGGCGCCGCTCTTGATGCGGCTCCACCAGGCCTCGTGGCCGCGATACCAGTCGAGGGTCTGGCGCAGGCCCTGGTCGAAGGGGATCGCCGGGGCCCAGCCCAGCGCCTTCTGGAGCTTGCTCGAGTCGATGGCGTAGCGCCGGTCGTGACCGGGCCGGTCCTTCACGTACCTGATGAGCGACTCGGGCTTGCCCAGCAACTTCAGGATGAGCTTCACGATCTCGAGGTTGGGCCACTCGTTGCTGCCGCCGATGTTGTAAACCTGGCCGGGCTCCCCCTTCTCGAGGATCGCCGCCAGGGCGACGCAGTGGTCCTGGACGTGCAGCCAATCGCGCACCTGCTGGCCGTCGCCGTAGACGGGCAGAGGCTCGCCGGCAAGGGCGTTGCTGATCATCAACGGGATCAGCTTCTCGGGGAACTGGTACGGCCCGTAGTTGTTCGAGCACCGGGAGATCACCACCGGCAGCCCGTGGGTCTTGAACGCGGCCCGAGCCAGGAGATCGGCCGAGGCCTTCGAGGCGGAGTAAGGGCTGTTGGGTGCTAACGGCGTCGTTTCGGAGAACTTGCCCTCGGACCCGAGCGACCCGTAGACCTCGTCGGTGCCGACCTGGAGGAACCGTTCGGTTCCCGCCTGGCGCGCGGCGTCGAGCAGCACCTGGGTGCCCAGGACGTTGGTCTCGAGGAAGGCCGCGGCCGACTCGATGCTGCGATCGACGTGCGATTCGGCGGCGAAGTGCACGATGCCCCAGGGGCGCTCCTCGGCCATCACCTGCCGCACCGCCGCCGCGTCGCGGACGTCACCCTTCACGAAGCGGTAGCGGCCGTCCTCCGGGACGCCCTCGAGGTTTTCGAGGTTGCCCGCGTAGGTGAGGCAGTCGAAGTTGACCAGCCGCCAGAGCGGCCGGGCGGCCAGGGCCCAATGGACGAAGTTGGAGCCGATGAAGCCGGCGCCCCCGGTGACGAGGATGGCGCGGGCCTGGTTCACTGCGGACGGATTGGAGGTCATAGGGACGGTCACTTGCTGAGGGGATTGGAGATCGGAGAGAGGGAGGGAGACCAGACGGAGGGACCTCGAGCCTCGGGCCTCGAGCCTCGAGCCTCAGGCCTCAGGCCTCAGGCCTCACGCCTCACGAGATGCCGACGGTGCTGTTGTCGCC
>CAZSVK010000129.1:0-13415 GCA_964610245.1 uncultured bacterium
AGATCTCGGACAAGTCGCTGAGCGCTCAGGCGAGCAACCGGATCGACTTCCCGACGCCCCCGTATTCCGACAAGGAGTCGCGCGAGAAGCAGTTCCAGGCGACCATTGCGCACGAACTGACGCACCGGCTGCTCCGGTACAACCCGGGTAACAAGTACTACTCCGACCTCAGCCGGCAGCCCTGGATCGCCGGGGAGAACGGGTGGGCCAGCAAGTTCGGCTGGTCCTACAATCCGCGGACGCAGAAGTGGGCGCTGGATCCGGCCCGATCGGGCGAGGCGCCCTCGAAGTACGCGGGCAGCGAGAACCCTTCCGAGGACATCTGCGAGAGCATGATGTTCTACCTGTACGATCCCCAACGGCTTCGGGCCGCCAGCCCGGAGCGGTACCAGTTCATCAAGGAGGTGCTGGGAGTGGCCGAGCAGCCTGACGCCTCGACCACGTACCCGCCTCCGGGTGGCAGCCGCTGAACGGCGCGGATGCGAATCAGCAGCTCTCGACCGGCGGAGCCGGCCATCGCGGACGACGCCAACTCCGGGCCGGCACGGCCGGCTAGCGGCCTCTCTTCGGTCGTTCGCCTGGCCGGGTGGCTGGCGCTCGGAGCGTTGACGGCGTTCCTGTATCGCGACTTCTTCTTCTGGCTCTACTGGAACACGGTTGTCGGCGTGATGGAGGGCCACTGCGGTCTGGTGCCGCTGCTGGCGGCGGGGCTGGCGTGGCTCAGGCGGGGCGATGCCGCGGCACCGGCTGGCCGCGAAGGCGTACCGACGGTGCGAGCCGCCCGGACGGGGCTGACTCTGGCCTGCTGGGCCTGCGTGTTCCAGCTGCTGGCCACGGCGGCCGACTCGCTGATGGCCAGCGGGCTGAGCTTGGTGGTGCTGGTCCACGCGGCGGTGCTGGGGCTGAAGGGAAAGCGGGCCTCCCGGGCAATGCTGGGGCCGATCTGGTTCCTGCTGTTCATGCTGCCGCTGAGGTATCCGCTCGAGATCTTCCTGGGCTTTCCTCTGAGCCTGCTCTCTGCCCGTCTGGGAGAACAGGCGCTACGGGTCGTGGGGCTCGCGGTTGAGCGCAGCGGCACGGTGCTGACCGTTCCGAACTTCACGCTGCAAGTGGGCGCGCCGTGCAACGGGCTGAACCTGCTGACGGGGTTGCTGATGCTGGGGGCGTTCCACGCGATCGTGTCGCGGATGCGCGCGGTGGCGGGTCTGCTGACGGTGGCGACATGCATCCCCGCCGCGGTACTGGCCAACGCGCTGCGCATCGCGGCGATCGCGGCGGTCGGGTCGTGGTGGGACGCCGACCTGGCGTTGCGGTGGTTCCACGACTACTCGGGGTTCGTCTCGCTGGTACTGGCGATGGGCGTGGTCGTGGCGGCCGGGAAGCTGTTCGAGCGGCTGCCGGCGGTCGCCGGTCCCGCCGGGGAGGGTCGCGGTGAGCCGGTGGCGGCGCGAGGCAACGGGTCGGTCCATCTGCTGAACTTCTGCCTGTTGCTGGCGATGGCCGCGCTCCCGGACTGGGCGATCGCCCGGGGGAGGCAGACCGTCTCCCCTCCCCCGCTGGCGTCGTTTCCGGCCGAGGTGGGTGGGCTGGGTTCGGTGGCCGAACCGTTGACCGCCGACGAACTGAACCTGGAGGCCACGACCGGCGGCGAGATCTTGCGCAGGGCCTACTCGCGCGATCGCCGGACGGTATGGGTCGCACTGGTATCGGCGGGGGCGAGCTGGCGCGTGCACCATCCGCCAGAGTTCTGCTACGTGGCGCAGGGTTGGACGGTACTCGAGAACCGGCAGACGGCCGACGCCGGCGGCCAGGACTACCGGGAGTTGCTGGTCGAACACGCCGGAGATCGGCGGGTGGTTCAGTACTGGTTCACCGACGGCGAGCTCACGACCGCGAGCGCGCTGGCGCGGTGGCTGGCGGCGCTCGAGGCAGGATTCCAGGGGCGCCGCCGCTATCCGTGGCTGCTGGTCATCCAGTCGAGTCGGGCCCACGACGTCGAGTCGCTCGACCGGTTCCGAGCGCCGTTGAGGCAGGCAGCGCGAGGCTGGCTGGCCGCGTGGCCGGGCGACGGAGTTCCTTGAACTTCTCGAACTCGCCGTCCCTCACCGGAAGTACTTGATCAGGAAGGGGTACTCTTCGTTCTCCGGATTGGCGCCGGCCGCCTCTGCGAGTTTCCGCAGGAATCCGGCGCGGTCGCCCGCGAGGTCCTTGACGATGCCGGCGGTCAGCAATCGGTTCCCGGCGACGAACCGCTCCATCCGAGCGGGGTCTGGGAGCCCCGTGAAAAACCGTTTCACACCCGTCCTGTGCTCGTCGAGCCAGGCGATGTTGAGGGCGATGTTGCCTTCCGCGAGCGCCGAGAGCGAGAAGAACTCGGTGAGTGGATCGTTGTCGGTGTTGATGCGGACCTGCGGGGGAAACCCGGAGATCGCCTGTCCGTCGAAGAGGAAGCAGGCGGCCAGGTGATGGGGCTCGGCGTAGAAGAACGGGTCCCGCACGGAGGCGTCGACCCGCGCCGACCACTCGCCGAAGCCGACCTTCGGTGGCCTCTCCGCTCCGAGCAGCACTGCGTGGCTGTGGCCCAGCCAGACCGTGGCACCGGGGAAGACCGAGTGGAACGTCTTGATGATTCCCAGCAAGTCGTCGAGCCGGAGCTTGTGCAGCGGGAGGTACTGGGAAACCATGCCCCCCTCGTTCAGGCGGCCGCGGCAGAGTTCGAAGTATTCCCGTGTGTAGAGGCTGCCCGATCCGAGCACAGGGTGGGTCGGGTCGCTCGAGATGAGGTCGTACCTTCCGGTGGCCGCCTGCAGGAAGTGCCTGCCGTCGCCCGACATGATGTTCAGGCGGCGATCCAGGTGAACGTTGCCGTTGAGTGCGGAGTAGAAACCGGCCGCCTCTCTGAGCCCGGCGACGAGTTCGACGCAGTCGATCTGCTCCACCTCGGCGTGCGAGGCGATGGCGGAGGTGGTGACGCCGATCCCGAAGCCCACGACCAGGGCACGGCGGCAGCGCAGGCCGGCGAAGAACGGTAGGTGGCCTACCAGCTTGACCGCCTTCACCGCATCGTAGCTCGAGCCGATCACGGCGCTGTTGTTGACGTAGGTCGAGACCGCGACCTCCCGGCCGCCCGCCCCCTTCGCCACGAGCCAGGTTCCTTCGATGGTCTCGTGATACTTGAGGATCTCCCGGTCGTACTTCACCACCGAGGGCGGCACGATGCGCACGACCGGCAGCAGGGCGATCGTGACGAGCAGCAGGGCGGCGGTCCCGGCTGCCGCGGCTGCCCTCCAGGCGAGAGCGGCGGAGGCGCAGGCCAGGAGCGCGGCGAAGAACAGCACGGCGAGAGCCGCACCCTTGCCGGGAATCAGCGCGAAGGCGGCGAGGGCCGGTCCGAGCACGGCGCCCGCGGTGCTCGCGACATAGACCAGGCCCATGCTGCCGCCGATCTCCCGGAACCCCGGGGCGACCATCGCGCAGGCCATCGGGAAGGCGTAGCCGGAGGCGAAGGTCACCGGGAGGATGACGAGCAGGGCCGCGGCGGCGGGGATGACGAAGATGCGGATCATGTACGAGTCACGCTCGAGACCCAGCGGGAACATGAGCAGCTCGGGCAACCTCGCGAGGAGGAAGAAACCGGCGGTCGCCGCCAGCGCTGCGAGGAACAGGACCTTCGTCATCTGGCGCCGGTCGCCGGTCTTGTTCTGCCACGAGAAGAGGCGGCTGCCGGCAAAGAGCCCGAGGATCACGATGGCCGTGATCAGGGAGAAGGTGTAACTCGTGTTGGTCAGATGAACTCGGAGGATCCGGAACCAGGCCACCTGCAGCCCGGCCACGGCGATACCGAAGGCGAAGGCGCCGAGCAGCGCGGCAAACCGATCGGTGGCGGGGCGGGGCGTCCCCTTCTTCGGGCGGGCCGCGGGGGTGGACTCCGGCCCGGCTTTCGCCTCCCCGGAAGGACGGGCCGAGCGAGCCAGGAGGAGCGCCGAGCACAGGAGATTCACGGTGGCGGCGAGATAGAGCGTGTTCTGCTGCCCGAGCCATCGAATCAGGATGAAGCCGGTGGCCAGCGAGCCAAGGGCGCTTCCGAGCGTCTCCGTCGAGTAGAGGCGGCCGGTCATGCCGGCCAGGCCCCCATCGTCCCTGACGAGCAGGGCCGCCATGACCGGAAGGAACCCGCCCATGACGAAGGCGGGGACGATGAGCGCCGAGAGGCTCGCGGCAAGCACCACCCAATCGCCGGCGTCCATCGAGAGACCGGCCCGGGCAAGCTGAGCCTGGAGTGCGGGGATGCCCAGCCGGATGACGTGGCCACTTGCCAACCCGAACAGCCCGGCCGCGGCTAGCAGGCCGGCGGCGGTGCGGGATGGCTCGCGCGCCGCATGGGTCGTCCTGCGCCCGAAGAAGAGGGCCCCGGCGCCCAGGCCGGCCATGAAGGCGATCAGCACGATCGTGGAGGCCTTCACGGTGGCCCCGACCATGAGCGCGAGCATCCTGAACCAGCTGACCTCGTAGACCAGGAAGGAGAAGCCGGAGAGCAGGACCGTCAGGAGCAGGAGCTTGGATTCGAATCTGTTCTCTTCCATCGCGGGTGACGCAACGATAGCACACGCCGGCATGCGGGCGGCCGAGGCAGGAAGGCCGGTGCAGGCGGGATCTGCCATGGTTCGAGTTTCACCGGGGAGGCTGTCCCCAGGCCCCTGACCCATGGCGAGGGTTCGGGAGCGGAGCGCCCGAGAGACAACAAAAAGCCAGGGCCCGGCGCGAACCGGGCCCTGGCTGGAATCACCAGGTTCAGACCGGGACTACTCGACCTTGACGCTTCCGATGAAGGGCTTCAGGTTCTGCCCGGTCACGACGACCTGCAGAGCGCCGGCGGCCGGGATCTTGGCCAGCTGGACAACGCACAGGCCAGCGGCATCGGCACAGGAGGCGCCGAGGAGTTCGCCGTTCATGGTCACGCCGACGCAGGCCTTGGGGGCCGTCTTGACCTCGAGGGTCGTGGAGGCCAGGGCGAGCGTGGCGGGGAGTTCGGCGGGATTGTCCTTCGGGATGCCCCAGTAGACCATCAGCGAGGGGTCGCCCATCAGGTGGTAGATCTCCCAGTAGTACAGCTTGCGGCTGCTGGCGCTGGCCTCGACGGCCAGAAGACCTGCCAGGTTCAAGGCGCCGTTGCTGCAGTACCCGTCGTTGAACACGCCCTCGTAGGCGCCCTGCTTGGTCTCCTCGGGCTTGGGCGGCAGGCCCTGGGGGTTCGGGTGCAGAACCGGGTAGAAGCCGTTGCCCCACCACAGGTCCTCGTCCCAGTAGGTCGAGTTGGAGCCGCCGATGTAGCCGATGGCGCCCTTGTCCTTGGCGCGCAGCCAGGCCTCGCCGAAGCAGTTGCCGACCTGGAAGCTGTTGGTGAGGCAGCAGTTGCCGACCGCCAGCGTGTACTTGCCCTTGTTGGTCAGCGAGTTGATCTGCGGGATGGTGAAGCTCGGGTCGGCCCAGCTGGTCTGGCTGCCGTGAGCGGTGTAGTTGGTGAAGGCAGCGCCGTCGTTGACGGTCTTGATGATCTCGGCCTGGGACTGGCCGCCGCCGGTGACGTTGAACGCCTTGCTGTTGGGCATACCGTGCTCGGCGTTGAAGAAGTACTTGATGCCGTAGTTGATCTGAGGATAGCCCCACTCGACGGAGTGACTGGAATCCCAGCCGGCCACCATCACGGCGGTCTTGAGGAACGACGGATCGGCGAAGGCGTACTTCTCGTACTCCATCGTCTTCTCGATCTGGGGAACCAGGTCGTCGCTCTTCTGCGCGGAGAAGCGGCCCGTCAGGATGTCCGGAACGTTGTCTCCGGCGGTCATCGTGACGAAGTAGAGGTCGGTGATGTGGCTGCCCGACTTGCCCTTGAAGGCCGGGATCTGCTCGTTGTCGCCGACGAACAGGACGTAGGCCGGAGCGCCGAGCTCACCGGGGTTGTTGTAGAGGTTGGCGATGTAGGCCTTGATCTGCTCGGAGGTCTTGCCGATCTGGTCGGTGTAACCGGCGATGACGTGGAAACCCTTCGCGGTCTTCCAGGCGATGAACGGCTTCAGGTCGTTCTCGAACATCCGGTCGGCGACGATGACGTGGACCGCCGGGCGGCAGGCGCGCTCTTCCTCGAGGGCGGAGATCGAGGCGGGGATCACGATGCTGTCCTTGGGGAAGCTGAAGAACGGCGAGCCGTAGGTCTTCTTCAACTTGGCGGTGGCGGCCAGATCGGCGTTCTTCAAGGTCATCTTGACCTCGATGTCATTGCGGATCTCGAGCTTGCCGTCAGCGGCGTCGTAGGCCACGGGGGCGACCTTCAGCAGGACCAGGCGATGGTCTCTCATCAGGCCGACCTCTTCGAAGGAGACCTGATCCTCGGCCACGAAACCCTTGGCGAGGTAGGCGCGCTTCTCGTAGGCGAAGGGCAGCTGAGCACCGCTCTTGGGCTGCGAGGGCTGGCGCGGGAAGAGCGGGCTGGTGATGCCCAGTTCCTTCAGCGTGTAGGTCTTCCGATCGCTGCCGGTCGCGGTGACCTCAATCTTGGCGCCCAGCGGCACCTCGACGAGGCGGTGAAACACCGGGATGGCCGGAGCGCCGAGCTGGCCGTTGAGCTGAGCACCGGCGAAGTTCAGCATCGTGAACGTGCCGGCCTCGGTCTTCACTTCAGAGAAGGACAGCTTGGAGACGTGGGCCTTGAACTGGAGGGCGGGGCCCACCTTGCTCTTGACCGCATCGTTGGTCAGGAAGACACCCGTGGGCTGGGCGTCCTTGCTCTTGTCGAGGACGATCTCTTTCGCCCACACTCCGGTACTAAGGACACAGATTGCCAGGAGACCACACAGGATGGATCTCATTCGCCGCCTCCAAGGTCGCAGGTTCACACGTAGAGCGTGCTCGTTCAGGGTGCCGGAATTCTACAGTACGCAGGCGGCCTTTGACTACTGGTTGCGACAAAAAGTTGGCGCCCGGCCTGTACCCACTTTCAGCCGACGTTGACGAGCCCATGGGCGGTCGGAGCCTCGTCTCTCGACCGGCTCAGAGATTGTGAAGTAATCGATTCACGGCGTTCTCCGGGGACGCTGTCCCCGCACCCCTGCCAGGAGGGGTGCCTCACCCCTGGCGAGGGTTCGGGAGCGGAGCTCCCGACAGGGTTCTCGATTTCTTCACAGCCTCTCAGCGCAGGCCCGGAATCGGCAGCGACGGCCAACCGAGCAGCACGCGGGCGCTGAACAGAGCGAAGCCGAGCGCTCCGATGAACTCGAACGGGTTGCCCGGTCCGCGGCCCGCCCAGGCCAGCGGGGCCGCGATGAGCATCGTGGCCAGCCACCCGACCAGGTCGATCGTCGACGGAGAGACCCAACTGAGGGGCCCAGGATTGGCGGAGACAGGGAAGAACCGGACCGGCGGTGGACGGTTGACGATGGCGACCGGCACCGCCGTGTGACGCCTCGCCCGGCGGGCCCTCACCGAGTCGGCCATGCGACGGGCCTCGGCGCGGGCGTCCGGGCCGAGGCGGGATTCGAGCGCGCCCAGCGCCAGGAACGACTTCTGATCGGCCGTGCGGGCCAGCACCTGCAACAGCGATGGTTGCATAGTCTCGTGGACCCTGGGCAGCCAGTCGAGGATCAATTCATTGAATGCGATCTCCTTGACCAGGCCCAGGTAGTGAATCGCCGACTGGGGATGGACCGAGTCCGAATCCAGCAGCAGTTCCAGCACATGCCGGACCTCGGTGCGATCGTGGCGCGAGATCCAGTCCAGGATCTGCCGCTCGACCGCCCGGTCGCAGGTGCGAAGGACGTGGAGCAGGACCGGGAGCCGCGACGGCCCTTCCAGCGCCCGCAGACGCCCCAGGCCGACCAGGTGATCCATGGGATTGCCAGAGGCCAGCTCGGTGGCGACCTGCCGGAGTTCGATGTGGGGTCTGCGATTCATGTGCCCTCGATGACAGAATCGACACATTCGGGAGCAGATTTGACCGGACGACGATCGGGACGGGAGGTGAAACTTTGTGACCCGCGTCGCGGTATTGGACATGACCGGGTGGGTCACCCGGGCGTATGCTTTGCGTCACCGGATCCTCCGGGCGTTCCCCCCCGAGCGCTCGGCCCGGCCGACGGCCTCTCTACCCGCGACAGGTGGTCCTTCGATGAAGCAGCTCTCCTGGTTGGTGCTGGTCCTGACCCTGGCGATTCCCGGCTTTGCCATCGCCTCCCCGGGCGACGTGTTCGAGCAGTTGCCAGGCGCCGCCTCGCCGGTGCAGGTGCGCCTGCTCACCAGGAACCACGACGCGTTCTACGCTCGCTGGTGGGTTCTCGACCAGGCCAAGTCGACCATCGACTGCACCTACTTCGGCGCCGGCACCGACATCATCGGGCGCGCCTTCCTCGGCAAGCTCCTGCAGAAGGCCCGGCAGGGCGTGAAGATCCGGCTGATGGTCGATGCCCGCGGGTCGCTCAGGCTCTTCAACCCCATCTTCCACCAGGACTACCTGCCGGCGCTGGCCACCTTCCCGAACGTCACGGTGCGCGTCTACAACGACCTGCTCGCCAACCTCAAGAAGCTCCCGGGCAGCATCGTCGACCGCATCGCCGCGAACCATTCGAAGATGGTCATCGTCGACCGGCAGTGGATCGTCGCCGGAGGCCGCAACCTGCAGCTCCACTGGTACACCGACCCCAAGGACGATCCGAAGTCGATCCGAGATGCCGATATCCTCGCTCGCGGTGCCTCGCCCGCCGACCAGGCTACCCGGGCCTTCGAGGACGAGTTCGATGGTCTGCGCAACGCCCACCTCTCGGGCCTCGACCGGCAGCAGTTCGAGACGGTCACCGCCCGGCTCGATCTGGCGCGCCAGGCGATGCAGGGCCACATGACGGGCCGCCCGGAGGCCGCTCTCACGGCGCTGGCAGCCGCCGGCTTCGATGCTGCCGAGGATACGGTGCAGACCCTGCGAGACGAGTTCGAACTCTTCCGCTCCATGACGAACTACGACTCGTTCGTTCCGCTGGCGGGCGCTCACACGAGCCCCGTCGTGGTGCTCGGCAAGCACTCCCGCGTGACCACGATGGACAACGCCGTGACCCAGATGTTGATGAAGATGATCGATGCCGCCGAGCACGAGATCGTCATTGCCAGCGCCTACATGGTCCTCACCGAGCGGGCGCGCGCGGCGCTTCGCAACGCCAGTCTCCGGGGCGTGAAGATTCGCATCCTCACGAACAGTCCCCAGTCGAGCGACAGCTTCATGACGCAGGCCTGGTTCGTCAAGGAGTGGAAAGACTACCTGCGCGACATCCCCAACATGCGCCTGTTCGCCATCGCCGACAAGCACAAGCTGCACGGAAAGGTCTTCTGCTTCGACGGCCAGGTCTCGGTCGTGGGTTCCTACAACCTCGACCCGAGGAGCCAGGACATCAACGCCGAGGACGTCGCCGTGATGCGTTCGCCGGAGGTCACCGCCGACCTGCTCGCCTGGTACGAGCAGTTTATCCCTCACTCGCTCGAGTACAAGATCCGCGTCAATCCGGACGGCTCGGTCTCGCAGGTCACAGGCCCCTCGGACCACTGCTCGCGAATGATGCTGTGGATCCTGCGCGTCGTCGGCCGGATGGAGTTCCTTCGCCCGGTGGTGTGAGGCGCGGAGTGCTCGGCACCGGTGAACTTCACCTCTGGCGTGGGTTCGGGAGCAGCGCGCCCGACAAGCTCTTGACTACCATCAGCCTCCGCCCGGAACCTGCAGGATGACCTTGCCGGTCGTCCGGCGGCTGCGCAGCAACTCCTGCGCCTCGCCGGCGCGCGCGAACGGCAGCACCGTGCCGACCAGCGGCTTCACCCTTCCCTCGCGCCACAGCCGCGCCAGTTCCGAGAAGGTGCCGGTCAGCAGGGGCCGCTCGCCGAAGAGGTAGACCAGGTTGAACCCGCTCACCGAGCGGTTCTCTCCGATCATCGCCAGCGGGTCGAGTCGAGGCCGGGTCACGTACTGCCAGGCCAGCTTCGCCCAGTTGGGCCGCCCCCCGGCCGGCATCATCGACGCCGCGCCGAAGGTCACCAGCCGGCCCATCGGCGCCAGCAGCCGGTAGCTCTGCCGGAAGCAATCGCCCCCGACGCTGTCCAGGACCAGGTCGACGCCGCGGCCGCCGGTCAGTTCTCGCACCCGCGTCTCCATGCTCTCACGCCGGTAGTCGACGACATGCGCGGCGCCCTGGCTCCTGGCGACCTCGGCCTTCTCCGCCGAGCCCACCGTGCCGATTGCGACGACCTGCCTCAGCCTGCAGAGTTGCAGCGCCGCCGTCCCCACGCCGCCGGCGGCCGCGTGAATCAGCACCGTCATCCCATCGGTGAGTTGCCCCAGGCGGAACAGCGCGTAGTGGGCGGTGGCATAGACGGTCGGCAGCCCCGCGGCCTCTTCGAAGCCGGCCGGCTCGGGGATGGGGATGCACTGCCAGGCCGGCACCTGCAGCATCTCGGCATAGCCTCCGAACCGCGTCACGGCGGCCACGCGGTCACCCACCCGCGGCGCCTCCACGCCGGGCCCGACCGCCCGCACGACGCCCGCGGCCTCGAAGCCCGGCACGAACGCCGGTGCCGGCGCTGCGTCGTACAACCCCATCCGGGCGTAGACGTCGGCCAGATTGACACCCACCGCCCGGGTGTCGAGCAGCACGTGCCCCTCGGGAGGATCGGTCAGCGAGATCCCCTCGATCTCCAGCACCTCCGGCCCCCCGTGCCGGGTCACGAACATGGCTCTGGAATCGAATACCAAGCGGCGGTTCACTCCATCGGCATCACCGGGAACATGCCGCCGCCCATCGACACGAACGAGGTCATCATCGTGGAGCTGAACCGTGCCAGGAAGTTCCCGACGCGGCCCGAGAAGAGCAGCGGGCCCAGATCGACGTAGCGCGGGACCTGGACCAGATCCTCGCCCGGGAACATGCTCATCAGCATCATCGGCGAATCGACATACTCCTGAAGCACCATCGAGCCGGTCTCGACCCCGTGGCGAACCGCATGCTCCCAGGTCTCGTCGTCGGTCTCGGGACCGATCAGGACGGCGTCGCCGGAGGAGCCCTTGATGCGCTTGAGCACCCACTCCTCGCGCTGCTCCACGATCTCTTCCGGCTCGTCGACCCGGGCGATATTCACCGTGTAGGGGATGGCGTCGAGCAGTTCGTCGAGCGGGAGGTCGTCGAAGAGCGGGTGCAGCTCTTCGCAGTGGAGCAGCTCGAAGATCGACTTGGCGCTGAGCGCCTCGCCGTGGAACGAGTTGACGACCGGGAGGTTGCCGTCGCAGTAGGCCTGGATGAGCGGCTCGTACTCCTCGGTGTGGTAGTTCATCACGTGGCCCCACTCGAAGATGCGGTAGACCACGTCGATCTTGCGGCCCTGGTGGTGGGGAGTGCCGTCGTACTCGACGTCGCGGGCGTACATCAGATCGACCTCGTGGCCCTGCTCCTGGATGAAGTTGCAGATGCGCTCCGAGAGCTTGATCTGATCGCCGTCGAAGCCGGGCACGTCGGGCGTTGCGATGACCACGGCGATGTACGGGTTGTCGGTGTCTGCCGCCTCCAGGATCTCGTCCAGGAGCAGCGAGGTGCTCTTGAAGGGCGGCGGTTCGGGAATGGGGTGGCCGGCTTCGGCCATCAGGCCCGCGAAGTCGCGGTAGAGATCGTTGCGGCCGAGCATGTCGACGATGATGTCCGAGTCGGAGATGCCGCCGGGCCAGCTCACGTTGAACTCGTGGGTGATGATGCGGTTCTCGTGGAGTACCGTGTCGGGACGGATGACCCGGGGCATGACGCCGCCCCTCGGCTGAGTCATGAGGATGCGCTCGATCTCGGGCTGGATGGTGAGAAAGGAACGCATCAGCGGCCCCGCGGGGTGCTCCGGCTGCATCAACACCTCGAGGATGCGCTCCAGCGCCAGGTGGACCAGCTGGCCGAAGCGATCGTAGCGCGCCACGATCTCCGGGTTGAGAAAGAGCGGGTAGAGGGGAACGTGCAGATCCAGCCCCTCCGCCGCGCAGTTGGCGGCGAGGTAGTAGACCTCGCGACGGACGTACTCGGGGTCGACGCTCTGCCGACTCTCCAGGAACTTCTGGAACTCCTCGACAATCTGGAACTGGCTCATCGGGCCGCCTCGCTCGACGGTCCGCGGGCCGGGTTCGAACCGCACCGGCTCGATGTGGCCGGACCCGGTCGACTGGCGTCGCGGATGGACGGGGGACAGTCTACTCCCGGCGTCGGGCGGATGGGTACCGTCATGTTCAAGCCGACTTTCGGGCGTGCTAGAGTGGCCGGCGACAGGCCTTTCTGGACCCGTGGACAAGGAGAGTGCGATGCGATCGATCTCGCGGCGGATTTGCTTGATTGTGGTGGCGCTGGGGCTCGTTCTGGGCGGGGTCGCGCCGGCCCAAGAGAATGTCTTCAAGCGGGCCCTGGTGGCCGACGTGAAGGGCTTCGACCCCTGCAACGCCGCCGACGTCTATTGTTGCGATGTCGTCGCCAACGTCTTCGAGACGCTGGTCCAGTACTCGTACCTCGACCGCCCCTGCAAGGTCATCCCGTGCCTGGCCGAGGCGATGCCCCAGGTCAGCGCCGACCTCCTGACCTACACGTTCAAGCTGAGGAAGGGCGTGAAGTTCACCGATGACGCCTGCTTCACGGCCACCGCCGGCAAGGGGCGCGAGCTGAACGCCACCGACGTGATCTACTCGTTCAAGCGCATCTGCGACTCGCGCAACCACTCCTACGGTTGGCCCAGCTTCGACAAGAAGGTGCTCGGCATCAACGCCTGGCACGCCGCGTCGGCCGACGCCAAGGACAACACCATCTACGACAAGCCGGTCGAGGGGTTCCAGGCGCCCGACCCGTACACGGTCGTCATCAAACTGACCGAGCCGTATCCGCAACTGCTCTACAACCTCTGCTCGCCGACTCTGTCCGTGGTCCCGCGCGAGGCGGTCGAGACCTACGGCCAGGAGTTCCTGAACCATCCAGTCGGCACCGGCCCCTACAAGGTGAAGGAGTGGACTCGCAACAGCAAGATCGTCTTCGACCGCAACCTCGGTTGGCGCGGCGAGACCTATCCCACCACGGGCGAGCCGGGCGACAAGGAGGCCGGTCTGCTGGCCGACGCGGGGAAGCCGATCCCGTTCGTCGACACGCTCGAGATCCACATCATCACCGAGGACCAGCCGACCTGGCTGAGGCTGCTCAAGGGAGAACTCGACCAGGGCGGCATCCCGAAAGACAACTTCGACGCAGCCATCGATCCCAAGACCCGCGAACTGCGCAAGGAGTTCGCCGACAAGGGGATGAGGCTGTTCAAGTCGAACGAGCCCGACACCAAGCTGACCGCCGTCAACCTGGAGGATCCGGTCCTGGGAAAGAGCAACCTCC
>CAZSVK010000130.1:0-13389 GCA_964610245.1 uncultured bacterium
AGGACATCGTCAACGAGATGTCCGACGCGATGAAGAACGACAAGGAAGCTAGGGTCACCAAGCTGACCTACAAGCGCATCGACCTGTTCGCCCGCGGCACCTACGGCAGCGAGAGCGTCGTGCTCTACCAGGCGCTGACGATGTACCCCGAAGAGAAGGTCTACGGCTACGACACGAGCACCATCGACCTCGGCGGTGGGGTGTCGCAGACGTCCTACGCCAACATTCACATCCGATGAGAATCGACGAACGCCGCCTCGGGAACCGCGGGCCACTCGCGCTGCTGGTGGCTGCCTCGGTACTGACCCTCGCTGGGCTGGCCGGGGCGGCCGGTCCGCTGGACAACACCGCCAACCGGATCGCGGTGCCGATGACGTCGCGCGCCGCGGCGATCTTCACCGACGCCGACCGCGACCTGGATATCGACGATCCGGGCGATCGCGACATCATCCGCGACATCGTCGACGCCCGGGTGATCCAGTTCGCGAACCACTTCGCCGCCAATCTCGACGTGACGCAGCTGAAGAAGTCGCTGGCGCGCCTGGTCGATCCGGGGATGGTGACGGCGGTGCCGCCGGCCTTCTGGGACGCGCTGACCGGGCTGCCTCAGTTGCCCACCGACGGGACCTGGACCGACGACGACACGAAGGACCTCGGGAGGGGCCGGGCCGCGTTCATGCTGGCGTCGCTGACGGAGTCCTGGGGGCCGGGAAATTTCGCGCTGTTCGAGGATCCGGCCGGCTCTCGGGGCGGCATCGAGAGGTTCTCGGGCGAGGTGGGCAGCGACCCGGAGTTCCTCAAGAAGATCAAGGAGTACGAGGACGGGTGGCAGCGGCTGATCATCGTGCGAGTGCTCGGGATGCCGGGAGGCGCGGAAGGCAGCTCCGACCCGGCCACCACGGGGCTGGCCGAGATCCGGTCGCTGCTGGGCTCGGTGCAGAACGGGCCGCCCGACAGCGTGCTGCAGACCTGGTGGGCGGGGATCTGCAACGGGCCGCTCAAGCCGGCGAGCGACCTGTGGAAGCTGAACCCGTCGTGGTGGGAGCTGAATGCGGGGTCGGACAAGGTGCGCGCTCGCGCGGCCGCGCTGGAGGGCGGTCCGAAGCCGGCCATCCTGTCGGGCGCGCAGTTGCTATCGACCGAAGTGCGCGGGATCACCCCCGATAGCCTGGGGGCCGACGATCTGCTCGAGAAGCTCTCGACGGCCGATCGGTGGACGGTGAAGGTGAGCTTCTCTTCGTATCCGCCGGGGATCACGCTGGGCGCGGGCACCTGGGCCTCGAAAGGGCTCTCGCTGGTCTACACGCCCTCGGGCACCTACACGGTGAGCGACACGCGCACCGACAACTTCATCTGCAGCCGGATCGAGATGGCCAACGAGCCGATCGATCTGTACATGCTCGATCGCTCCTACCAGGCCGCCTACAACGAGACCTACCCGAGCGACGATGCCGGCCCGGTGATTCCGGCCCGGAGCTGGGTGCACCTGCTCGACCAGCTCCTGGCGGCGCGCGAGAAGCCGCCGACCAACCTGCCGCCGACCGAGAGCGGCTTCAGCGGCAGCAGCCGCGGCGGCGGTCCGCAGAACGGCTACTTCAGCAGCTCGCGCGGGCTGGGCAGCTCGTTCTGAATCCCGGGGAGCGCCGGTGCCCGTCGCCGAGAACCGAATCCCCTGGCCCTGGTGGTCGCCGCTGCTGGCGGCCGTGCTATCGCTGGCGTTCATCGCCGGTGGATGGGGGACGGCCCTCGACGACTGGCACGCCGACCTGGTCAATCGCCTGATCGGCGGCCGGGCGCCCGCGGAGCCGCTGCCCGCGATCGTCGGGATCGGCGAGCGTACCCTGGCCGACCTGGGCGGCTGGCCGTTGCCACGGCGGCACTACGCGAAGCTGCTGCGGCTGCTGCGCGGAAGCGGGGCCCGGGTGGTGGCCTTCGATATCCTGTTCGACCGGCCGGCGCCGGACCCCGCCGACGACCTGGCGCTCGCGGCGGCGCTGCGCGAGACCGGCGTGGGAGTGCTGGCGATGTTCCTGCAGCCGGTGACCCGGATGGATCGGGGGATGCGGGTGCAGCAGGCGATGGAGCGGAAGCTGCCGGTGCCGGTGCTGGCCTCGGCCTGCGCCGGGATGGGCTTCGTCAACATCGGGGGCGGGGGCGAGGATCTCGGCGTGATCCGGACCTGCCGGCTGGTGTACCAGGAGCCAGGCGGCCGGCGGCTCGAGTCGCTGGCGCTGGCGGCGGCGCGCCGGATGGGTCACGCCGCGGAGGCCGACGTTCGTCCGAAGCTGGTGCGGTACTCCGGGCGGTCGGCCTCGGGAACCCTGCGCAGCCTGGAGATGTCCGAGCTGCTCTCCGGGAGCGTCGGCACCGGAGATCTGGCCGGCAGGGCGGTGTTCGTGGGCGCGACGGCTCGTTCGCTGGGCGACCTGAAAGAGAGCCCGCTCGGGGAGCTTCCCGGGGTCGAGATAAACGCCAACATTTCGGCAAACCTGCTGGGGGGCGGATTCCTGAAGCAGATGCCGGCCGCGGGCGCCGCCGCCGCCGTCGCGGCGATCGCGCTCCTGGCCGCCGTGCTGATGGCGTTCGTGGCGCCGTGGGCGCGGGTGCTGGGGCTGAGCTACCTGGCGGCCGGGCTGCTCGTGGCCGCGGCCTGCACGTGGAAGGGCGTGGTCCTGGGGCAAGCCGCGCTTCTGGCCCTGCCGCCGCTGCTGTGTACGCTCGGGCGAAGGCGGCCCCCCGCACCGCGGACCTCGGTGGCCGAGGTGCGCGAGGCGCTCGACTCGGGGCGGGCGGCGCTCGCGTCGGAGCGGGTGCGGCTGTTGCCGGTGGGGACGGAACGGGACGCCCTCACCGCGGAGGCGCTGGTGGCCGCGCGAGAGCTGGACTCGGCCCGGCGGCTGTTGCCCGGCCTGGCTCGCGGGGAGCTGCAATCGGAGTCGATGTATCGTCTGGCTCGGGCGCTCGAGGAGGCCGGCTCGCTCTCGGAAGCGCGCGAGCTGTACGGGCAGCTCTTCCGGCGCGACCTGGAGTTCCGCGACGCGGGCAAACGCTTCCTGGCGCTCGACGAGAGGCTCGTGCAGGAGACGACCGTGCTCGGCCCCGAGGGGGTACTGCAGGCTCTGCGAGCGGTTTTCGACGGCGTGGAGCGGGTCGCCTCCGGGGCCTCGGGCCTGCTCTACCGCTGCGTCGAGCGCGAGACCGGAGAGGCCGTCGCGGTGAAGGTGCTCGACCCTCGCCTGCTGACCTCGGGCGAGGCGCTGGCCCGCTTTCGCCGGGAGGTCGAGGTGCTCGAGTCGCTCGCGCATCCGGGGATCGTCCGGCTCCGCGGCGCGACCTTCGGGAAGCTCTGCTACTACCGGATGGACTTCATCGAGGGCCAGTCCCTGGCGGCGCGGATGGGTACCGGCTGGCGGGCCTCGGAGGCCGAGGCGGCCTCGATCCTCGGGCAGGCGGCCGCGGCTCTCGTGCACGCGCACGAGGCAGGAGTGCTGCACCGCGACCTCAAGCCGTCCAACCTGATGCTGGGGCCGGCCGGCCGGGTCGTCGTCGTCGATTTCGGCGTCGCCCGCATCGAGGGTGCCGAGCGGCTGACTCGCGAGGGGACCTTCGTCGGCACGATGTCCTGGGCGGCGCCCGAGCAGCTCAGGGGCGAGGCGGTCGATGCCCGGGCCGACATCTACTCGCTCGGGGCCGCGGTGAGGGAGGCCGGAGGCCAATCGGCGGTCGGCTGGAAGCTCGCGCCGCTGCTGGCGGCGATGTCGGCCGAGGACGTCTCGGCCAGGCCCGCAGGGATGCGGGAAGTGCTGGCCTGGCTGGAGAAGACGGCCGGTGATGTATCTTGGGCTCGTGACGACGGCTGAGCACAGACGCGGCTGGCGGCGGTGGAGGTGGCGCGTGGCCGCCGGGTTCGCGCTGCTGCTCGCGTGGCGCGCCACGGTGCTGGCGGGTGCGGGGCCGCTGGCGCCGGCGAGCGTGCCTGCCGCGCGGGCCGGCGTCGCGGAGGCGATCGGAGTGCTTCACGTGCATACGCTCCGGTCTCACGACGGCCGCGCCGACGTGGACGAGATCGTGGCGGACGCCCGGCCGGCCGGCCTCGATTTCGTGCTGCTCGTCGAGCACGACAATTTCGGCGTGGCGGCGGAAGGAAAGGAGGGGTGGAAGGACGGCGTGCTGATCGTCGGGGGTGAGGAGGCCGGCACGTGCGATCGGTACGACGAGGTCAAGAAGCGCTGGCTGGGCGGGCATCTCTTGGTGCTGGGCCCCACGGCGCTCGAGGGGAAGCGAGAGCGGATGACCGGCGAGGAGCTGGTGACCCTGGCTGCCGAGAGGGGCGGGGCGGCGTTCGCGGCGCATCCCACCAATCGCCGCGTGCCCTGGCGCGCGAGCGATCGGGGGCTGGCAGGCGCGGAGTTCTTGAACGTCTTCTCGGCGGCGCTGGACCAGCGCTGGTGGACGCTGGCGCAAGCGCTGCTCTGCTATCCGCTGAACGCATCGGCCGCGATGACGATGGTGATGGGGTCGCCGCGGTCTCAGCTCGCCTACTTCGACGCGCTGGCCGCTCGCCGCCGCGTGGCGGCCCTCGGCGGGGCCGACGCCCACTCGTGCGTGCGAATCGGCAAACGGTGGCGCCTGCCGTTGCCGGCGATGTCGAGCTTCTTCGGCTTCATGCGGACGCACGTGCAGCTTCCCGGTCCGTTCCGACGCCAGCTCGGTCCCGATCGCCGGGCGCTGCTCGAGGCGCTGGTCGCGGGTCGCTCGTTCGTCGGCCTCGACTGGCTAGCCCCCTCGAACGGGTTCGACTTCGTGGCCGACGCGGGGCAGGGTGTTCTGCCGATGGGCTCGGTCGTGTCCGGGCCCCGGGCGCGGCTGCGGGCGACCGCCCCCGAGGTGCCCGGGCTGATCCTCGAGCTGTACCGCGACGGCGAGAGGGTTGCCAGTTCGACCGGCCCCTCGCTGGAGTTCGAGGCCACCCGCGACGGGGCCTATCGCTGCGAGGCGTGGCTCGAGGGGCGTTCGCCGTTCCTGTCGCTGCCGGTGCGGCGGCCGTGGATCTTCTCGAATCCGATCTTCGTCGGCTCTCGCTACGCGACGGCGGAAGGGGCGAGCCGTGCGCCGTGACCCCCGGTTGTGGCTGGCGCTGCTGCTGCTGGCCTCCGCGGTCTTCCACCTCCAGTTCGTCGCCAGGACCGAGCTGGATCTCTTTCCCGACGAGGCGCAGTACTGGGACTGGTCGCGCTCGCCCGACTGGAGTTACTACAGCAAGCCGCCGCTGGTGGCCTACTCCATCCTCGCCTCCCGGACGGCGCTGGGCTCCGACGACCCGGTGGCGGTGCGGCTGCCGGCGGTGGTGTGCGGGACGGCGACGACGTTCTTCATCTACCGGCTGGCCTCGCTGGTATCGGGCAGCCCCGCGGCGGGTCTGGCGGCGGCGCTGGCGCACCGTCTGATGCCGCTCTTCATCAGCGAGACGGTGGCGACGACGACCGATTCCCTGCTGGTGCTCTTCTGGACGTTGGGCACGATCTTCCTGTACCGGGCGATGGTACTGGGAGAGCGGCGAGCGTGGCCCGGAGCAGGCCTGGCGCTGGCCCTGGGCGTGCTGTCGAAGTACACGATGGTCGTGGCGTTGCTGTCGCCGCTCGGGTTCGCCTGGATGGTGCGGCGTCCGGGCCGGTTCCGGGGACATCTGGCGGGGGTGGTGTTAACTCTGGCGATGTTGATGCTGGCGTTTGTCCCGCCGCTCGTCTGGAACTCCCAGCACGACTGGGCCTCGTTCCGCCACGTCGCCGCCAACGCCGGAAAGCCGGGCCACATGGGCGCCGGCGGACTGGCCACGGCGGGCGAGTTCGCGGCCTCCCAGCTCGCGGTGGCCACTCCGGTGCTGTTCGGGGCGATCGTATGGGCGCTGGCCGCCTGCGCCCGGCGCTGGCGCGAGGCCCGTTCCGAGCCCGACCTGTTCCTGCTGTGGAGCGCGCTGCCCATCTTCCTGATGTACCTGGTGGTCAGCTTCGGCGGGCGGGCCGAGGCCAACTGGGCGGCCCCGGCGTACGTGGCGGGTCTGGCGGCCTTCGCGCGCCATGTGTGGCTCCAACGCCGGCGGCTCGCGGTGGCGGCCCTCGTCCTGGCGGTGCCGCTGACCGTGCTGACCTATGACTTCGAGCTGGTCTACGCGCTCGGATTCCACCCTCGGCCCCGGTCGGATCCCACGATGCGCATGCGCGGCTGGCGGGAGCTGGGTCTCGCGGTGGGGGCCGAGGCGGCGGCCATGGGGGGCACCGTCGCGCGGGATGGGGCCGGCGCGCAACCGTTCGTGCTGGCGGACAGTTACCAGATGGCCGCGGCGCTCGCGTTCTACGTCCCGGGCCAGCCGCGCACCTACTGCGCCGACCTGGGCCGGCGGCGGTGCCAGTACGACTACTGGCCGGGCTTCGACGGCTTCGCCGGCCGGGACGCCGTCTACGTGACCGAGGGCGACTGGCCCAGACCGCACCACATGCTGCGCCGGGCCTTCTCGCGATTCGAACGCGGCCCCACGGTCGTCTACCGGTTCCGAGGGCAGGCGGCCAGGACGTTCAGCCTCTTCCGGCTCCACGGCTTCCGCAGGATGGAGAGGCCGGACGTCGAGAGCTTCTGAGCCGCCGCCGCGGGCCGGGCCATCCGTCACTTCATCTCGGGGCCGGACTTCTCGTAGAGCGAGTCGAGCGCGCTGCAGGCCTCGCCGGGGTCGGAGGAGAAGTCGATCTTCACCTTGACCAGCGCATCATAGGAAAAGAGTTGCGACTGCTTCGACGCCGGCAGGCTCACGTACCAGCGGCGCAGGGCCTGCCAACGCTCGCGGAAGGTCGTGAGATCGGTCGGGATCTGCCGGACCTGATCGGCCGCCCGTTGCGCCGCCTGCTTCAGCTTCTCGGCGGTCTCCTCGGCGGTCGGGATGGGCGTGGTGCTGACCGGCGGCGGCGCCGCGGGGGCGGCAATTTCGGGAGGCGGTGCGGCCGGGGGGGGAGGCTCGATCGAGGGGCGGAGCGATATCGCGACGAGGAGGAGCGCGACGAATCCACCGGCGGTGGCCAGACCCGCCGGCCATCGGTAGCGCTGGGGGATGACCTGGAAGGCCCGGGAGGTGTAGCCCACCGCGTTCCGGGTGAGCGCCTGGACCTTCCGGGAGGCCCACTCGCGCCGGCTGGGCCCGCGGTTTCGCGGCTGGCGCGGCCTGGAGAGGCCGGAGTTCAGGCCGTCGGGCGCCGGCTCGTCCGCGGGCAGAGGAGTGGTGCCGCTTCTCGAAGCCTCCCGGGAGGGGCGGATGGCGGCGGGGCGCATCGCTGAGGGGGAGGAGGCCAGGCCGGCCGAGGCCGCGGGTGGCTGCGCGTCGCCGGCGCCGAGGGAGGGCGGCGTGGGCGCGGAACGCAACTGGGCGCGCGATAGACGTGCGCTCGAGGCCTCCGGCGAGGAGGGCGGGGAGCCGGCGAGGTGCGGGATGGCCGAGACGCCCGAGATGAGGCCGGCCGCGTCGCGAGGCAGGGGGATGGCCGCACTGGACGAGGTGCGCTCGACGAGCGACTTGAGTTCCAGCTTCTTGACGATGTGCTCGGCGGCGGCCAGCATCTCGCTTGCGACCTGGAAGCGGTCAGCCGGGTCGCGCTCCAGCGCCTTGAGCAGGAAACCGTCCATCTCCCGGCAGATCTCCGGCGCGTGCGCCATGGGCGGCTGCAGGGCGGTGGCCATCGAGGTGCCGAGCTGGGCGAAGTTCGGCAGCGGATCCATGCCGGTCAGCATCCGGTAGAGGGTCGAGCCCAGGAGAAAGAGGTCGGTGCGATGGTCGAAGGGCTGGCTGTCCCGCGCTTCCGGCGTCATGGAGAGGCGGGCGCTCCCGGGTGCCTCGGGGCCGTTGCCCGCCTCCGCCGTGGCCATCGTGGAGAAGTCGCCGATGTAGAAGCGATCGAGCAAGGCGTCGCGAAAGAGAGAGGAGGCCGACAGGCTGCGGTGGAGATAGCCATGGCCGTGGAGGTACTGCAGTCCCGCGGTGGCGGCGCAGGCGGCCCGGGCGACCGTCAGCTCGGGCAGGCGGCCCTTCTGGAGCATCTCCTCGATGCTCTGGGACTCGCGGTAGTAGGTGGCGTAGAAGATGTGCTCGGAGGTCTTGCCGATGTCGAGGACCTGGATGAGATTGGGGTGATCGAAGCTGGCGAGCGCGCGGAACTCGCGACCGAAACGCTCGGCCTCTTCCGGTCCAGCCCCGCCCGTGAGGTGGTGGACCCGGAGTTCGACCTCCCGCTCGAGGCCCGGTTCGGCGGCGCGGTAGGCGCTCACGTGAAGGCCGAGGGCGCGCAGACGCGCCTTGACCACGTAACGTGCAAAAGATTCGCCAGCCATGTTCGGTCTTCCTGTCCGGAAGAATAACATGCTGGACCCGCTCGTCCTCCCTTCGACTTGTGCCCTGCAACGAGCCCGGAGTGAGCGGCGCCCGCGATCTATCGCGAATCACCGGCAGGTCGTCTAAACTCGAGAGTGAGAGTCCGTGACTGGAGGGTCGTATGACGAGTGCCCTGGTTCGTGACCGGCTCCACCTCCTGCGGTGGATGTGGATCCTGCTCGCGTTCCTGACGCTCCTGGCGGCAGCCCAGCCGCTGCTCGCGCAGGACGACGGCTCGGGTGGCGATTCCGGTGGACCCGTCGCCGACGAGCCGGCGCCCGCGCCCGAGCCGGCCCCCGAACCGGCTGCCGAGCCTGCTGTCACCGAACCCCCGCCCTCCGACCCGGAACCCGCGGCTGCCGACGCGCCGGCGGACGACGGCACGCCGGGAGCAACCGCCCAGCCGGCCGACCCGGGAAGCGGAACGGAGCCGGCCCAGTCCCCGGATGCCGGCGAACCTCCCACCACGGGGGGCTCGTCCTCGGATGACCCCGCGGCCTCCCCGTCGGACGACGGCACGGCCACCACGGGCGACCCGGGCACCGATCCCGGAGAGGGCTCGGCGCCGCCCGAAGACGGCGCACCGGCAGCCGACGACGAACTTGCCGCCGGCGAGCAGGTCGATCCCGGGGTCGCGGTCTACCGGCGGCCCGAGTATCCGGAACTGAACGGCTCGACCGCCGCGACCGATCTGGAAGCGGTGCCGCCCGACTCGCCGAACAAGCCGATGACGATGGAAGAGGCCAGGGCGCTGGTGAAGGCCTCCGGCGAGAACGCCCAATCTCAGGGCTATTCGCCGAACTACACCACCGACGGCTGCTTCTGGCGCGCCCACCTGTACGAGGAAGAGGCGCAGGCCCGGGGCTACCAGCCGGAGCGGATCTTCATCGTCGCCGGCCAGGAAGACCCCGAGAACCCGGCGAAGTGGGGTTATCACACCGCCATGGTGCTCCCGGTGGTCGGCGACGACGGCGTGCCCCGCCGGATGGTGTTCGATCCGGCCCTGAGCAACGATCCGATCCGGATGACCGACTGGTCGGCGAATGAGATTCCGGGCGAGCGGCGTTATGGCGCGGACGTGCCGGTCAAGGATGGCGCCAATCCCTACAACTACGTCTCGGTGACGCCGGGTTCGACCTCGGATCCCCGGAACTTCTATCCCGCCTCCAGCCGGCCCGCCGAGATCGTGCCGCGGCCGGGACAGACGCAGGCCAGCGCGAACCAGGAGCAGGTCGACAACGTCCGGGATTTCGCCAACGAGCAGTACGAGAAGTTCTACCAGCGCGGCGCGGACGGCAGTTATCACCCCGACCGTTTCCTCTGGACCCCTGCCGGGTCGGCCTCCTCCGGGCCCTCGGTCGTGGCCAGCGCCCCGTCGGGCGGCTGAGAGCCCACAAGGTCAGCTAGCGGAGCGTCACGAGGCCTGCGGGGGCGGCAGCGCCTGGCCGATCTGACGGAGCAGGTCCTTCTGCGTGAAGGGCTTCTCGATCAGTCCCACGCCCAGCGACTCCAGTTGCTCCCGGGTCAAGGGATTGGCGGTATCGCCGCTGAGGAAGAGCAGGGGCGGAGGCTTCACCAGTTCCCGGTTCAGCAGGTCGCGAAACGCGAAGCCGTCCACGTCGGGCATCTTGAGATCGCAGAGCACGAGGTCGAACCGATCGCCTCTCAACAACCGTTGCAGGCCCGACGAGGCGCCTGTTTCGATCTCGCAGACATAGCCGGCGTCTCGCAGCATCCGCGAGGTCACCTGGAGCACCTCGACGTCGTCATCGACGAGCAGGATGCGACGGCCGCCGGGTTTTCCGGCCTCGGGCTCTGCCAGCGTCTGTTCGGCCTCCCCGGCCACGATCGGCACTCGCAGCCGGAAGATCGCGCCCGGCTCCGAGCGCTCCAGCAGCTCGAAGGTGCCGCCGTGCTCTTCGATGATCCCCTTGCAGATGGCCAGGCCGAGGCCGGTGCCGCGTCCGGGCGGCTTGGTCGTGAAGAACGGCGACATGATCTTGGCTCGCAGGATCTCCGGGATGCCCGGCCCATTGTCGCCGATCTCCACGACCAGCCAGCTGCCCTCCCGCCGGAGCGAGACGCTGATGCGACCCGGCCGCCGCAGCTCGGCGATGGCGTCGTGCGCGTTGTTGACCAGGTTCAGGAAGACCTGCTGGAGCTGGTGCTGGTCCAGGAGGGTCCTGGGCAACTTCTCGGGCGCGTCCAGGACCAGCTCGATGCGATCGGCCCTGAGCTGATGGCGCTTCAGCTCGGCCACCGCCTCCAGCGGCTCGAGGATGCTGCCGAGGACCTTCTCCGGCTGATACTTGCGCACGAACGACAGCAGATTCTTCACGATCTTGTGGCAGCGAAGGGAGTTGCGCCGGATCGCCTCGATCGACTCCCGCAGCGACTCCGACACCGGCGTCTCGCCCAAGGCCAGCTCAGCTTGACCCAGCACGACCGACAGCGGGTTGTTCAGCTCGTGGGCGACGCCGCCGATGAGCTGACCGGCCGAGGCCAGCTTCTCCTGCTGCAGAAGCCGGGCCTGGATGCTCTTCTGCTCCGACAGGTCCTGCAGGAGCTGGAGGTGCCGCGAGGCCCCGCCATCGGGCTCCCGGAGCGTGTAGGCGCTGACCAGGAAGGGCCGCTTGGTCCCATCGGCAGGGGTCAGGGTCAGCTCGGCCTGGAGCGACGATTCGTCCGACTCCGCGAGCTTCTCGTGCAACCACGCACCGATCCCCGCCACCCCCAGTACGCTCCGGCTGTCCCGACCGGCCAGCGGCTCGCCGCGCCCGAACAGCTCGGTGTAGATCTCGTTGGCCCACAGGATGACGCCGTTGCGATCGACGATCGCCAGGCCGGCCCGGATGCTCGAGACGACGCTCTGCAGCTTCTGGCGCTCCAGCTCGAGGTTGGCGTTCAACTGGCGGATGACCCTCGCCGCGTTCGACTCCTCGATCAGCGAGGAGATCGCCGAGCGGCGCATGCTCACGACGAGCACGAGCGCCGCGAGCCCCATGAACAGCTCGGGCAACGAGCGGGCCAGCGGCGAATAGGCACCCAGCAGGAAGATCCTGGTGCCGATTCGCAACCCGCCCTCGCTTGCGGCGGCCAGCCCCCCGTGGACCGCGGCCAGCAGCAGCGTCACCGCCAGCAGCTTCAGCAGGAAGAGAACGGTGACGACCTCGCTGTTCCCGCTGTCTTGCTGCGCCCGGTACTGGCGGGCGATCAGCGCGTAGGCCCAGCACCAGAGCCAGACCGTCAGGAAGTGAAGGCAGAGCCCGGCGTTGGCCAGGAGTTGCCCCTCCGGCGACGCGGCCAGCAGACAAGCGATGCCGAGCAGTGCCAGAGCACCCAGGGATGTCACGACAGTCTGCATGGGATCCCGAGACCTCCCCGCAATCGCTGGGCGTTACGAGACGTGAACTCCGCCCAGTCATGCATCGGCAGAACAGAGCCCGCTCGATTAGCGGCGGGCGATGCCAGAGGGGCCGCCGGCTATTCGTCGCACGATCCATCCCTCCCGGCGACACGATAGGTCATTGAACGCCAGTGACGTCGAGCCTATGATCTCGGTGTGGCCGCCCGGGGCTTCAGCACCGCCGGTGCCCGCTCCGGGGATTCCGAATCATGGATCTGCTCACCTCACCGCAGACGCGCCTCCTCCACGAGTGCGCCTCGTTCCGGCTCTACGAGCTGGCCGGGCAGTTCGACGCCGCGGCACGGTTCACCTTTCGTTGCGACCAGCCTGCCGTGTTCGTCTGCCTCCAGGGCAGCTTCGAGAGCACGACCGAGGGGCTGACCTACCAGTACCGGCAACAGCTCGTCGGATTCGCCTTTCATCACGACTGCGAGAAGAACGTCCCGGCAGGGACGAAGCTGCTCCTGCTCGTGCTGGTCTTTCCCCTCTCCTCGCTGGAGAGGATCCTCTCGGCGCTGGGCGGCTCGACCGGCGAGGTGGCGCTGAACCGGTTCACCGATTGCCGCTGCACGGTCGCCTACTGCGGCGAGGAGATCGGCCGCATCGCCTCGCGTCTCCACGCCGAGACCGCCGAGCGCCGGGCCGGGCACGACCTGATGGCCGAGCTGCACTTCCAGGAGATCCTGGTGCAGGTGATGCGTCTGTTTGCCAGCGAGGGCGACGGTGCCGGCGACGGGTTCCTGGTCGCCCAGCTCAGGTCCTACCTGGAAGAGAACCTGGCTCGCAGGCACACCCTCGACGAACTCGCCCGCTACGCCGGCTACTCCAAGTTCCACCTGTGCAAGCTCTTCCGGAAAGCGACCGGCCAGAGCTTCGTCCAGTACATCAACACGCGCAGGATCCTCAGGGCCTGCGACCGGATCCGCTCAGGCCGCGACAGCATCAACCAGATCGGTCTGGAGGTCGGTTTCCAGAACCTGAATCACTTCTACCGCACGTTCAAGAAGCTCACCGGCCGGCATCCCTCCTCCTTCCGAGAGGGACCGGTCCACTGACGCACGAGCAAGCAAAGGAGTCTTCCCATGTTCCGAGTTACCCTGTTCTGCCTGGCCGCCCTGGCCACGATGGTGCTGCCCCTGGTGGCCGCCGAGCCGTTTCCCCAGGTCAAGATGGAGGAAGTCGACGCCGGGATGCCCTACAAGGTCCCGGAGGTCCCCGTTACCGATCCCCAGGCGATGAAGGGCCTGAAGATCGCCATCGTCGCCGCCCATGGGTTCGAGGAGATCGAAGTGACCTATCCTCTAAGGTATTTCCAGGCCCGCGGTGCAACCGTCGAGATCGTCACTCCCGACTGGATCAAGGACCGCGTCATGGCGGTCCAGTTCCTGAAGCCCTCGGTCTGGCTGCCGGTGGCCAAGCAGGTCTCGCAGGTGAAGGCGACCGACTACTGCGCCTACGTGGTGCCGGGCGGCGCCTGGAACCCGATCATCATGCGCACCGACGGCAAGATCCTCGACCTGCTCAAGCAGGCCAACGAGGCCAACAAGCTGATCGCCTCGGTCTGCCACGGCCC
>CAZSVK010000131.1:0-9627 GCA_964610245.1 uncultured bacterium
CGCTGCGGGCCAGCCGGACATCTCGTGGTCCTCGAACTCCTTCCGGCGAGGTCCACCGCTTCCCGAGACGCACGGGCTCGCCGCGAGCCGGATCTCCCGCCGGAGGCGCCGGCTGGACGGGCGTGGTCCGGTTCAGGAACCAGGCCAGCGGCCGCAGGTCCTGCCGCAGTTGCAGCTCGAGTGCGTCGTGGCTGACCTCGGCCCGTCGCAGCAAGAGCCGAAGGGCGTACCGTTGCTGGGCCGCTTCGAACCGCTCGAAGACCTCGCAGAACCGCCGCAGGAGTTCCACCTCCGGCCAGGGGCCTCCGGTGAGCGGCGCGCGAAGCTGCAGACAGTCTTCGAGAAGCCGGAGCTCGCGAGCCAGCCGGTGGAGCAGTTCCTTGCGGCCTTGACGCTCGAGAGGTTCGCCCGGCACGTCCGCGTCGACCAGGACCTCCAGCCGACGGTGATTGGCCCGGGCCGCCGCCAGCGCCAGACCCAGGGCCCGGGTCTCGGTCTCCGCCGCCGCGGCGGTACGTCCCTCGCGTCCGGCGGCTCTTCGCCGGGAGAGCGCGCCGAGCCGCAGCATCTCCAGAACCGAGGCCTCCACATGGCCCGCGGCCTGGAAGCCGCCGGAACAGGTCTCGCCGAGCGCCTCGGAGCCGGGTGAGCACCCGTAGGTGTCGAGTTCCGCTCCCGTCGCGGACCGCGGCTGCATCGGCCGGCCGCACTCGCCACAGCTCAAGATCCCGTCGAGCAGAAACACATGTTCGTCCGACACGTCGACCTCCTGAGTTCCGTGGGAGCCGGCGAAGTGCCGGAACTCCGAGCGCCCGGGTGGGCCGGGTCCCGGACCTCGGCACTCGACCGCCATGCTCGAGTCTGGAGCGGTGATATTGCGGAGATGTGGCGGCAGTGTGGACATGCTGTGAACCCGGGCCAGTCGGCAGCCAGCCAGGTAAGTGTTCTCGCTGCCTACTGCCCGCGGAAGGCGCGCGGCGCGTCGTGGTAGATGTCGCGGGCCGGGGCCGACGGCCGGGTCGTGCGTCAGCGCTGGCGACCCTCGCCGGCTATTGACTTTTCGGCCTGGCGAGTGGCACGCTTTGGCTCCTCTCACGACCCGTGTCCACAGGAGCGGCCAGATGTTCGCGTCAATCCTCACCCTCGGAGTCCGGTGCCTTCCCGTACTGGTGTCGGCCCTGTTGTTCGCCCCCTCCTGCGTTGCGGCCCCGCCGGCAACTCCGGCCGAGCTGGTGGGGCAGCCGGCCCCCCTGTTCACGGGCAAGACCATCGACGGCAAGGTCGTATCGCTCGAGGAACTCAAGGGACGCGTCGTGGTACTCGAGTTCTGGGCCTCCTGGTGTCCGGATTGCCGTGACGCGCTGCCCAAGATGGCCGCCGTCGCCCGGCGATTCGAGAACAGCGCGGTGACGCTCCTGGGCTTCAACACGGACAAGGACATGACGGCGGAAGCGCTCGCGCAGTTCCTGAAGAACTACGGGGTCACCTTCGGCCAGATCCTCGATCCGGAAGGGTTCGTGAAGAAGAAGTACCTGGTCCGCAGAATCCCGACGGTGTTCGTGCTCGACAAGCAGGGCACGATCCGCTTCGTCCACGTCGAGGACGTCGACCACCTGGAGACGGCTCTCGGCGACGCCATAGCGAGCCAGCTCCAGCCGGCACGGCACGGGCTTCGCCCGCACTGAGGCTGTAGGCTGCAGGTCTGCTTGCCGGACTCTTCGCGTGGCGCGACGAATCCCGGAAGCCGTAGGCCGGAGGCTGGCGGCGCAGCGCGGACTTCGCCCGCTCTGAGGCTGGAGGCTTGAGGCCGGAGGAAAGGCTAGCGTCCCCCTTCAAATCGTCGCGCCACGCGAGGAAGATCGGCAGTGGTAGATCAGCTTCCCTCGGCGAGCAGCAGCAGCGTCCGAGCCACTCTCGCGCGAGAGCAGTCGCCGGGCTTCTGCAGCGCCGGAACCAGCGCGCCGCAGGCCGCGGGCCCGATCGCGACGAGCGCCTCCTCGGCCAGCTCGACGATGCCGTCCGCCTCCGCCGTCCAGCTGCCGCTGTCGTCTCGCAGCACCTCGACGAGCATCGGCGCCGCCTCGGCCGCATCCGGGCCGAGCCGCCCGAGCGCCCGGATCGCCGCCAGCTTCGGCCCGAGCGAGGAATCGCCGAGCGCCGAGGCGATGGCGCCTGCCGCCGAGCGACTGTCGGGCCCGAAGAGCCCGAGCGCTTCGACCGCATTGCGCCGGACGTCGGGCTCGGAATCGCCAAGGAGCGCTTCGATGGCGGGAACGACCCGCTGCGGAGAATCGGCGATCCGCCCGAGCGCCTCCACAACCTCGGCCCGCAGGAACCGGCTGGAGGTGCCAAGAGCCTCGAGCAACGCGGGCACGGCATCGGCCGCCGCGGGGCCGAGACGGCCCAGGGTTCCTGCTGCTGCCCGCCGCCGGTCATCGTCCGCCGAGCCCAGCATGGCCACAAGGGTCGGCACCAGCGGTCGGGCCGCCGAACCCAGCTCGGCCAGCAGTCGGACCGCGCGATCCGAGACCGCCTGACCATCCTGCGACGGCTGAAGCCGCTGCTGGACCCAACGCAGAAGCAGCTCCCCTTGGCCCGCGCCAGCCAGGGCCGCCCCTGTCACCTGATCGAGTCCCGGGATGTCCAGCGCCCAGAGCAGCGCATCCCGGCCCCTGGTCGTGCCGGCCCCCACGACCGCCAGCGTCTTGAGTGCCTCCTCGCGGACTTCCGGGTCCTCGAGCGAATCCAGGAGCGCGGGACAGGCCGCGGCTGCCGCTTCGCCGAAGCGGGCGAGCGCCTCGGCGGCATTGCGTTTCACGTATCGATCACGGTCCGAGAGCGCCTGCGCAAGGGCGCGCACAGCGGTCTCGCCCACCGCCGGCCCGAGCCCGCCGAGCGCTCGCGCGGTCGCCTGCCGCAGGCTGCGCGCCCGCGACTCTTCGAGCACGGCCCTCGTCTCCTCGCCGGCTTGCGGCTCCTCTTCCTCCTCCTGCCCGGAAGCCCAGGCGAGCGCCCGCTCGAAGAGACTCGGCTTGCGCAGGAACCGATCGGTGTCCAGCGGCCTCCCGTGGGCAGGATCGTGCAGAAGCGTTGCCAGGCCGTGAGCCGCCCGGGCCGCGGCCGGCCCGATCGCCCCGAGCGCTTCCGCGGCCGCCTCCCGCTGGAAGCCGTCCCGGCTGGCAAGCCCCTCCATCAGGAGCGGCAGCGCCGCCTCGGCCGCGGCCCCCAGCGACCGTAGCGCACGCGCCAGCTCCCGGAAGTCGGCGAGTCCGTCCCGGAACGCCTCGACCATTGGCGGCACGCTCGCGGCGGCAGCGGGGCCCAGGTCGCCGAGTGCGGCAAGGGCGCACTGGCGGACTTCCGGTTCCGCGTCCCGCAGCCGAGCAATCATCGCCGGCGCGGCTGCCGCGGCCCGTGGGCCAAGGATGCCGAGACCGCGCAGCGCCTGCTCGCGGACCCGGGGGGCTGGATCTTCCAGGGCCGCCGCGAGTTGCAGGCTCACGTCCGGCCAGAGGGAGGCCGCTGCCGGCTCCAGCAACCAACTCGGCAGGCGGCCGGCCCGGAGCACGCCGCTCGCCACCGCGGCCGCGGCTCCCGCTCTCGACAGGACCACGGCGGCGGCCGTGCGCGCCGGGCCCGCGGGGCCGGCCATCGCGAGAACCCAGTCTTCCATCTTGCCCTTCGCGACAATCTCGTCGAGGGTCCGGGAGGCGGCGCAGGCGGCCTCGGCGGGCACAACCGGCGCCGTGGCGAGCAACGAGACGAGCCGGTCGATCGTCGCGCCCGGAAGCTCCAGCAGGCGGCCGGTCTTCGCGGCCGCTTCCCGCGCTTCGGCCGGATTGAGCCAGCGGCGCAGCACGGAACGCACCTCGGCCCACACGGCGGCGGCGCCCGGCAGGCCGGCGCGCCCAGGTAGTCTCGGACGTTCGCTTGACCGTTGGGCCTCGTGCGCCTCGTCGGGGGTCAGCTCGAACTCCTCCACGAACCGATCGAACAAGCGTTTCGAGGCCGGCATGAGCAGGCCGGCACAGGCCATCGCCTGCGCGGCCGTCGCAACCACCCGCGTGCGCAACTCCCGCGAAACGGCTGTCATCGATGACACACTCCGGGGATCTTCCGACCCGGTGCGAGGCTCGCTCGCTCCGAGGCTGGAGGCTCCAGGCTCGAGGCTGGGGGATAGGCAGATGTCACCGATACGAATCCTCGCGCCACGCGACGACATCCGCAAGTAGTAGTTCAAGAAGGCGGGCCAGGCCGGGACACGCCAGGCGGTGCAGGCGTCGATGCGGCGCCCGCGCTGCGGGCGTCGATGCGGCGCCGGAGCTGCGCGCGGTCCGCACCGCCTGCAGGCGCGTGATAGCATGCGGGCCGATGAGCAAGCAAACCCCGATGCCGGAGGGCCTTCCCACGGGTTCGCGGCCGGTCGCGCTGGTGACCGGCGCATCGGCCGGTATCGGCGAGGCGTTCGCGCGAAAGCTGGCCGCGAGAGGGTATGACCTGGTGCTCGTGGCGCGTCGCGAGGAGAGGCTGAGGGCCCTGGCCGCCGAGCTGCTGGAGCGCCAGCAGTGTCGCAGCCTGGGTCTGGCCGTCGACCTCGGAGCGAGCGACGGACCTGCCGGCGTGGCGCGGTCGGTCGAGGCCGCGGGCCTGCGGATCGAGCTGCTGGTGAACAACGCCGGCTTCGGCGTGTACGGCGAGTTCCACGGCCAGCCGCTCGAGGCCGAACTCGGGCAGCTGGACGTGAACGTGCGCGCGCTCACCGCCCTGACCCGGCTCTTCGTGCCTTCGATGGTCGAGCGACGCGCCGGCGCCGTCGTGAACGTGGGCTCGGTGGGCTCCTTCATTCCGATGCCCTACTGGTCGGTCTACTCGGCGACCAAGGCCTACGTGCTGAGCTTCAGCGAGGCCCTGTACGCCGAGTTGGCCGTCCACGGCGTCCACGTGATGTGCGTCTGTCCGGGAGGCACGAACACCGAGTTCCAGGACACGAGCGGCTTTGACGCGACCGGGTACTCGGGCTACTTCATGACGGCTGGCGAGGTGGTCGACCTGGCGCTGAGGGATCTCGACGCCCGGCGGATCGTCTCGGTCAGCGGCTGGCTCAACCGGCTGCAGGTGTTCGCGGCCGGATGGGTGCCGCGGTGTCTGCTGCTGCCGCTGGTGAGGCGGCTCTTCCACGACCGCCGCCGGCCCCGCCCGTCCGCGAAGGGTGGGCACTGAGGACGGCGATCCGGACTTCGGGCCGGGCAGCGCTGACCGGCGTGACCGATGCTGATCTACCTCGTATCTCCCCACGTCGGTCCCTCGGGTCGAGGGAATGCCGTGACGGTCGAGCGGCTTCGCGCCGGGTTGGCGGCCCGTGACGTGGCGGCGAGGGTGTTCTCGTCTGAGGCCTGTCCGGGCACGGGGCCTCGACCCGACATCGTACATGCCTTCCACGCCGGCCGTTCCGGCCCCGCCGCCATGAGGCTCGCCTCGGAGCTGCGCGTCCCGCTCGTGGTAACCCTGACGGGGACCGACTTCAACGAGGAGCTGGACGAGCCAGGGTCGGCGGAGCGAGTGCGCCGTGTCCTGAGCGAGGCCCGGGCCGTGATCGGCTTCTCTCGGGGCTGCGTCGAGCACGTCGTCGCGCGGATTCCGGAGCTGGTCTCCACGCTGCGCGTCATCGCCCAGGCGCCGTCGGTGCAGGGCTGGACACGGCCACCGGCCGTGCGCCTGGAGCGAAGGCCCGAGGCGTTCACGGTTCTGCACCTGGCCGGCATCCGGCCCGTGAAGGGCAACCTCTCCGCGGTCGCGCCGCTCGAAAGGCTGCGGGCCCGCCTGCCAGGGTTGAGCCTCGTGTTCGCCGGTCCGGTCCTGGACGCCAGCTATGCCGAGAGGCTCTCGAGGCGGATTGCCGGGCTCGGCTGGTGCCGGTACGCCGGCGAGTTGCCCCGGGCCTCGATCCCCGCGGCTCTGGCCGAGGCCGATGTCGTGCTGAACACCTCGATATCGGAAGGCATGGCGAACGCGCTGCTGGAGGCGATGTGGTGGGGATGCCCCGTGGTCGCGCACGACGTGCCGGGGAACCGGGAGCTGGTTGCCCACGAGGTGACGGGGCTGCTCTACTCCGACGAGGCCGGACTCGAGCAGTGCGTCGAGAGGCTTGCTCGAGAGCCAGAGCTGGCCATGCGCCTGGCCCGCGCCGCCCGCGCGCGGGTGGACGAGCGCTACAGCCCTGTCTCCGAACTCGACGCCCATCTGGAGCTGTACCGGCAATTACTGGGCTAGCGCGGGCGTCTGCGCCCAGGGGAGCGCACGGGCGGGGACGAGCCCCGCCGCTACAGTACAGCCTTCGACTTGGCCGAGCCCCGCCCAGCCGTGAGCCGCGGCTTGCCCCGGGCGCGAGGAAGGGCTATCCTGCGGCCTTCCCGCCGTAGGTTGGTACCCGTATGAACAATCCCCTCCGCGATCGCATCGAAGAGCTGTTGCCCTGGGTCGACCGTCCTGCCCGCTACATCGGCGGCGAGGTCCACTCCGTCACCAAGGAGCCCGCCGGCAGGCTGCGCTTCGGTCTGTGTTTCCCCGACACCTACGAGATCGGCCAGTCCCACATGGGAATGGTCATCCTCTATCACCTCCTCAACCGGGAAGACTGGATCGCCTGCGAACGGGCGTTCCTGCCCTGGGTCGACCTGGAGGCGGCGATGCGGCGCGAGAAACTGCCGCTCTTCACGCTCGAAACCTGCACGCCGCTCCGCGAGATGGACGTCGTGGGTTTCAGCCTGCCCTACGAGATGCTGTTCACCAACCTGGTCAACGCGCTCGACCTGGCGGGCATCCCGCTGAAGCGGACCGAGCGCGGCGAAGGCGACCCTCTGGTCATCGCGGGCGGCCCGGTCACCTACAACCCCGAGCCGGTGAGCGACTTCATCGACCTCTTCGCCATCGGCGAGGCCGAGGAGCTGGTGCTCGACATCTGCAAGGTCGCCGCCCGGCGCGACCTGTCGCGCTCCGCCAGGCTCGAGCTGCTGGCCCAGGTGCCGGGCTGCTACTGTCCCGGCGCCGTCCAGGTGCGCCGCGACGAGAGCGGGCGCCTGCTGGGCTTCGAGTCGACGCAGGCGCTGCCGGTCGTGAAACGTATCGTGGCCGACCTCGACACGGCCTTCTTCCCGACCGAGCCTCTCGTGCCCTTCCTCCAGACCGTCCACGATCGCGCTAACCTCGAAGTTCATAGAGGCTGCGTTCACAGCTGCCGTTACTGCCAGGCGGGGATGATCTACCGGCCGCAGCGCGAGAAGGGGCTCGAGACGCTGGTCGGCCAGGCGGCGGGGGTGATCCGCTCGAGCGGCTTCGGCGAGATCGGGCTGTCGAGCCTCAACACCTGCGACCACACGCAGCTGGTGCCGCTCGTCGAGCGGCTCACGAGCGAGTTCAAGGGCCAGAACATCGCCATCGGTCTGCCTTCGCTGCGCGTCGACGGCATGTCGGTCAAGGTTGCCGACGCCCTCAGTCAGGGCAAGAAGGCCCAGATCACGCTGGCCCCCGAGGCGGGCAGTCAACGTCTGCGTGAGGTCATCAACAAGAACCTCACCGAGCAGCAGATCCTCGACACCGTGAACGCGGTGCTCGACGCCGGCTGGCGCGACCTGAAGCTCTACTTCATGCTCGGCCTGCCCACCGAGACCGAGGACGACATCCGCGAGATGGCCGCCCTCTTCCGCAAGATCCAGGAGCTGGCGCGAGGCCGGTCCGGCCGCCCCCTGTTCATCACGACCACGCTCTCGAGCCTGGTGCCGAAGCCCCACACGCCCTTCCAGTTCCTCCCGCTGGCCACCAAGGACGAGCTGGAACAGCGCGTGCGCCTGCTGCGAGACCTGGTCGACACCAGCCGGATCAAGCTGCGCTGGCGCGACTTTCGCCTGGGCGAGCTGGAGACCGTCTTTGCCCGCGGCGGGCGCGAGCTGGGCGCCGTCGTCGAGCGCGCCTGGCGGCTGGGCTGCCGCTGCGATGCGTGAACCGACCAGTTTCTCTACGACCTGTGGGTCCAGGCCTTCGGCGAGTGCGGTATCGAAATCGCGGACTACTGCTACCGCACCTGGGACCGCGAGACGGTCTTCCCCTGGGACGTCGTCAGCTGCGGGGTCACCAAGGACTGGCTGTGGGAGGACCTGCAGGATTCCCTGGAGCGCCGGCGTACGCCGAACTGCTTCTTCGAGCGCTGCAGTAACTGCGGCGTGAGGTCCCACTTCAAGTGCTGAGCCCGGACCGACCGGGACGTTCTCCGGCTACCAGCGACGCAGGGTGACGACGAAACCCGCCCAGTTGCGAGGCGAGGTGCATCCGCCACGGGCGCGCGCGACTTCCAGCCAGCGGCGCTTGGCCTGCGACAGCGCCTCGGCCGGCCGTTGCGCCTTCAGCCAGAGCTGCTGGTAGAACTCGGTCATCAACTGCCGCGTTTCGAGATCGGGGACCGGCCAGAGCGCGGAGACCACGGCCCGCGCTCCCGCGGCCAGGATCGCCCGGCGCATGCCAAGGACCCCCTCACCGCTGCGGACCTCGCCCAGACCGGATTCGCACGCCGACAGCGTGACCAGCTCGGCGCCGGCCAGCGGCAAGTTGGCGGCCTCTTCTCCGGATAGCACGAAGCTGCGTCCCAGGTTCGCGCCCGACAGGGCCAGGCCCGCGAAGAGCAGCGGGTTGCGCCCCACTCCGCGGGGGCTGCTGGAAACCGCTCCCGCGGTGCAGTCGGTGGCGCTCCGGGCGGCGCCCTGATCCCAGTACCCGTGGGTCGCCAGGTGGACCCAGCGGCACCCGCGGACGGCCCGGCCCAGGTCGACCTTGTTGGCCCGATCGCCGTCGAGAAGTCTGATCGCCCGCGCCGCTCCCTTCGATGGGCCGAACAGCCGGGAGAGTTCGTCGATCTCCTCCCGCGCCCCCGGCAATGGGTCGAAATGCTGCGAGCGGGACGTGTCCGCGTCAACTCCCCGCGGGACCGGGCCTGCCGAGGTCGTCGGGAGCGCCGGCTCGGCCGGTGAGGACGCGGCCGCCGGCCGGATGCTCTCGTAATCGAGACCTCCGACCAGGAGCAGATCCTGCGAGGCGGTGGCCGTCGTCTCGCCGGCCGAGGAGAGGAGATCCTCGGCGGCTGTGACGACCGAGAAGTCGCGGCGCTCGACCAGATAGCGCTGCTCGCCGTCGGGCAGGGCCTCGAAGGGCACGCGGCACACCGGGCCGTCCGGGCAGACGATCACGCCGCCGGTGGTGGGCAAGGCCGCCTCGACGGGCGCCCACAGGACCCGGGCGAGACTGGTCCCGAGCTTGCGCACGATTCGCTCGGGGGCCCCCTTCGTGGTGACCGTGCGGTACCACGCCGCCGCCGCCTGGCGGATCGGCTCGAGCGGCCCGAACTCGACCCGCGCGGGCCGGGTCGCGCCGGCCGTCACGACGAAGGCCGCCAGCGACGTGACGGGGGTCGAGCCTGGCGCCGATTGCCATCGCTGGTAGACGAGGAAATCGACCAGCGACTGGCGGGGCGGCAGCCGCGATCGCAGCGCATCCAGGCTGGGTGGCGCGCCGGGGGCCCTTCCGCCGTGGGCCGCGAGGTCGCGCTCGGAGGGGAGTCGGTCGCCGACGCGAAAAGCGCCG
>CAZSVK010000131.1:9637-13370 GCA_964610245.1 uncultured bacterium
CCAGGCTGTGTGGCTCGCCGGGTGCCCTTCCGCCGTGGGCCGCGAAGTCGCGCTCGAGCTTCTCCTTGCGAGAAGTCAGGGCCTCGAGGCCCCTGGCCCCTTCGATCTCCTGGCCGATGGTACGGGCCCCGTACGCCACGGCAAGGTCGCTGCGGGTCTGCTCCAGCTCGGCCCGGAGACCGGCGCGCACCGGGTCGGTCTCGGCCCGGGCCGGCGCCGCCGAGCGGACGAGCATTCGCCAGGCCAGGCCCTTCCAGCGCAGAACAGCTTCGTAGGCTGCCCCGGCATCCTCCGGGCGCTCGTGACACGAGAGCAGGTGGTGCAGGAACTCCCGGGACATATCGACGAAGGCGAGCCTCTCGGCGTCGGACAGGGCCGGCATGACGGTCTCGGCCACCTCGGCCTGCGAGGCGAAGGCCTGCATCGACTCGCGCCGCGCCGCGTCGAGGTCGCCCGACTCGAACAGCACGATGGCCAGCCGGTGCCGGCTCCGAGCCGTCTCGAGGTGGTTGGGGCCGAAGCTCGCCTGGCGGAGTGCGAGCGACCGCTCCAGAAGGGCGCGGGCGGACTTCAGGTCTTTCTTCGCGCGCTCGAGCATGGCCAAGCTGCTCAGCGCCGCGGCCACTCGCGGGTGGGCGGGCCCGAGCGAGGCCGCCAGCAGGGCCAGCGCACGCTCGAACAGCAGCTTGGCCCCGTCCAGTTCTCCCTGATCCTGGAGCAGCGCAGCCAGGTTGTTCATGGGCGCCGCCAGCTCCGGGTCGGTCGCCTGCCGGCTGTGCTCCTGGGACTGGAGCACACGTTCGAATAGCCGGCGCGCGGCAGGGAGTTCGCCCACGTCGTGGAGGACGAAGGCCATGTTGTTGAGGGCCGTCGACAGTTGCGGATTGTCCGGGGCGAGCAGGGCCGTATCGATGGTCACCGCCTGCTCGAGCAGCGGCCGGGCCGCGTCGAGATCGCCCTGTTCCGCCAGCACGTGCGCGAGATCCTGCATCACGGCCGCCGCGGCGAGGCCGGTCGATTCGCGGGTCGCCTCGTACGACTCGAGACAGCGTTCGTAGAGCTGCCGCGCCCCGGTCAGGTCCCCGGTCTCGCGCAGCAGACGGGCCAGTCCGTGCCAGTCGTCGGGCCGGGCGGTCGAGGGCGCCAGTTTGCGGGCCAGGTCCGCGGCCTTCTCGAGGGTTTCACGGGCCAGGGCGGTGCGACCGGCGGCCCGCTGCAGCGAGGCCAGCTCGCCCAGCAGCCTGGGCAGGGTCGGACAGAGCGCCCGGGAGGCATCGCCCGAGCCCTGGCAAGCGCGAGCGAGCCACGCCTGCGCACCTTCGAGGTCGCCGCTCAGGGCAGCGGCCGGCACCAGTTCGAGCAGCGTTCTGAGGACGGCCCGGTGGCCCCGGCCGTGCAGCCGTTCCCGCAACTCCAGGAGTTGCTTCCCGGCGGCGGCGGCCCCCGAGTAGTTGCCGTCGAGCGCCAGTCCGCGCACCTGCCGCGTCAGTTGTTGAGCGGCGGCCAGCTGCGAGGCGTCGGCCGGTTGAGCCGGGCACCGGGGCACGATCCAACCCAGAGTCAGGAGGCCCGCCGCCAGGCCTGCGGCAAGCAAACGCCAGGGTCGGTTGACATTTCGCGAGATCCGAACGCATTCTCGGTTGGACAATCGCATGTCTTCATGCTAACCTGTGTGCCCTCGCGCTGCTCGGTCCGTTCTCGTGGGGCAATCCGGACCTGTGCCACTCGAGCGGGCTGGAGCCGGGGCCGGTGGCGGCGGGTGACCGCCAACGGGACGCACGATCTCTGAATCAGTGACGATCATGAGGCAACTTCAGCAACGGTTCATGGCGAAGCTCGGAGCACGAGCGGCCGTTTCGCGGCTCCTGCTCTGCACGACCTTCGGCGCCCTTCTTGCCGGGGTCTCCTTCGGGGGAACACCGGCGCTCGAGGCTCTACCGGGGAGCGGTCCTGCCGCACCGGGCCAGCTCGAGCCTGCCGCTCCGGCTCCCGACGGCTACCTCCAGTACCTCGCCGCTCGTCAGACGGCCAGCGTGGCCGACCTGACGCGGGTGGTGGCCCGTCTCAGCGGCGTGCGCTCCGACTGGGGTCCCGCGCGAGAGCCAAGTGGGCAGGCGCTCACCGACTGGCTCGCGGAGACGAACCGGCTGCTCGCGCAGCGCGGAATCGTGCGCGACAGCGACAAGCTGCGCCCGGAGGCCGACCTGACGCGGGGCACCGCCTCGTTGCTGTTCGTCCGCGCGCTCCGGCTGCGGGGCGGCCTGTCCGGCCGCTGGTTCGGCCTGACCCGCCGGTCGGCCTACCACGATCTGTTGTTCGCCGAAGTGATGCCGGAGGGTGGCGACAGGTATCCGATGAGCGGCACGGAGCTTCTGAGCGTGTTCCAGAAGGCCCGTGAGCGCCAGCAGAGCTGGGGAGGAAGTCGATGATGCGCAAGGCCGCTCTCTGTCTTGCCCTGACCTGGGCCGTCCCGCTGGCCGCCCAGGACGCCGGCTCATTGAAGTCGGTGGTGGGCGTGGTGACCTACAGTCCGGCCAGCGCGACCAACTTCCGCGTCGCCCGACAGGGCGAGCCGCTGCGGATCGGCGACTACGTGGCCACCGATTTCGACTCGCAGGCAACGCTCCGGTTCCGCGACGGCACCGAGGCCCAGCTGCAGGAGATGTCGCAGGTGCGAGTCGATCAGGTCCTCCTGAGCGGCGATCGGGCTCGCGTCGAACTCTACCTCAGACTGGGCAAGCTCGAGACGCTCTCTCCCGAGGCGGCCTCCGGACGCACCGACTTCTCGGTGCGTACTCCGACGGCCGAGGCCTGGATTCGCGGGACCCATCAGCTCGTCGCCTACGCCGAGGGTTTCGGCACGCGGGTCGAGTTCCTGCGGGGCTTCGGCTTCACGAAGTCGGCGATGGGTCGCGCCGTGAATCAGTACGTCTTCCAGAAGTCCCGGGTCGGCATGGACCTCGACTTGACGGGCCCCGAACTCTACGCCAAGCAGCAGACCGTTCCCGACTTCACCCCCCACGGGCGTGACTCCGACGAGCGCCGCGGCGCGCGCGACTACAACCGGCTGACGATCGCGCCGCCGCGCGACGTGTCGTCGCCCAACTCGGGAGGCGACCTCGTCCGGAGCGACCCGCACCAGTCGAGTTCCTCCTCCTACTGGTATCCCGGCACCACCTTCCAGGGACCGTCCACACCGAGCCTGCCGTCGTCGATGTCCTCGCCTCCCAACCTGACGTCGCGCAGTTCCTCCTCCAATAGCCACTACACGTTCCCGCCGCCTTCGACGCCATGAACTCTTCGAAAATCACCCTCCGTGGTTCGTTCGCGTTGCTCGCCTTCCTGGCGGGGGCGCTCACCTGGACACCGGCAGCCGCCCAGCAGCTCGAGGATCGGCTGAATCACCTGACGCTGAACCAGCAGCAAGATCTCCGCGCCACCGAGTGGCAACGCCTCCCCGAGAAGCGTGAGAACTTCGAGTGGGGTGTCTGGTCCTCCACGAGCTACTTCACCTTCAGCAACCAGTTCGCCCGGAAGGATCTCGCCGATCCCCTCGATAGCGCTCTGGCCTTCGATCAGCGGGTCTGGGGCCGCTGGGACCATGCCAACGGCGAATCGGCCTATGTCCGTGTGCGCCAACTGGACGTGCGCCAGGATCTCGCCGTCGGCGCCGTGGGTCAGAAGATCTACGAAGAGGGCTTCGACCTGGATCTCGCCTACTACGACCTTCCCA
>CAZSVK010000132.1:0-13336 GCA_964610245.1 uncultured bacterium
CCCCACGGTCAGCGGGCGCCACCTCGCCGTGGAGGCCCGCGGCGACGGCTTCCTGGCGCGAGACCTGGGGAGCACCAACGGCACCTGGGTCGATCAGGTGCGGATCTCCGAGGCCTGGCTCACGGCGGGCTGCCAGCTCAGACTGGGCCGCACAGCCCTCGCGTTCACCGCCGAGGACGAGGAGCTGGTCGTCTTCCCGAGCAGCTCGGAGCGGTTCCAGCTCCTGACCGGAAAGAGCCGGCAGATGCGCCAGCTCTTCGGGCTGCTCGAGCGCTTCGGTCCGACCGAGTTGACCGTGCTCGTCCTGGGCGAGACCGGTACCGGCAAGGAGCTGGCGGCGCGCTCGGTGCACCTGGCCTCGCGGCGAGCGGCGGGACCGTTCGTGGTCTTCGATTGCGGCCGCGCCTCCCGGGAGTTCGTGGAGAGCGAGCTGTTCGGCCACGAGAGGGGCGCCTTCACCGGCGCCGTGGAGGCCCGGCCGGGCGCCTTCGAGCAGGCCGACGGCGGCACCCTCTTCATCGACGAGCTGGGCGAACTGGGGCTGGAGCTGCAGCCCAAGCTGCTGAGGGCGCTCGAGCAGAGACGCATCCGCCGGCTCGGCGCCACGCGGGAGACGCCGATCGATGTGCGGATCGTCGCCGCCACCAACCGCGAGCTGGGCGGAATGGTCGCCGCCGGCACCTTCCGGGAGGATCTGTTCTACCGACTCGCCGTCTTCCAGGTGGTCATGCCGCCGCTGCGCGAGCGCCGGGAGGATCTGCCGGCCCTGGTCGAACGGTTGCTCGCCGACCGGGGCGGACCGGCGGCGACGCCCGAGGCGATGGCGGTGCTGGCGAGCCAGCCGTGGCGCGGCAACGTGCGAGAGCTGGTCAACGTGCTGGAGCTGGCGATCGCCGTGGCCGGGAGACAGCCCATCCGGCCGGGCCACCTGATGCTTCTGCAGGGCCGGCGGGCCGGCGGGCAGCCCGGTCCGTCGACGGCGCCGGCGCAGGGTCTCGCGGGGCGGACCTTGCAAGAGCTGGAGCGGGAGGCTATCGTTCAGACGCTGGCCGCCTGTGGCAAGAACAAGACGGCCGCGGCGCGCAGTCTCGGCATCGCCGCCTCGACGCTGTTCGAGAAACTGAAACGCTATCAGATCGAATGACGAAATCGTCCCGGAAAGGCCCGAAGCGATCGGCCGACGCGCCGGCCGGCCCCGCCCCGCTGGTCAGCGTGGTGACCGGCAAGGGGCAGACGACCATCCCGGCCCGTCTCAGGGAACGGCTGGAGCTGAAGCCGGGCACGCGTCTCGAGTGGCTGGACGACGGCGAGATGTTGCTGGTCATCCCGCTGGCCGCCGACCCGATCCTGCAATTCCGGGGCAAGTCCAAGGCGACCCTGACGTTGAACCTGCTGCGCGAGCGCGCGGAACTGCGGAACCGTGAAAGGTAGATTCCTGCTCGACACGACCGCCCTGCTCGCGTTGCGCGACGACGCCGAGGGGGCCGACCTGGTCGAGGAGATCCTCCGGAAGGCCGAGCTGGGCGTCTACGACGTCTACATCTCCTTCATCTCGGTGATGGAGGTGTTCCACCGGGTCTGGGTCGACGAGGGCGAACGGGCCGCAAAGAAGATCCACCTGGAGCTGCAGGCCCTCCCGCTGACTCGGATCGACGTGGACGACGATCTGATCCGCGGCGCCGCCCGGGTGCGGACCGAACTGGGGATGGGCGTCATCGACGCCTGGGTCATCGCGACGGCGGTGCGCCACGGGGCCACGCTCGTTCATAAGGATCCTCAGTTCGAAAGGGCCCAGACTCTGGTCGCGCTGATGTCCCTGCCCTACGAGAAGAAGTGATTTCCGCGTAACCCTTCCGGTGCTATAATGGCGCCTTGTCTTCGGGCGCCCGGCGGCGCCTCGTATGATTGCATCAGGAGGAATTCCCAGATGAAGAGTCTTGTTCTGCTGGTCACGAGCTTCGTCCTCTTCGCGTCGATGCTCCCGGCGGCAACGGATTACGTCGGTTCGGGGTATCAGTACCTGGGCCAGGGAGACCTGGAGCGGGCCGAACGCATGTTCAAGGCCGCCATCAAGATCGACGTCGACGACGACCAGGCCTGGGAAGGCCTCAAGAAGGTGCACGCGGCCCAGTCCAAGAGCGGAAAGGCCGCCCCCGCCCGCCGAGCCCGGCGCGCCGCCTCGCAGGCCGACGCCGAGGCGACTGACGAGACCGGAAACCTCTCACTGCGCGAGCCTCGCGGCCCTTCGGCCGCCAGGGAAGATGCCCGCCCCTCCGCCGACCTCTCGGCGGGCGAGGGTGAAGAGTCCGCGCCCACGCCCCAGGTCGAGGAGATCAACAAGAAGCTCCTCTCCAAGTACCTGTCGGGCGGACGCCGCGCCCAGTCCGAGGATGAGGAAGAGGTCGAGCCGGCCAAGCCCGCGAAGGGCAAGAGCAAGGCGAGCCGCGCCAGCCGCAACGAGGAGAGCGAGGAGTCGTCGGCCGCCCCGGCGCCCCAGGAGAAGCTCGACGAGACGATCGACAAGGCCCTGCTGAGGGACGCCAAGAAGGCCAACGACACGTTCAACCGCCTTCGGGAGTGGGCCACGACCGGGTGGAAGCGCGACAGCAACGGCGCCATCCAGTTCATCCCCACCTACTACAGCCCGCAGCTCTACAAGCTGCTCGTGACCAAGCTCGGCGCCCAGAAGAACTGGTCCGTCTCCGACACCCAGAAGAAGTACAAGCGCCTGATGGGCGACAACCGCGGCGTGCTCGAGTTCTACGTCAAGATCATCAACACCACTCGCAAGCCCAAGGCCGCCGTCTCCGTCGGCGACATCTACGACCGCACGGTCCTCGAGGACGACAACGGCAACAGCTACAAGCCGGTGCGTATCAAGGTGCCCTCCGTCACGAAGCGCCTCGACGAGGACAGCTACACCGTCTGGTTCCCGAAGTACGACTCGGACGGCAACGCTGTCGTCGACAAGGCCCGCGAGAAGCTCTTCCTGGTCGTCAACGATCAGGAGAACGAGCCGGCCACGATCCGCATCGTCTTCACGAAGAAGCAGTTCGAGAGCAAGGTCGGGAAGAAGGACAGCGGCAAGAGCTGGTGGAAGATCTTCTAGAGTCGAGAGTCCCATCCCCCTTGCCACCGGCCGCCGCGCGAAGTAACGATCTCCGTCAGGAGGTCTCTCGTGCTTCGCGCTCTGCTGCTGCTCGTCCTGCTCGCCGCTCCGGTCCTGGCCCGCGTTCCGCTGGACCTCTACGACCTCGACTCGGCCGACCTTCCGCCGTCGCCCCCGGCGCTCGACCTGCCGGAGACCACGCTGGCGGTCCCCGCGCTCGAGCTGATGCTGCGGCCCAAGACGCTCGCGCTCGGCATCGACCTGGACCTGCTGCCCGCCCGCGACTACCACTGGAACAGCAAGGGCAAGGTCCTGTCGCTGCCTGACCTGGAGAGTTCGCTACTCGCTCTCGCCGCGCCCCCCTTCGAGCTGGCCGGCAAGGTGCTCAGTCTGCCCGGACTCGAGGCGGAGTTCGTTCCGGTCGTAAAGGATGCCTTCGACCTGCCCCGACGAGTCCTGGCACTCGAGTCGCTCAGCGGCACCGGGATGACGACGCGGCCCTTCGCCCTCGAACTGCGTCACGTCGTGCTGTCCGAGCCACGCAATCTGCGCCAGCTCCCGGTCGATCCGGCCGATCTGGAACTCTAGAGATCGGTATCCTGTCACCGGATCTCCCGTTCACCCCGAGTCTCGGCGCGGCGCAATGTCAGCAGCGCCAGAGCGAGCAGCAGCCAGGCGACGGCCGAGATCGCAAGGCCCAGCTTCGCCACTCCGGGGTCGAAAACGAACTCCACGACGTGGCGGCCGGCAGGGACCGCCACCGCCCGCAGCAGCCCGTAGGCGGTCAACAGCCGCGCGGGGGACCCGTCGACCCGAACTCGCCAGCTCGGATAGCCCCCGTCGGCGAGCACGAGCAAGCTGGCCTCCGAGGTCTCGCAACTCAGAGACACCCGCTCCGGCTCCAACCGCTCCATCGTGACGCGCCCGGCGACGGCCGCCCTGGTTGGCGCGCCGATGCCCGGCTCCTCCTCCAGCAACACCGGCCCCGCCGCATCGAACTCGGCCGAGTCGATCGCCCGGGACACCGCCGCGCGGCCGGCCATCACCCGGAAGTCTCGCGTCAGCCGCGCCCGGGGCAGGGCGGCCGGATCCCGCCAGATCGACCATCCGCCCGCGGAGCCCTCGCGCTCCAGGCCCGGCAACACCGCGGCGTGCCCCTCCTCGAACGCCCAGTAGCGCTGTGCCAGGAGCCTCGTGCCGGGCCCCGGGCCGGGCTCCCGGTACATGATCGACGGGGTCACCGCGTGCTCCATCGCGTTGTAGAACTCGCTGGTCTGCCGGGACAGGATGCCCTCGTAGCCATCCACCGTCTCCAGCCCCTCCCCCATCGCCAGGTTCGGCCCCGCCTTACCCCTCAGGGCCACGCGCCACGGGCCCGAGGCGACCGAGGGAGGCACACCCCTCCCGGGCGACACGCCGCATCGGCTCCGCAGCGCTTCCGAAGCGGCGGCCGGCAATCGGCAGAATGAAAGAGGATAGCTGGTGACGTAGGGCATGCCGATCAGGAGCAGGTCGACCACCGTCACGCCGACGACCCCCCAACGCGCGGCCGCGGCCGGCAGCCGTCCCAGGTCCGCGGCACGCGGCAATTGCAGCGCCACCAGCCACAGCGCTACGAATCGCAGCAACGCCTCGGCGCACTGCCGGGCCACCGAGTCGACCATCGCGTCGTCGAGGGGCGGGAGAACGTCGTAGCGCTCCGGAATCCGGAGGTAGACCGACAGCCACTCGCGCTGCGCCGCGTGGCCGCCGCGCGCCGTCAGGAAGCCGGCCAGTCCGAGCAGTCCCGCGACGCTGCCCCAGAGCAACAACCGCTGGCCCCGGCTCCTGGCCTTCCAGGCCGCGCGGCCGACCGTGCCGAGCCCCAGGCCGGCCAGCACCGCCAGCGCCAGCGTCATCGGGATCACGTACTTGCAGGGAGAACGGAAGATCCCCATCCCGGGCACCACCCGCACCAGAGGCAGGAAGAGCGGCGTGTTGGTGCCCAGCGCCAGCAGCAACGTCAGCTCGGCCAGCAGGAACCACGGCAGCGCCACGAGACGCCGCTCCCGAGACAGCACGCGGCCGGCCAGGAGCAGCGGCAGCAGTCCCAGGTACAGGGTCGTCTCCCACAGGTGGCCTTTGCCCCAGAACGGGCCAAACTGGGCCCCGCCGCCGAAGAACCACGGCATCAGCAGCGTCAGCAGGTTCTCCGGCGGCAGCGAGAACGAGCCGATGAAGGCGTCCGCGTTGGCCGTGCGATTTGACGCCAGGACCAGCTCGCCCATCGGCAACAGCGCCCCGGCCGCGAGCAGCGCCGCGGCAAACGCCACCGTCCCGGCCAGCAGCCCGAACCGGCCGGCGCCCCGCAGGCCCGCCGCCCGCTCGTCCGTGCGCAGCGCGGCCATCGTCAGACAGAGGATCGCCAGGGGCAGCCACGTCAGGTAGACGACCTGGGCATGCCCGGCAAGCAACTGCATCGCGCTCGCCGCCGCCAGCCATAGCCATCCACGGAACGAGGGCCGCCGCCAGACGCTCAGCATCCCCAGGAAGATCCAGGGCATCCAGCACTGCGCGTCGAGGAACCCCAGTCCGCCACAATAGATGCGATAGGTCACGATGGTCGACAGCGAGAACACCACCGACGACAGCACCGCACCGGCCGCGCCCGCCCCCGCCTCGCCAGCCAGCAGCCAGGTTCCCACCTGGACCCAGAGCAGGTGGGCCGCCCGGCTCGCGAGCATCGCCAGGCCGGCCGGGGCCGCCAGGTACAGCAGGTTCGGCAGGTAGTACACGCCCGCCTGCAGGCTGGCCAGGAACGGCGTGCCGGCGAAAGTCGCCGGACACCACAGAGGCAGCTCGCCCGTGCCCAGCCGCTCCGCCAGGTACCCGTGCCAGAAGTAGTTCTGCCGGGCGGAATCCTGGTAGGCCCAGCCCAGCCCGTGCCCGGAGCCGACCAGCAGCACCGGCAGCAAGAGCACGAGGTCCAGCAGCGCAAAACCGAGAACGACCCGCTTCCACGCCCGCCGGTCGAACCGGTCGGACGCGTCGGGCCGCTGGGAGACCTCGCCGGGCTCGTTCATCGCGCGGCCAGTATAGCTTGCCGGGGGGCCCCATCCCTGTTGCCCGCAGGCCGTCCTCTGGCGCATTCTGTCCGACGAGGAGAGGTTCATGCCCGTCAAGTCCGCGCCCGTGGCCCTGCTCCTGGGCGACAAGCTGGAGCGACTGTCCGCCGCGCTCTCCGCGCACGGCGTCGAGTTGCGCCATGCCCGCGACTGGGCCGACGCCGTGGGGGGCGTCGACCCGGTGGTGCTCGTCACGGCGAGCCACGTGCCGGTGCGCGACGCGGAGCTGGACCGTCTGCCCTCACTGCGAGTCGTCGCGCGCGCCGCCGCCGGGTTCGACAACATCGACGTCGAGGCGATCGAGCGCCGCGGCCTGAGGTTCGTACACGCTCCCGAGGCCAACGCCCAGTCCGCCGCCGAGCTGACGATCGGACTGCTGTTTGCCACCGCCCGCTCGATCCCGTTCCACGACTTCTCGATGGCTGGCGGCATCTGGAGCAGGGGCGAACGCCAGGGGCTGGAGCTGGCCGGCCTCGGACTGGGAATCGTGGGGCTGGGCCGCGTCGGCAGCCGCGTGGCGAGAATGGCGGCGGCGATCCGGATGGAGGTGTCGGCCTACGATCCCTTCCTCGGCGACGAGCGTTTCGAGGAGTTCGGAGTGCGTCGCGCCCGGACCCTCGAGCAGCTCCTCGCGGGCGCGGAGGTCCTCACCCTTCATTGTCCTTTGACTCCGTTGACCCGCGGGATGTTGGGCCCGGACCAGCTCCAGCAGCTGCCCGCCGGAGCGGTCGTGCTCAACGTCGCTCGTGGCGGCATCCTCGACGAGGCGGCGCTGGCGCGGCTCCTGACCACCGGCCGGCTCGGCGCGGCCGGCATCGACTGCTGGGCCCAGGAGCCGCCCGACCCTCGGAATCCCCTTCTGGCACTCTCGCGTCGCGGAGTGGTGGCGACCCCGCACGTGGGCGCCCGCACCCACGCCGCGCGCGCACGCGTCGCCGACGAGACCGCCGCCAACATCCTCGCCGCGCTCCGCGACTGCGGGCTGCTCTAGGAGTCGGGAGTCGGGAGTCGAGAAGTCGAGAAGTCGCGATCGTTTCCACTCTCGACTCCGGACTCTCGCCCCCCCCTCACTCTCCGGCCGGCGCCGGAACGACCGCGACTCCATCCTCGAGCTTCTCCGACGGATGCAGCACCACCTGCTCCCCCTCGGCCAATCCGCTGAGAATCTCCACGTCGCGATCCCCGCGATGGCCCACCTCCACGACCCTCCGCCGCGACACTCCCCCGGCGACGGCGAAGGCGGCCCACCGTTGGCCCAGCCGGAAGAGCGCCCCGCCGGGAACGCGCAGGACCCCGGCGCTCTCCCAGACGACTACACGTAGCTCCACCCGGTAGCCGTCACCGAGGGTGCGCACGTCCGGCTGGCCGGGGTCGAACTCCGCGATGACGTTGACACGTTGCTCCTCGACCCCGAGCGCGGAGAGCTTGGTGAAGCCCGAGGGCTCGATACGCGTCACCCGCGCCGCAAGGACCTTCGTGCCGCCCCACCGTTCGACCAGCGCGGTCGCGCCGGGCCGGATGCGCACCGCCTGGCTCGAGAGCAGATCCGCCACGATCTCCAGGCGCGAGAGGTCCCCCACCTCGAGCAGGGGAAGCGCGGGCGTCACGACGGTCGAACTCTCCTGGAACACTCTCAGCACTCGACCCGAGATGGGCGAGGTCACCGCGACGGCAGGGGGCGCGCTCCCCGCGGCCCCCTCCGACAGCAGCGCCCGCACGGCGGCGGCCCTGGACCGCGCGGCCTCCACGGCGGAGCGGGCGGCCTGCAAATCTCTCGAGCGGGCCTCCCGCTCCAGACGCGCCCGGTCCCACTCGAAGAGGGTCGAGGCGTTGCGGCCACGCAGTTGCTGCTGGCGCTCCCACTCGCGGTTCGCGAACTCCAGGGTCGACTCGGCCGACCGCATGGCCGCCTCCGAGCGCGCCCGCTCGGCCTCCGAGGCGCGCACCTGCCACTCGGCCTCCTGGCGGGAGCGGGCATCGAGCAGTGGCGGCCTGACCGGCTGGATCGTCCCGACGGCGGCACCCGCCTCGACGGAGTCGCCGGTCCTGAGAGCGATCCGCGTCAGGCGGCCGGCGAGTGGTGCCGAGACGACGTAGCGATCCACAACCCTGGTCTTGGCCTCGCCGTCGACCGTCTCGCTGAGCTGCCCACGACTCGCGGTGGCCAGCTCCACCGGCACCGGCGGGGCCTGGTAACCCCACGCGAGCAGGAAGAGGGCCGAGCCCACGGCGAGTATGACGAGGAGCCTCTTCACCACGAACACTTCACAGCACCGGCGCCGCGGCTGTCAATCGCCGCTCTTCAGCACTCCGAGCAGATCGAGCCGATCGAGCTTGCGCCGTACGAGCAGCGCCGACACGACCGCCGCGGCCAGCACCACCGAGATCGAGAAGGCATAGGACCAGGACGAGATCACCAGCGGAATCCGGAACAGCTCGGTCGAGAAGGCGTGCACGATCAGCGCCACCAGCCAGTAGCCGGCCGCGCAACCGACCGGCAGCGCGGCCAAGCCGATCGCGGCCAGCTCTCCGAAGAGGATGAACGCGATCTCGGCGCGGGTGAACCCCAGCACGCGCAGGGTGGCCAGCTCGCGATTCCGTTCCGAGAGCGCAATCCGGGCCATGTTGTAGACCACCCCGAACACCACGATCACCGCGAAGATGACGTTGATGAGCCGCATGATCATCATGCTCTCGCGAAAGGTCTTCTCCAGCGCCTCGAGCGCCGCCGTCCGGCGGCTGACGGCCGCCACCGCCGGCATCCCCTTCAACCGGTCGTACAGCTCGTTCTCGCGCAGAGGGTCGACCGCGAGGAACGCGCCGGAGACCACGTCCCCCTCGTGCATCAGCCTGTTCAACGCCTCGAGAGTCGCATAGCCCGATACCCCCAGGAACTCGTCGAGCAGGCCGGCCACCGCCACCTGCAGCGTCCGCCGGGCACCCTCCTTGACCTCCACGCGCAGCAACTCGCCCGCGCGCACGTGCAGGAGTTCGGCGAGCTTGTCGGTCAGCACCATCCCGCTCGCCGGCAGCGCCACCGGTCTCACCCGGCTATCGATCAGCCGACGCAGCGTTCCGCCGGGCTCGAGGCCCATCAGCCCGACCTCGTAGCTACGATGGCCCGCCCTCAGCGTCGCCCCCACGAGCCGGAACGGCTCGGCCCTCAGCACGCCCGGTAACGCCAGCATTTCGAGCAGCGCCCTCCGGCTGCGGGGGTTGACCAGCGAAACGGTCAGGTCCTGCCGCTGGGAGACATTCAAGCTGGCGTTTATCATGTAGTCGACCGCATCCTCCTGCGAGAGGCCGACGATCAAGATCGCCTCGGCCAGGGCGATGCCGAGGACCGAGAGGAAGGCGCGGAACGGGCGGCGCTCGAGGTTGCGCAGGACGATGCGGCCGGCCTGGGAGAGGAGCCGTTCCCAGCCCAGCCGTTCGAGCAACGTCGGACCGAAGACCGGCGGCGGCTCGGGACGCATCGCCTCGGCCGCCGGCAGCGCCATCACGCGCGCCATCTGGCCGAGCCCGCCGACGGCCGCCGCGCCGACCGCCAGCAGCACCGCCGCGGCCAGCGTGGCCGGGGCCGCGTCGAAGTCGAGCAGCGGCAGGTGGAAAAACTGCGTGTAGAGGCGGGTCATCCCGCGGCCCAGCCAGATGCCCACGCCGATGCCGCCGGCCGAGCCCAGCAGGACGATGAGCAACGCGAGCTGCAGATAGTGGAATCCCACCTGCAGCCGCGAGTAGCCGAGCGCCTTGAGCGTCGCCACCTGCGGCCGCTGCATCGACACGATCCGCGCCAGGGCGACGTTGAGGAGGAAGGCCGCCAGCGCCAGGAACAGCGCCGGAGACACCCGTCCGCTCGCCTTGAGCGAGTCGATCTCGTTGGTGATGTAACGATCCGAGATCTGCTTGTCGCGGCCGTAGGCGCCCACGCCACCGTACGGCCCCAGGAGCCGGTCGAGCCGTTCCAGGACCGCCGGTTCCGAGGCGCCGCGGGCCAGCTGCGCCACGAGGTCGTTGAAAGCGCCCCTGAGATCCAGCGCGGCGGCCAGCGCCTCCCGGCGCATCCAGAAGATGCCGTAGAGCTTGTCGTTGGGCATCAACTCGCCGGGCCGGATGGTGTAGATAAACTCCGGCGATAGAGCGGTGCCGGTGAGCCGCAGCCGCTGCCAGCGGCCGTTGATGACCGCATCGACGTGGTCCCCCGGCCCCAGACCGTTGTTGCGGGCGAAGCTCTCGCTCACGAGCGCCTCCCCCGCCCGCCCGGGCTCCGGATAGCGGCCCGCCCGCAGCGAGAGGCGGTTGAGCACCGGCTCGCCCTCGTCCGGGATCGACACCAGGTGGCCCGTCGCCGGCTCGCGGAGACCCTCGACGTCCACCACCACCTCCGCCACGGTCCGCGTCTCGACCCTGGCGATGCCAGGGATGGCCGCCACGCGCGCCGCAAGCGACTCGGGCGCCCGCCTGGCCGAGGCGAACAGGTCGGCGAAGCGGCTGCGAGCGTAGTAGGTCGACTTGGTCGCCCGCAGCGACTGGTAGGTGCAGATGAGCGTGACGAAGATGGCTATGCCGGCGCCCACGACGCCCGCGATCGCCACGACCTGCCCCTTCATCCGGAGCAGGTCGCGCAGGAGCTTGCGGGTGAGGGGCGCGGGCTTCACGGCGTCACCACTCGAGTTCGCTCGGGCTGCGACGACTGGCGTTGCGCTGCACCGAGGAGACGTGGCCGTCGGCCAGGTGAATCACCGTGTCGGCCATCGATGCGATCACCGAGTTGTGGGTGATGACGATGGTGGTTGTGCCGAGATCGCGGTTGATGCGGGCGATCGCCTCCAGGACCAGCCTGCCGGTGGCCGAGTCCAGGGCCCCCGTGGGCTCGTCGCAGAGGAGCACGGCCGGTCGCTTCGCCACGGCCCGGGCGATCGCCACGCGCTGTTGCTCGCCGCCGGAGAGTTGCGCGGGGAAGTGATGGCGGCGCGGCCCCAGTTCGACCATCTCGAGCGCCGCGGCCGGGTCCATCGCGTCCCGGGCGATCTCCGTCACCAGCGCCACGTTCTCCAGCGCCGTCAGGCTCGGCACCAGATTGTAGAACTGAAAGACGAAGCCGACGTGGTCGCGGCGATAGCGCGTGAGCGCTCCCTCGTCGGCGGCCGTCAGCTCCTCGCCCCGGAAGAACACCTTGCCCGCGGTCGGGACGTCCAGCCCTCCCAGGATGTTCAGCAGGGTCGACTTCCCGCTCCCGGACGGGCCCAGGAGAACCACCAGCTCCCCCGAGACGAGCGAGAGATCGATGCCTCGCAGCGCCTGGACCTCCACCTCGCCCATCCCGTAGATCTTCGTGACGCCGCTGACGGCGAAGACCACGGGACGGGCGACGGTCTCGCTCACTCCGGGCCCCCGGGCCGCCTCGCCGGCCGCTCGTACCGCTGGACGATCACGCCCGCCAGCGCCTGTTCCCACGCGAGCGAGAGCCCCCCTTCGCCCAGGCGCCTCCCCAGCAACTCCAGTTCGGGCCGCGCCTCCGCGGGCCGGCCGCCGTAGAAAGCGACCACCCACAGCCGCCGGTACGGTGCCACCTGGTCGCGGAGCGCCAGCAGGTGCGCCTCGGTCATCCGATAGAGGACGTCCTGCACGTCGTAGGGGATGGAGCGGCCGTTTCCGGTGACCGGCACGGCCAGGCCGACCGGGCCGCCGCCGAAGTAACGTGCGTTGATCCAGCGCAGGCTCTCGCGCGTGAACAGCACCGCATCACCGGGAGCGGCCTGGCTCTTCACCAGCGCGCCGGCCTCGCGGAACTGGTCGCGCGGCGTCCGGTACAGGTCATAGGTGATCGCCATCTGCCAGCGAAGCAACACCACGAGACACCCCACCACCAGCCACCAGCGACCGGTGGAGATCAGGGCCGCCGAACTCACCGCCAGCCCAAGCAGGAAGACCCCGATCAGATACCGGGGCATCAGGAAGTTCGGCCCCAGCACGAGAGAGAGCAGACAGGCCACCGCGAAGGTGCCGGCCGCCAGGACCGGAGCCAGGTACCAGGGGCCAGCAAGCTCGCGGCGGATGCGCCAGAAGCCGAGCGTGCCCGCGGCCAGGCCAAGCATCGCCAGCCCCAGCAGCCCGGGGACGACGGGCAGCGCGCGGGTCTCGCCGCGAATCGAGAGCGCCCAGAACGGCTCCGTGGCGGCCGCCGCCCGACGGAGCATGGTGTCCAGGCGCTGGCCCGCCGAGACCTTGGCCGAGCCATAGCCGACGTTCGTCGACCAGGTGCACTGCCCGTGGAGCACCGGCAACCACGGCGAGTAACAGAGGACGACGAGCACGTGGACGAGCAGCCAGCGGCGAGCCAGCCCGGGCGTGCGCCACCGGACCGCCAGCAGCAGCAGGGCCAGCGGCGTCACGGTGCAGAGCGCGTAGTAGTGCGTGTAGAGCTGGGCCGTCACCGAGAAGCCGTACAGGAGCCAGGCCCCGGGCGCCGCCGGCACCCGCAGCAGCCGGAGGCCGGCCAGCACCATCAGCAGGTACTCGGTCCCGAACAGCGTGAAGCTGCGTCCCTCTTGCGACATCCAGACCAGGAACGGGCTGAACGCCGCCATCCACAGCAGCAGGCGCCCGAAGTTCCGGGAGACCAGCTCGCAGCCGAGACGGTAGGCCAGGTAGCAGATCCCCAGCCCGAACAGGGCCGAGAACCCCCTGAGCCAGCGGTCGCTGTCGCCGAACTTCAGCCAGAAGTGCATCAGGAACGTGTACAGCGGCGGGTGCATGTCGTGCGACAGGTGCACCAGCTGCTGGTCGAGCGGCAGGTGGGCGACCGCATCGGTGGCCAGCTCGTCGAGCCAGAGGCCCTGCGAATCCAGCGCCTGCACGCGCAGGAGCGCCGCCATCACGAGGAGGACGAGCACCAGCACTCTCGGAGTCAGAGCATCCGCCGGCTCCCAGAACCAGAGCCGCCGGGCCACCGGCTCGTCCGCGTGTCCCTTCGCCATCTCGCGGCAGTATAGGCGCGCCGAATGGAGCTGTCAAAGCGCGGAACGGGCGAGGGTGCGGTCGCAGCTCGTGGGAGAAGAGGAGAATCTCGACTTGTCTCTCGGGAGCTCCGCTCCCGAACCCACGCCAGGGGAGATGTTCT
>CAZSVK010000133.1:0-13310 GCA_964610245.1 uncultured bacterium
GCCTCGCTTTGTGCAATCAGTGCCGGGTCCAGGGCCGGGCACCGGTCCTGGCAGGCGCCCGGGGACAACGTCCCCGGCAGAACTCGTACCAGCGCGGCTTCCCACTTTCTGCGCGCGCACCCGAGGGCGGGCCAGGCCTTGACAGGGCGCGAGCCCAACGTCCATCGTGTCTCCGCGTTCGCCACCTCGCTCGCCCGCGCCTCACGATGTCCTGCCCCCCGGAGCCCGCTCCATCCCCGCTGCCCGACCGGCGCTTGAAACGCGCGCTGGTCACCGGCGCCGGCGGCTTCGTCGCGCGCCATCTCGTCGCTACGCTGGCGCAGAGCTGCGAGGTCTTCGGTGCGGGGCTCGAGGCTGGAAGCGAGGGGAAGAACTTCCCGCTCGACGTGAGCGACCGCGAGGCTGTGCGGCAGGTCGTCGCCGACCTCCGCCCCGATACCATCTTCCATCTGGCGGGGCTGGCCTTCGTCCCCGATAGCTGGCTGAAGCCGGAGAAGTATCTCCTGGTCAACACAGCCGGGGTCCTGAACGTCCTGGATGCGATGCGGACCTCGGTTCCGGAAGCGCGGATGGTGCTGGCCAGCAGCGGTGAGGTCTACGGCTACGCGCTCGAGACTGGCGAACCCGCAACGGAAGAGATGCCATGCCTGCCTGCCTCGCCCTACGCGGCGAGCAAGCTGGCGGCCGATCTGATGGCCTTTGCCTGCTTCCGCCAGTACGGCACCGACGTCGTCCGGCTGCGCCTGTTCAACCACACCGGTCCCGGCCAGCGGCCCGACTTCGTCTTCCCGTCCTTCGCCCGCCAGATCGCCCTGGCCGAGGCCGGGCGCCAGCCGCCGGTGCTGCGAACGGGCAACCTGGATGTCGACCGCAGCTTTGCCGACGTGCGCGACATCGTGGCGGCCTACGAACTGGCGGCGACCAGAGGCCGGCGCGGGGCCTGCTACGTGCTGGGGAGCCCGGAAGTGCACCGGCTGAAGGACCTGGCCGAGCTGCTGCTGTCGATGGCCCGGGTGCCCATGCGGCTCGAACTGGACGAACAGCTGGTGCGCAGAGCGGACACGAGGCGGATCGCGTGCGACCCCTCGAGATTCATGGCCGAGACCGGATGGCACCCGGAGATTCCCATCCGGCAGACGCTGCGGGATCTGCTCGAGGACTGGAGACGCCGCGTGGCCGACACGCGGAAGGAGTCGTGACAGGATGAGGAAGGCGCTCATTACCGGTATCACGGGGCAGGATGGTTCCTATCTGGCCGAGTTCCTGCTCGCGGAGGGATACCAGGTCTGGGGGTTGGTGCGCCGGTCGAGCACCGAGAGCTTCGAGCGCATCCAGCATCTGCGGGATCGCATCACGCTCCTGCAGGGCGATCTGCTCGACCAGAACTCCATCCTCTCCGCGCTTGCCGTGGCGACCCCGGACGAGGTGTACAACCTCGCGGCGCAGTCGTTCGTGCCGACGAGCTGGAACCAGCCGGTGCTCACGGGCGAGTTCACCGCCCTCGGGGTGACGCGCATGCTGGAGGCCGTCCGGGTGGCGAACCCGGCGATCCGCTTCTACCAGGCCAGTTCGAGCGAGATGTTCGGCAAGGTGCTCGAGAGCCCTCAGACCGAGAAGACGCCGTTCTACCCCAGGAGCCCCTACGGCGTGGCCAAGGTCTACGGACACTTCATCACGGTCAACTATCGCGAGAGTTACAACCTGTTCGCGGCGAGCGGCATCCTGTTCAACCACGAATCGCCGCGCCGGGGCCTGGAGTTCGTGACACGCAAGATCACCAACGCGGTGGCGAGGATCAAGCTCGGGTTCCAGAAGAAGTTGCCTCTGGGCAATCTGGACGCGATGCGCGACTGGGGCTTCGCCGGCGACTACGTCCGGGCGATGTGGCTGATGCTGCAGCAGCCGGAGCCGGGCGATTTCGTCATCGCCACCGGGAAGAGCCATCGGGTGCAGGACATCGTGGAGCTGGCCTTCTCGCACGTGGGACTGCGCTGGCAAGACCACGTCGAGATCGACCCCGCGCTGGTCCGGCCCGCCGAGGTCGACCGGCTGCTCGGCAATCCCGCGCTGGCCCGGGAGAAGCTGGGCTGGCAGCCCAAGGTGGACTTCGACGGGCTGATCCGGATGATGGTCGAGGCCGACCTGGAGGTCGTCGGGCGCTCGAAGGGCTGAGGAGAGGCGGAGACCATCGGCGGCGGGTCTGGAAGCTCCACTCGCGACTGGTGGGACTTTCCGGCGATCCTCCAGTACCGACGCGAGCCGCGGCAGTCCCCAGTGTGAGGTTTCGCCTATGACAACGATGGTGCAACTTGATCAGAGCGAGTGACTCAGTGGCGGAGGCGCCATTCCGAGGGAGGCGCTGCAAGGTCGAGGTCAGGCAGCGCCGGTTGCCGCAGCACCAGCAGTCTTCCTGTCGCTCAGCGACGTGGTAGAGTGTGAGCGACTGAAAGTGATGGTCTGACAGTGGAGGAGAGGCAATGTACGAGGGTCGGCTGGTAGGTCTACGCGAGTTCAGCGAACAGGATCTTCTCCCCTCATACCAGTGGGTCAACGACGAAAGGCTCAACAAGTTCCTGACCTTCGCCATCTACCCGCGCACGCTGGAGCAGGCGAAGGACTTCCTGAACGCGCAACTCCGGCGCCGCGACGACACGTACGTCAACTTCGCAATCTATCGGCTAGCGGATGCCGCGCGACAGTACATCGGTTCGATCGGCTTCAAGAACATCGACCTGCTGCAGGGGCACGCCGAGTTGCACGTTGGACTCTGTTCGGTGGACCACTTGGGCAAGGGGTACGGGACCGATGCGGTGCAACTCTTGCTGCGCTTCGGTTTCGATCGTCTCAATCTCCACAAGGTCTGGCTCCAAGTCATTGCGTTCAACATCGGGGGTATCAAGGCCTACCAGAACAGCGGATTCAAGATCGACGGCACCCTCCGGCAGCACTTTCACTACTCGAACGAGCGACATGACATGCTCATCCTGAGCATCCTGCGCGACGAGTACTACGACAGAATCGGCCAGAAGACGGAGAAACCGTGACCGACAGTCCGCCGCTCGTTTCGATCGTCGTCCCTGTCTACTTCAACGAACCCAATCTGCCAGCGCTCTTTGAGCGGCTGCAGAGCGTGACCGCAGTTACGTCCGCCACGTTTGAGTTCGTCTTTGTCGATGACGGCAGCCGAGATGAATCGCTGCGTCTGCTATCGGAGTTCGCCGGGCAGGATCCGCGAGCGCGCGTGGTCAAACTGTCCCGCAATTTCGGTTCCTTCACGGCCATTCTTGCCGGTCTCACCTACGCCAGGGGAGATTGCTGCGCCGTGATATCAGCCGATCTCCAAGACCCTCCGGAACTCATCCCGGAAATGATCGAGGCATGGAAACTGGGCCACGAAGTCATACTGGCCGTCCGTGCAGGACGGGAGGATCGGTGGCTCGACCGGGCCTTGGCAGCCGTCTTCTACTGGCTAATGCGCAGGTTCGCACTGCCCGACATGCCCGAAGGCGGGTTCGACTTCGTTCTCATCGACCGGAAGGTCGTCGACATCTTGGTCGACATCCGGGAAAAGAACACTTCGTTGATGGGCCTGATCTTGTGGACCGGCTTCGACCGGGCGACGGTGACCTACACGCGGCGTGCGCGCAATCTGGGCACTTCCATGTGGACGCTGCGCAAGAAGCTGAAGTACTTCATCGATTCCTTCACGGCATTCAGCTACTTCCCGATCCGGTTCATGACGGCTCTGGGGCTGTTGGGCGCTTCGTACGCGTTCATTCACACGATGGTCGTGCTCCTGGCCTATCTGCTGTTCTCCATCCCCGTCCACGGTTGGGCGTCGATGATGGTCGCCATCTTGGGATTAGGGGGCATCCAGCTCGTGATGCTCGGGGTTCTAGGGGAGTATCTGTGGCGAAGTTTGGATGAGACACGCAGGCGCCCGCCGTTCATCGTCCATCGAACAATCAACTTCCCGAAGTCGACCTCCCCGTCAAGTTGAGGGAAGCCGGACAGACCGGCCCAAGTTCGTCAACTCAGCTCGTAGACGTAGACTTCGATCACGGCGTCCTCGGTGCGTGCCACGCCCCGCTCCTGGAGCCCGATGGCCTTGGCGTTGAGGATGGGAAGCGCCGAAAGGACATAGCGCGCACCCAACTCCTTCAACGCCGCGGTGTCGAGATCCAGATGCCGGAGGGCGAGTCGCTCCGTCTTTGTCACGGGTGGACGCAATGCCAGCTCAGCCGAGAACAGGTAGCAGCGACTGCCCCAGTAGTCGAAGTACTTGCTCAGTTCGGGCTTCTTCTCGAGTTCGGCATGGATGACCTTGCGGAAGCGATGCTTGTACTCGAGAGGGTAGAGCGACCAGTAACCGCCAATCGTGCGAAACCCGTTCAGCATCGCCATCGCGGGTGGGAAGCCAACGCAGCCGACCGGAGCCTGAGAGCTGGGTTCGCCAATGATAGCCCTGACCCGGGCGAACACCGACCGATTGACAAAGTCACAGTACCGGCCGTAGGTGGGCCGCTCCCATTCACGCCACTCCCGAGAATCGATGTTCGCACCCAACTGAGCCAAGGCCAGCGCTATCGCTACGAGCGCTGAGGACCGGCGGCCCCGTAAGAGGCTCACGAGCGAGCAGTGAAAACCGAGGTACAAGATCGGAGGCAAGAGGAAGTAGCTGCGAGAGAAGTTGAACGCTCTCAGTATCGTGAACCTGGCCGCGAACTCCCCGTACAGCGGGTCCGTACAGATGAAGTAGCAGACGGATGAGAGAGCCGCAGATGCAACGGCGACGCCGATGATGCGCTGTTCCAATGCCTGGGGAGGAATCAACATCCGCCGCCAGGCGCGTTCCCGAGCCTCACGCAAGGTCTCCACAAGACCTGACGAAAGGCCCAAGGCCAGGCCGATCCAAAGGATCGGGAAGGCGTTGGCACTGGCATGGTAGTGCGTCTTGAGCGCGATCTTCGCGGCTTCCTTGATTTGCAGGGGGAGATTCCGCTGACGCTCGCCGACGAACTCCTCGCGATGCCATCTTGTCTGCCCCCGCCCGCACGAGTCACTGATCAGGCCCCAGTTCGCACCGACATACCCAACGGCTACCAAGGCGACCCCGGCGGAGAGCCAGAAGTTCACGCGGCGTTCGTACCACCAACCCCCCCCCCAAACCAGACCAAGAACGGCGCACAGGAACACTCCCACCAGCGGCAACACACTGCAGTAGGGGAAGAGCAGACAGCAGGCCAGAGCCATCCACCGCGCCACGCCACTCGTCGAGCCGCTCAGCAGAACCACGATAGCCAGAGCCAGGGCAGGCTGACCGCTGACCGACATCGCCTGCACCGAGAAGAACGGGAGCATCGAAAACGAGAGGGCTGTCAAGGCCGCCAGCGCTTCAAACTCCTTGACGATGGTCCGCAGCAGAAAAAACATGCCGAGGAAAGCAACCAATCGCAGGACGAGATCGCCGGCAACGTAGGCCCAGAACGGAGGCAGCAGCCGGAAATAGACCGACTGGATCGGGGGCTCGGAACTGATTGCGGCGGGGGGCAGGCCGCCAAGCATCCCTGTGAAGCGACCTTCCGCATCGAAGGCTCCCGGCATCACGGCTGCGGCCTGATAAGCAAAGCACCCCTCGATGCTGTCGTGGATTCTGACGTAGGACGTCTCCCCGCGAAGTACGAAGGGCGCTTGCAACAGGCAGACGACCAGCAACCCCAGCATGACTAGATTCCGATCTGGGGTTCTCAAGTGCCGGTCCCTCCCCGTCGGGGACCACGCCCCCTTACCAGCAACAAGAGATCGGAGGTTGCACAGTGCAAGCGATGTCTTTCGGGGATTCAGTAGATCCTACAGCGGATTGACAAGGCCGCAAGATAGCATTCGTCAGTGGGGGCGTCAACTGTCGGACGAGTTCCAAAGCAGGGAGTCGGCAGCCACGGTTGCACCATCCGAGGTTGCCTGCTATCCTGGCAGACGCTCTTCGGACCTATCGACCGGACGCACCCTCCTGTTTCTCGGCATCCAGCGGAAGGCAAAGTATTGACAAATCTCGGAACCATGCACCAGGAGGAAGGTCAGCTGGCCCTCGACGGCGGACGGCCGGTTTCCAGCCGCTATTTGTTCTTCGGCCAGCCCTGCTTCGGTCGGGAGGAAGAAGACGCTGTCATCGAGACCCTGCGCTCCGGATGGGTGGGGATGGGGCTGAAGTGTCAGGAGTTCGAGCGCGAGTTTGGGACGTACGTGGGGAACCCCCGATCGGTCTCGGTCAGCTCATGCACGGCAGCTCTGCACCTGGCGCTGCTGCTGCTCGGCGTGAGGCCGGGCCAGGAAGTCATCACGACCCCACTGACGTTCGCGGCCACAGCCAACTCGATCGAGCATGTCGGAGCGACGCCGGTCTTTGCGGACATCGATCCGGCTACCTGGAACCTCGACCCGGCCTCTGTCGAAGCAAAGCTCACCTCCAGGACGGCCGCAATCCTGCCAGTGCACTTTGGCGGGATGCCCTGCGATCTCGTGGGACTGCGTGCTCTGGCAGAGAAGCACAGGTTGCCAATTGTCGAGGATGCGGCCCACGCCATCGGGGCTCGGTTCGAAGGCCGCCCGATCGGGCAGGGCCAGAACTTCGTCTGCTTCAGCTTCTACGCCAACAAGAACCTCACCACGGTCGAGGGCGGCATGCTGTGCTGCCCACGCGAGGACTGGGCCGATCGGGCTCGCAGTCTGAGAGTACACGGCCTTGGTCAGGACGCATGGGCACGCTTCCAGACCAAGGAGCTGATCATGTCCCGCGTGCTGGAGCCGGGCTTCAAGTACAACCTCACCGATCTTCAGGCTGTCATCGGGCTGGTGCAACTCCGCAAGTTCGAGCGCATGCAGGCCGTGCGCCAGCAGTTGGCCGATGAGTACGACCGCCAGTTGAGCGAGGTCGAGGGGCTGTACCGGCAGTTCCGGCCAACCGCTGATTCGGCCGCGAGGCACGCGCTTCACCTGTATGCGGTGGCCCCGGACCTGACCCGTTTCCGGGCCACCAGGAACGAGCTGGTGCGTGCCCTTCGCGCCGAGAACGTGGGAGCGGGAATCCACTACGAGCCGCTGGTCCAGCATCCGTACTACAGAGAGCGTTACGGGTTCAAGGCAGGCGACTTTCCAGTCGCAGAGCGCATCGGCAACAGCGCCATGTCGTTGCCGATCTCACCCACGCTGTCTGTCGAGGACGCGAAGATCGTGGCAGCAGCCCTCAGGAAAGTCCTCTCCGCCTATCGGAAGGGGTGAGGGCCGGAGCCCCCCCCCACCTGGCTCCTTGCCCGTCCGGGTGCTAGGCTGCTGCGGGTGATCATCGATGACTGACAGCGCCCCGGCCCCCGAAGTCGACCAGCTCTACCGGGCTTTCTTCCTGTTCCGCGAGGCCCGGGTGGCGACCCAGGGCGAGCCCGAGCTGCTGGCGGCCTCACGCGCGGTCGAGCTGGAGGCCCGCGCACGAGGCCTGGACTGCTGGGAGCGTATCTTCGGCGCCCAGCATCTGGAGACGGCCGACCACCGCGGCTTCCTCGCCCGCTGGTGCTTGAAGGGCCTCTCCGTGCTGCAGAGGCAGGGCGTGCTCTCCGAACAGGACTGGCTCGCGGCCACCCGGACCCTCGCGGCCGAGTGGGAGGCCCTGGGCCGGCCCGGAGGCGACTACGACTTCGGCCAGCACGGCCCGGAGGGCGCGGCAGGTGCCGGCCTGCGCGGCCTCTACCTGCTGCACCGCCTGTTCCTGATGCTCGACGAGATGGCCCTGTCGGGCGCCATCCCGGCCCAGGCCCGCGAGGCGGCCCTGGACAACCTCCGTCTGCGCGCCCCGCTCTACTGGAAGCAACTCCTGCCACAGGAGGCGGGCGCCAGCCAGGCACTGGAATACCACTGCGTGAACGACGCCCGTCAGGCCATCGAACAGCTCGCCCACACCGGCAAGCTCGAGGCTTCCGACGCGCTGAGGCTGCTCGAGCTGATGGGTTTCGAGGCGGCAGAAGCACCAATCGGGGGCGCCGCCCCCGAACCCCTGCCAGGGGGGGAGCCCCCCCCTGGGCCCGGCGATGAGACGAGTTCTGCCGAGTCTGTTGGCTCACCGATGGACTCGGGACCCCACGAGCAAGCAGAACTCACGCCAGTCAAATGGGATTCCAAAGGGACTGGTCCCTTTGGCGGGGGACCGGGGGCAGCGCCCCCGGCAGACCCTTCGGTACCACCTCTTGAGATCGTCTCCAGGCCTGCCGTCATCCTCCCATCGCCAGCCCTGTCCGAGGCGCCCTCTCTGGCCAGCCCTCCTTCATCGGCGCTCTCCGAACTGCGAGGCCTCGAGCTGCTCGAGGCCCGCGTGCGCGAGAGTTCGGCCCTGCTCTCCCCGCGGCTGACCCTGTCCCTGGCAGCGGCCTTCCGCCAGGCGCGCGAGCAGCGCTGGAGCGCGCTCCTCGGGGCCGACGACGCGCGGGCGGCCGTATCGCCCGTCCTGCAACAGGAGCTCGGTGGTCTGCTGGCCGCGCGCCTGCAAGGTCGCAACCTGGAGCGCGCCGTGGGCGTCCTGTCCTCTGCCGCCGGGAGCGCCGGAAGGTCGCCGGCGCAGGCGGAGCCCGCGGCCACAGGAGCCGCGGGTGACTACTCGACCCCTTCCCCGGAGATCTCCTTCCTGTCGCCGGCGCCGGGCGAGGCAGCGGCAATGGCGTCGTCCCCTGCCCGCGGAGGTTCCACCGTCCCGGCCGGCCCCGATCCCGGCTCCTTCAACCCGGCCTGGGTGAGCGATCTCGTCGACTTCGCGCAGCGGCAAGAGCAGCAGGCCGGCGCGGCCCGCGCAGTCCGCCCCCGTCCTGCCTCTGCCCGTCCGCACGCCGAGCCCGAGCCCGCGCGCGTTCCACTGTCGTTGAGACTGCCGGTCGGACGGCTGATCCCCGGACTGATGGAGGAACTGTCCATCCACTGGCTGCTGTTCCTGGGCGCGTTCCTCGTACTTGCGGGCGGTCTCGTGCTCACCGTGAGCCGCTGGTCGTACACCTCGGAGATCGGCCGCTACCTGCCCTTGCTGGCGACCACCCTCTTCTTCCAGGGTCTCGCCTGGGGCGTTCAGGAGTGGCTCGGGCTGCACCGCTCGGCCCGCGCCCTGGCGATGATCACGGTACTGTTCCTGCCTCTCAACTCGCTGGCGATGGCACTGCTCGGCCTGTTCGGATCGCCCGGCGGAGTAACTCTGGGGTTGTCATCTCTGGCGTTACTCGCGGCCGTCGGGGTCTCGGCCACGCGCCGCTCGTTGACCGCCGCCGAGCCCGGCGCCCAGGCGCCGTCGACCCTGGATCTCTCGGCGCGCCTGGTCTCGACCTGCGGCCTCGCGGCGGTCTGGCCGTTCCCGGGAGCGATCCCGCCCATCCTGGCGGCCGCCGCCGGCCTGGGCCTGGCCGCCATCGGGCTCGCCCCCGGGCTTTCCCGCGCCTCGAAGCGGGAGTCCGGACTGGACGGCGGCAGCCTCTGGTTCGCCACGATGGCCCTCGGCGCGGCCTACCTGGCGCTCATCATCCGGATGACGGAGTCGGCGCCGCTCTTCGGTCTGCTGCTCTTCGGTCTCGTGCATCTGCTGAGCGTGGCGTCGGCGGGCCTTGCCGGCCGAGCCGGACCGGCCGACACGGAGGTCGCGGTCTCGGCGTTTCTCGGGGCGTTCTCGCGCTTCGCGGCGCTGGTGGCCACGCTCGGTGTGCTCTCCGGAGGAGTGGTCGACAACGGATAGCTCGTCGTGGGGCTCCTCTGCCTGTCCTACATCCGGGGCCGGGCCTTCGCCCTGGCCGGGGCCGAGCGCCACCTGATCGAGTCGGTGGCGACCGCGGTGGCCGCGGAGGCGCTGTTCCTCTATGCCGACACGAGCCTTCACGCCTGGTGGCACTCGGGCCTGAAGGCGGTTTTCGGACCGTCCTTCCCGGCGACGGTGATCCCGCAGTTGCTGGTGGGCCTGGCCTGTACCATGGCGGCGCTGAGCCCCATCGCCGGCCGCTACCAGGCCCTCGGCGGCTGCTTGCACGCCCTCGGCGCCGCGACCACGGCGATGCTCTCGATGGTGCTGGTCTGGTGCGGCGGCTGGGGAGTCGGCCTGGCGCTGGCACTCTGCCTGCTCCACGCCGCTTTGACCGCGCTGTTCGGGTTCGTCTACCTGGCGGCGCTCTCGGTCTGGTTGCTGGTGATGACCTGGGCCGCGGCGCTCGTGCTCTGGGGCGTGGGCGCGCAGACCTGGATTCTCTCGGGCATCGCTCTCACCTGGGCGGTCGCAGCCGCGGGCTGGGCCGGCGCGGACGCACGGCTCTCTCGGATGAATCCGCTGATGATGCCGGGAGTCACGCTCTCGGGAACGGTGATGCCGCTGGCAGCGACGGTCTGGCTCGCCGCGACGCTCGCCGCGCTCGCACCGGGGCCGGTCGACTTGCTGCGCACCTCGCAGACGCTGGGCGCGATGGCCTTGCTGGCCGTCTTCTTCTGCGTGCAGGCGCTGCGCGATCAGGACGAGAGGGCGGCCTACGCGAGCCTGCTGTCGCTGCCGGTCGTCTATGCCCATCTGCGCGTGCAGGGCATCCTCCACCCGTCGGTCCTCTCGCAACTCCTGGCGGTCGCGGTCAGCTATCCACTGCTCGGCCTCTCCGGGTCGCTCCAGGGCCGATGGCGAATCTACGGACCCGCGCTGCGCCTGACCGGCCTCGGCCTGCCCGCGCTGGCAGCCGGAGCCGGGGCGTTTCTCGACAGCGCGCTCTCGCAGACGGTGCTGATGACGGCGGCAGGCATCTTCTACACGGTGCTGCCCGGCCGGGGCGAGCCGCGCTCGTACTACTACGTCGCCGGCGGCCTGTACAACCTGGCCAACATGCTCTTCTGGCAGCAGTATCACCTGGCGACGGCCTACGTCTGGACGCTGCCCGCCGGGTTCACGCTGCTGGCATTCACGCACGTCAACCGCGATCAGATTCCGGCCGAGACCCGGCAGATGATGCGGCTGGCGGGCAGCTTCCTCATCTCGGGCGAGGCGCTGCAGGGGGTGCTCGCGACCGCCTCGCCGTTCGATTCGGCCGTGCTGGCGATCATGGCCACGGTGGGGGTGCTGGCGAGCCTGCAGTTCCGCGTGAAGGCCTATCTGATGTACTCGACCCTGATGCTGGTGCTCGACGTGGGCACCTTCGTGCTGCGGCAGGTGCTGGCCTTCAGCGACGTGGGCGTGGGAATGCTGCTCGCGGGCGGGCTGGCGCTGATCGGCATCGCCGCGGCCTTCGAGCAGGGCCGGGCCACCTTCGTGCGCCGGGTCGAGGAGTTCCGCCGCCGGTTCGAGTCGTGGGACTGACGCAGAGCGTCAGCGGCCGGCGGCCGGGACGGCGTAGCGTGCCGACACCTTCGTGAGCGCCGCGACGAGGGTCGCCTCGTCGGTGTAGCCCTCGATCGAGTCGTCGGGGAGTGGCCGTCCCTCCGGATCGAAGAAGGCCAGATAGGGCATCGACCTGGCCTTCAGCACCTCGTTCTTGTAGCGGGCACCCGGGCTCCCGGACTCCGTGCAGTCGAGCTTGGCTCGCACGAACGGCGCGAGCGCGGCGGCCACGGCGGGCGCTGGAAAGACGTTCTTGCTCATCTGCGTGCACGGGATGCACCAGTCGGCATAGAAGTCGGCAAAGACGGGACGGCCGGTGCTCCGGGCCTGCGCCAGCGCCTCGTCCATCGAGCGCACCCAGCCCGAATCGGCCGGAGCGACGCCGCCCGCGGCCCCCGCCTCCGGAAACGACGGGATGGCGCCGAGGAATCCGCCGCCCACCAGACCGGCCAGCACCGCCGCAGCCCCCATCAGCACGCCCACGAATCCCACGCCCTTGGCCATCAGGTCCCACCCGCCTGCCTCCGCGGCAACCGGCGAGAAGGCACCCAGGTAGGCGCTGCCGAGCACGAGATAGACCCCCGTGGCCCAGAGCGCGAACCAGGCCGGGACCACGTTCGAGAGCAGGTAGAGCGCCATCCCCAGCATGACGTAGCCGAAGAAGTGCTCGAGCTTGAGCAGCCAGCCGCCGGAGCGGGGAAGCGCGGCCAGACTGCCCGACGAGACGGCGAGCAGCAGGAAGAGCATGCCCATCCCCAGACCGAAGCTGAACAGGGTGAGGAATCCGGTGACCAGGTCGCCCGACCGGGCGACGAAGACCAGGATGCTGCCCGCGAACGGGCCGACGCACGGGGCCGCCACGAACCCCATCGCCAGGCCCATGAACGCGGCCTCCAGGAAACCGCCCCTCTCGCCCGCCTCGAACCGGCGCGTCACGGCCGCGGGCAACTGCAGCACGAAGAAGCCGAACATCGAGCACGCCAGCAGCACCAGCAGCAGGCACAGAAATCCGATGACCCAGGGATTGACCATCCAGGAGCCGAGGTCGCGGCCGAGACGGGCGGCAAGGATGCCCAGCACGGCATAGGTGAAGCTCATGCCCGCCACGAAGGCCAGCGCCAGCGCCACCTTCCGGCCGCGCCCGCCTTCCCTCGCCTGCCGCCCGAAGTACCCGATGGTGAACGGGATCATCGGATAGACGCAGGGGCTCAGGCTCGCGGCGACGCCCCACCCGAAGGCGGCCAGCAGGGCGAACAGCAGCCCTCGAGACAGCGCGTCCTGGAAGGCGTCCTTGCGGGGGGCCGGGCTCGGGGCCGGGAACTCGGGGCCGGAGGCTCGGGGCCCGGGGCTCGGGGCAACCGGGGCGAGGGCCGGCGTGGCCTCCGGGCCGGTCGCGACCTTCGACGGAGCCGCCCCCAACACGTCGGACGCCACTCGCAGGACGCCGCGCACCGGGAACTTCTCGACCGGCTGCCTGCACAGCTTGTCGGTGCACGGCTGGTAGTCGACCCTGGCCACGAACTCGAGCGACGATCCGCGCGCGCCCGGCGCGACGGTGACCGGGAACCGGACCACGACCTCACCCTCGTACAGCGCCAGCGCCCCGCCCAGGAGAGCGAAGTTCATCTGCGTCGGCGGAGGGAACTCCACCGCGCCGGTGGTCACGCCGGCCGGCGCCTCGACCACGACGCGCGTGGGCAGCCCATTGCCCTCCATCGGTCCGTAGATGTGGAAGCCTGGCTCCATCGAGAACACGACCAGCCCCACGGCCGTGGTGCCCGGACTGACCGTGGCCGGCTCGAACCTGAGCTGAACGGCGACCGGCCCGGCCGCCTCGGCGGCAGTGGGGAGCAAGGCAAGCAACAGAGCGGCAACGCAGGTTCGGATGAGGATGGCACGAGCGCTAGTCATTTCTGTCTCCACGAGGTGGTACTCAGTTCACCAC
>CAZSVK010000134.1:0-12532 GCA_964610245.1 uncultured bacterium
AACGCTCCCGAGAGGCAAACTGGAGTACAACACTGGTGTCCCCCGCGTGACATGCTCCCTCGACCACGAGGTGCGCTCCCGCCTCTAACATCCCCCCCGGCGAAGGCCGATATCAGGAGGTGTCGGCCGGCCCTGCCGGCGCCGTCTCATGCGCGCACTCGTCAACGCAGCCGCCACGCTCTGCTTCCTGCTCGCGAGCCTCATCCTCTGTCTCGAGAGGCTGGGTCCGCTCGAGCCGGCCGCGCCCCGTCCCGAGATGGTTGCCCTCGTCGGCCGTACCAGCACGGCTCCCGCGGCGACCCGACCCGACGCGGCACCCTCGCCGCTGTCCGCGCCGGCCGTCATTCCGGTCGAGGTCTCGGCCCGCCTGCAACGGCTGCACCTGGCCAGGGGCAAGGCAGACTTCGCGCTGATGATGGACTTCTCGGCGGCGGTCAACTTCCAGACAGAGTATGAGCTGCAGGGCAACCGGCTGGCGATCCTGGTCTCCCCGGTCGCCGTGGAAGGGCTGGCACCCCAGGCGCGCGCTCTGGAGGCGGAGTTCGGCCCGGTCGAGGTGGCGACCGGCTCGCCGCTGATGCAGAAGCTCACGATCACCCTGCCGGAGGGCGTGGCGCCCTCGGCCCAGACGCGCGGCTGCTCGGGGCAGGGGCGCACGCTGCTCTTCGACTTCGACGTCAGCCAGGCCGACCTCTCGGCGGAGGTACCGGCTGACGTGAGTTCAGGGAAGCTCACCGCGGGCGGCAAGAAGGTGCTCGGGCGCGGGCTCAACTTCTACCAGTACCGCTGGGTGCCACGCGACGGCTCAGGCTCCAACGTCTACGTTCACCGGCTGGACCTCGCCCAGGGCGACTTCGAGCTGAAGCTGGCCCTGGCCAAGGAGCGACTGCACGCTCGCCAGCCGCTGTCGCAGATCGCCGAGCACCAGAACGCCAAGGCCGCGATCAACGCTGGCTATTTCGCGATCAGCGGCAACGGCGACCCGCTCGGGTTGCTGGTCGACGGGGGGCAACTGCTCGCGGCGCCGGTCTACGCCCGCTCCGCGATAGGGCTCTTCCCGGGCGGGCGGGTGCTCTTCGGGAACCCCGAACTCTCGGGCCGGATCCTGACCAAGCGAGGTTCCGTGCCGCTCGACGGCCTGAACCAGGCCCGGCAACCGGGTAAACTCGTGCTTTATACCCCGCAGTACGGCTCCAGCACTCGCACCTCCGGCGACGGGCTCGAAGCGGCCATCGCTGCCGGGCGCGTACTCGCCGTCGGCAGCAGCGACCTGCCGATCCCGCCCGGCGGGTTCGTCGTGAGTTGTCAGGGGACTCTGCCGCCGATGCTGCAGCACCTGAACGCCGGCGACGAGGTGAGCTTTCGGTACGGACTGACCCCACCCTGGAACAGCAGCCTGGTGGCGGTGGGCGGCGGGCCACGCCTGGTGCGCGAAGGCGCCGTGGTCACCTCCTACGAAGCCGAGAAGTTCTCACGGGAGTTCGCGATGGAGCGGGCGCCCCGAACCGGCGTGGGGCTCACCTCGACGGGGAAACTCCTGCTCGTCGCGGTCGACGGACGAAAGCGAGGAGTAAATGCCGGAGTTACGCTGCCCGAGTTCGGCGCGATCTTCCTCAGCCTCGGCTCGGTCGACGCCCTGAACATGGACGGGGGCGGCTCCACCACGAGCTGGCTCGCCGGAAACGTCGTGAACCGGCCCTCCGACGGGCGGGAGAGGCCGATCACCAGCGCCCTGCTGGTGATGGACCGCGAGCCGAGCCGCGTGGCCACCGTGCCGGACGCCGGCGAACTGGCATCCAGGCTCTGAGACGACGCTGGAGCCGGAGTTCCTGTCGGGAGCGCCGCTCCCGAACCCTCGCCGGGGGCGAAGCTCACCCCTGGCCCCCCCGTTGACTGGAGCGAGTCTTGCCCGCGCTCGCAGCTCAGAGTCCTCGGAAGTGCCGAACAGACCTGAACTCGTCTTCTCGATGCCGGGTCCAGGGGGGAGGCTCCCCCCCTGGCGAGGCCTGGAGCAGAGCTTCAGCAGGGGTTCGGGGCCGGCGTCCCCGGCTGGCCAACTCGGGCACTATCGGTGCCTGCTCCGGATCGCCGTGGGGTGTGCGATGCAACCAAAGCTGCACAGCCCGCAGCCGGTGCAGCGAGCCTCCTGGATCGACGGGACGCCCCCCTCGAAGAGGATCGCCTTCCCTTCCACCGGGCAAACCTCCAGGCACACCCGGCACTCCTGGCCCTGGAAGGCCACACAGCGCGCCGGGGCGAGCCAGGCCATGCCGATGGCGACCCGCGAGAGCGGCACCGGCTTCAGCGCGCCGCTCGGACAGGCCGAGGCGCACGGCAGCTCGGGGCACATCTGACAGGGACCGTTCTCCGGCTCCAGCACGGGCGTGCCTGCCGCCACTCCCGCACGGGCCGGCAGCACGCGGAGGACGCCGGGCTCGCACGCCCGCACGCAAGCCTGGCAGCGTTGACAGGTCGTCAGGAACTCGGACTCGGGCAGGGAGCCGGGCGGCCGGAAGCGCTTCTCGACGAACCGGGACTCGAGGCCCTCGACGCCCTCGACGACCTTGCCGAGAAGCAGCGAGAGCCCCTGTCTCAGGAAATGGGAGCGCGGGACCGGCCGGCCGTCGTCCTTCACTTCTCTTCGGACGGATCTCCCGCGCCGGCTGGCTCGGAGGCCAGCGAGAGCTGGTAGAGCCCGAACAGGACGCCGAGCATCATCAAGGCCGAGGTGACGGCCGCCACGGCACTCTCGGGGTCGATCAGCTTCACGGGCATCTCGAACCCGCCGCCGATGAAGGCCGCCAGGACGATACCGGCGATCGCCTCGCCGGCGATGAGACCCGACGAGACCAGCACGCCCTTGTGTTCGGCCCGCTTGGCGGCCATCTCACCCTGCGGTTCCATCTTGCGCTTCACCAGCCAGGCCACGACGCCTCCCAGGAGGATCGGCAGGCCATTGACGAAGGGCAGGTAGAGGCCCACCGCGACCGGCATCAGGTAGAGTCGGATGGGGCCGCCCCGCTTCTCGAGCACGCTGTCGCCCCAGAGGATCAGCAGGCCGAGCACGGCGCCGATGCCGATCAGCGTCCAGGGCAGGCCGCCCTTGCCGAACATGGCCTCGGCGATCTTGGCGAAGAGCGCTGCCTGAGGCGCGTTCAGAGCGGGCGAGCCGATGGTGTAGGCCTTGTGCAGCAGCGTCAGCACGGGCGCCATCACGAAGGATGAGACCACCACGCCCAGGATCATCGTGAGTTGCTGGGCGCGGGGCGTGCCCCCGACCAGGTAGCCGGTCTTCAGGTCCTGGCTGATATCTCCGGCGGTGCAGGCCGCGCAGCAGACGACGCCCGCGACGCACAGGGCCGCGATGATGCCCTGCTGGCCGGCCATGCCGATGAGCAGCATCACGGCGCCGCTGAACAGCACCGTGCAGATGGTCATGCCCGAGACGGGGTTGTTCGAGCTGCCCACGAGACCGCAGATGTAGCTCGACACCGCCACGAAGAAGAAGGCGGCGATCACCATGATGACGGTCGTCAGCGCCGAGTAGCCCACCGAGCCGATCATCTGCATGTAGAGGCCGAAGATGGCCACGATCGCCAGACCCAGGCCCATCAGGATGGGCGTCAGGCCCAGGTTCTGCTCGGTGCGCTCGACCTTGGGGGCTTCCTCGCCGGCGGCGTGGGTCTTCGACATGATGCTGGTGATGCCCTTGACGATGCCCTTGCGCACGCGGACGATCGACGACAGCCCGCCGACCACCATCGCGCCGACCCCCAGAAAGCGCACGTATTCCTTCCACAGTTTCGTGCAGGCGTCGAGCGTCGGCCCATCCGGGATTCCATAGACCATGCCGATGATCGGCATCGCCACGAACCAGCCGAGAGCGCCGCCCAGGAACATCAGCCACGCCACGTCCAGGCCCACGATGAAGCCGACCGACACCAGCGCGGGCGAGGCCTCCAGACCGCCGGCAACCACGGCGCCTCCCAGCCGGACGGCCCCCTCGAGCGTCCCGCGGAACAAGGTAAACCCTGCCGTGAACACCTTGACCAGCGTGCCGACGACGAGCGCGGCGGCGACCATCATCAGCGACTTGCCGCCCGTCTCCCCGGCCTTGAGCACCTCGGCGCAGGCCAGCCCCTCGGGGTACTTCAGTTCCTTCTCTTCGATGATGAGCACCCTGCGAAGGGGCACCATGAAGAAAACGCCAAGGATACTGCCAAGCATGGCGATCAGGGTCGTGGGCCAGAAGCGGAAGTCGGTCCAGACGCCCGCGATCACCAGCGCCGGGATGGTGAAGATGACGCCGGAGGCCACCGATTCGCCCGCCGACGCCATCGTCTGGACGATGTTGTTCTCGAGGATGGAGCCCCGGCGGAGCACGCCGCGGAGGATGCCCATCGAGATGACCGCGGCGGGAATCGACGCCGAGACCGTCATGCCGACCTTGAGGCCCAGATAGACGTTGGCCGCTCCCAGCACCAGGGCCAGGACGATGCCCAGCACGACGCTGTCGACCGTGATCTCTCTCAGTTCGCCCTTGCCCTCAGCCTCGAGAGCCGCCTCGGCCCCAGCACCGTTCGTCGCCACGAGAAACCTCCAGTCGTCTCGACCGGGGAGGCCCGCCACGGGCGCCCCGGATCCCGTCGTCCCGCAGGAGGCCAATTCTAAACCGGCGCCGTCTGCCTGTCACCCGAATTCGAGTTGCGGAGACGCGGTACACTGTGTCCGGCGACGGTGAGCACGAATGCACGAACGAACCCTTGACGCGGCGCGGCAGGTCCTCCGGGAGCGCTTCGGCTTTCCCGATTTTCGCACCGGTCAGGACGCCATCGTCGCGTCGGTCCTGGCCGGGAAAGACACGGTCGCGGTCATGCCCACGGGCGCCGGCAAGTCGCTCTGCTTCCAGCTCCCCGCGCTGCTCTTCGAAGGCACTACCCTGGTTGTCTCGCCGCTGATCGCGCTGATGAAGGACCAGGTCGATGCGCTGGTCCGCACCGGCATCGCCGCGACCTTCATCAACTCGAGCCTCGAGCCGACTGAGCAGATGGCCCGCATCGCCGCGGCCCGCTCCGGCCAGTACAAGCTGCTCTACGTGGCGCCCGAACGGTTCAAGAGCCCGCTCTTCCGCGACGCCATCGCCTCCGCCGGCATCTCGCTCTTCGTCGTCGACGAGGCGCACTGCATCTCCCAGTGGGGCCACGATTTCCGGCCCGACTACCGCCGCCTCGGCGCCGCCCGCACGGAACTGGGCCTCCCGCAGACCATCGCGCTCACCGCCACCGCCACGCCGGAAGTGCAGAAGGATATCGCCGAGCAGCTCGCCCTGCGCGACCCCGCGGTGCACGTCACCGGGTTCCACCGGCCCAACCTGCGGCTCGCGTGCCAGTCCGCCGGGAGCCATCAGGAGCGCATCGCCTCGATCCAGCAGGAACTCCGGCTCTCCGGCCTGCCCGGCATCGTCTACTGCTCGACGCGCAAGAATGCCGAACAGGCGGCCACCGCTCTCCAGGCCGCGGGGTTCAAGGCGCTGCTCTACCACGCCGGTCTCGACGACCGCGAGCGCACCCGGGTGCAGGAACTCTTCATGTCCGGGAAGGCCGACCTGGCGGTCGCCACCAACGCCTTCGGGATGGGCGTCGACAAGGCCGACCTGCGGATGGTGGCCCACTACAACGTGCCCAGGACCCTGGAGGCCTACTACCAGGAGATCGGGCGGGCGGGCCGCGACGGCAAACCCTCGCGCTGCCTGCTGCTGTTCAACCACGGAGACGTCGTCGTCCAGCGCTTCCTGATGGAGGGCAACTTCCCGCCGGAGCAACTGGTGCGAGACGTCTACGACGCGGTCGTGGAGGCCGGCGACGACGCCCGCGAGATGACCCTGACCCAGATTGCGAGGCTCTTGCCGGGCCGCGTCAACGAGCGCGGCGTGGGCACGTCGCTGCAACTCCTGGAGGATGCGGGGCACCTGCGGCGTATGTGGCGGGACGAGCACCGCGCCGGTGTGCGGCTGCTGATGCCTCGAAGCGCCGCTCTGACCACGACCGGCACCCGGAAGCGGACGGCCCGGGCAGTCCTCGACGGGCTGCTGGCGATGGATCTGGAAGGTTCGCCCGGAGACCTGGCGCTCGACCTGGCCCAGTGCGCGGCATCGCAGGGGATGACCGAAGAGACCCTCCGCGACGGCCTCGGGGCCCTGCACGAGCTGGGCGTGATCGACTACCGGCCACCGTTCAGAGGACGCGGCGTGGAGCTGGTGACCGAGCCGCCAGGCGCCGAGCTGAGGGTCGACTTCCAGGCACTCGAGGCCCGCGCGGCCCGGGAGGAGCAGAAGCTGCAGAAGATGGTGGCCTACGCCCACTCCGGCGGCTGCCGCGCCAGGTTCATCCTCGGCCACTTCGGAGATCGCTCGATGCACGGCACCTGCGGGGCCTGTGACGTCTGCGAGGGCTTGCGCCCGTCCCCCTCGAAGGGCCCCGCGACGCAAGGCCGGCGGGCGGCCTCGGCCTCCCCGGCGGCCCGAGCGCCGGCGACGGCCATGGCGGCCAAGACCACCTCTCCGAGGCGCGCGACGGCCCCGGAGGCCTCGCGTCCCGGAGCACCGACGCCCCTCTCGCCCACTCGCGAGCGATCGGCGGCACCGCCCGCGCGTCCCGCCGCGGCGCCGGCGTCACCCGGCGATCGCTCCCTGGAGGAGGAACTTCGCCAGCTCCGGATGGTGCTGGCGAAGCAGTCCCATGTCCCCGCGTACATCGTCTTCAACGACCGCTCACTGCTCGAGCTGGTGCGCTGCCGGCCCACGACTCCGGCGGCCCTCGAGGCGGTGCACGGCTTCGGCCCGACCAAGGCGATGCGCTATGGCGCCGCGATTCTGCGCGTCATCGCCAAGGCCTCGCGTTGACGGGTAGTCGGGAGTTCAGACCAGGCCGACTCCCGACTCCTCCTAGAACTGCTCGAGGAAGCGCACGTCGTTCTCGAACAGCGCCCGGATGTCGGTGATGCCGTAGCGCAACATCACGACCCGCTCGACGCCCATTCCGAACGCCCAACCCTGGACCTGCTCGGGATCGAATCCGACCGCCTGCAACACCTTCGGGTGGATCATCCCCGACCCCAGGATCTCGAGCCAGCCCGAGTTCTTGCAGCACCGACAGCCCTTGCCCTCGCAGACGCCGCACTCGACGTCCATCTCGGCGCCCGGCTCCACGAAAGGAAAGAAGCTCGGGCGGAAACGGACCTTCCGGTCCCGGCCGAAGATCGCCCTGACGAACGCCGACAGCACCGACTTGAGGTTGCCGAAGGTGATCTCCTTGCCCACCATGAAGCCCTCGATCTGGTGAAACATCGGCGAGTGAGTGATGTCCGAATCGCGCCGGAACACCTTGCCGGGCGCCAGGATCGAGAGCGGAGGCGTGCGCCCCTTCATCGCCCGGATCTGGATGTTGCTCGTGTGCGTGCGCAGCAACAGATCGCCGCCGATGAAGAAGGTGTCCTGCATGTCGCGGGCCGGATGGAAGGCCGGCATGTTCAGGGCCTCGAAGTTGTAGTACTCGGTCTCGATCTCCGGCCCGTCGGCCACCTCGAACCCCATCCCTCGGAAGACCTCGATGATCTCCCGAGCGGTGCTGGTGAGCGGATGGATGTGACCGACCGCGAAGCGCTCGCCGGGGAGCGAGGGGTCGAACGTGTCCTGCTGCAGGGCCGACGCCCGGGCCACCGAGGACAGCGCCTCCTCGCGCACCTGGAGCGCGTCACCCAGCGCCTTCTTCACCTCGTTCGACCGCTTGCCCACGGCCATTCTCTCGGCCGGGGCCAGCGCGCCCAGACCGTGCAGGACCTGCATCAACGCGCTCTTGCGGCCCAGGTACTTGATGCGCACCGCTTCGAGTTGCTTCGGGTCGCCGGCGGACGCCACCGCCGCGGTGGCCTCGTCCAGGAGTTGATCGAGTTGCTGGAGTGTATCCATGAGTTCTCGGTGTCGGAGGTCGGGTTGCCGGCGGAAGGCCGGGCCTGACCCGGACTTTCGCCCTGTGCAATGTGGCGCGCACAGGATACCATTCCCAGCGCCGGCCGGTTTCGCCGGCCCTCCGATTGGACGTTCCAGACCCAGCCGGGTGCACCGGCGCCGTCCGGTCGGGTACCGCTCGACGCAACACCCATGCCGCAGCACTTCCCTCCCCCCGCACGGGTCATCCGGTCCATCCTCGAGACGGCCCTCGCCGAGGACCTCGGCGCCTCCGGCGACCTCACCACGCAACTCCTGGTGCCGCCGGGCCTGCGCTGCCGGGCCCGACTGATCAGCCGAGTCCCGGGCGTCCTCTCCGGCGGTATCCTGTTGCCGCCGCTCTTCTCCGCCCTGGATCCGGCGGTGCAAGTGACGCTCTGCCTGGAGGATGGGGGGCTACTGGAAGCCGGCGCCTGCATTGCCCGCCTCGAGGGGCCCGCCGCCGCCGTGCTCACGGGTGAGCGGGTGGCGCTGAACTTGACGGCCCGTCTCAGCGGCATCGCCACTCTCACCAGGGCCTACGTCGAGCGCGCCGGGACGGGAGCACGCGTCGCCGACACCCGGAAGACCACGCCGGGACTGCGTGCACTCGAGCGTTATGCCGTGCGATGTGGCGGCGCCTTCAACCACAGGTTCAGCCTGGCGGACGGCATCCTCATCAAGGACAACCACCTGGCCCTCTGCGGCGGCCTGACCGAGGCGATAGGGCGTGCCAGGGCCCGCGCGCCGCATCCGATGAGGGTCGAGGTGGAGGTCGAAACGGTCGAACAGGCCCGAGAAGCATGTGCGGCGGGCGCCGACATCCTGCTGCTCGACAACATGTCCTGCGAGCAGATGCGCCTCGCGGCATCGGAACTCCGAACGCGGGTCATCCTGGAGGCCTCGGGCGGAATCAACCTGAAGACCGTCGCGGAGGTCGCCGCGACCGGCGTCCACTACCTCTCGGTAGGAGCGCTCACGCACGGGGCGACGTCGCTCGACCTGAGCCTGGAGATGGAGGCCGCCGAGGCATGACCCCTCCTTCGCTGACCGTGGCCTCACGCCGGGCCGACCGCGAGCGTCAGTTCCGCGAGGCCACCTCGAGCCACGTCGTGGGCTGGCCCCTGTTCTGGCTCGAGGAGTGCGGCTCCACCAACGACGTGGTGCGCGAGCTGGCCGGCCACGGTTTTCCCGAGGGCACCTTCGTGGCCGCCGAGCGCCAGACCTCCGGCCGGGGCCGCAAGGGCGATCCCTGGTACTCGCCCGCCGGCCAGGGGCTGTGGTGTTCCTTCCTGTTGCACCCCCCCTTTCCGCCCGAACACGCGCCGCAGCTCACCCAGGTGCTGGCCGCGGCCCTGCTCGAGACGCTCGAAGTTAACCTCGACGTGAAGGCCCAGCTCAAGCCCCCGAACGACGTCCTGCTCGGGGGGCGAAAGCTCGCGGGGATCCTCGCCGAATCGTCCATCCTGGCCAATGCCGCCCGGCTCGACTTCCTGGTGCTCGGAATCGGAGTCAACATATCCACTCGGTTTCCTGAGGAGCTGACCGGCCTGGCCACCAGTCTCGCGGAGCATCTACCGCCGGAGCGGGTTCCCTCACTCCCTTCGCTGGCCGCCTGGCTCGCGGCCGCCTTCGAGCGGCGCTATCTCGAGCTGCGGGCCCGGCTGATGCGATGAGGTCGCGAGGTCTGATCGGGGCTCTCCGGGGCTCTGACCTGCTACTCGCGAGGATCGTCGCATGGCGCGAGGATTCGGCCATGAACGAGCTTGGCCAATCACAGAGACACAGAGACACGGAGACACAGAGGGGGAGTTGATTTCATCAAGGCCGTCTAGTTCTCTGTGCCTCTGTGCCTCTGTGATACCTGTCCTCGTTTGCGGGCAACTGCTCGCGCTGAGCCTCGGAAGCCGCGCCGGCCCGCGTCCCTCTATCGCCGGCGTCGCCCGGGTCGTCCTCCATGACGACATGACTCTGCCCGAGCATCTTCCCCGGTTCCCTCGCAGTGGGCGGATTGACGATCTCCTCGGAACTCCTCATAATTTTCGCGGCTCGGTATGCCGACCCAGTAACCTGCCCCGGGAGGACAACCCATGATCGACGGCAAGCGACGGTCCCTCGTGATCCTGGCGGTGCTGCTCGTGGCGCCGGCGCTGACCTGCACCGGCTGTCAGAACCCCTTCCGGGTCTCGGTCAACGCGAGCGACCAGGGGGCCCAGGTCGCGGTCGACTCCCCCGAGTTCCGCTTGCGCGCCCAGGGTGGTCCCTACGGAGGCCGAGTCGACTTCGACTCGCCGTCGGCCAGCGTCCACGTGGGCGGCAACGCCGCCCCGCGCTACTCCCAGCCCTACCCGCAAGGCTCCTATCCCGGTCGCTATCCCCTCTCGCCCGACTCGTCGTCGAACCAGGCCACGGGAGCGCTGCCCGTACCGGTGAACTCCGGTCCGTTCGCGCCGGCCGACAGCGCCGCGCTTCCCCGGGAGGCCGGCCCGTACGACTACTCCTCCCCCTTGCCCGACTCCAGCGGCACCGCGGCCGAGATGGCCGCCCTCTCCAGCAAGGACCTACCCGCCGCACCGGGGGTCGCCGAGCGTTTCGCCCAGCAGCAGCAAGCCCCCGCCGACCTGGCGTTGCGCTCCAAGGTCGACCCGATTGGCCTCGAGGAGGCCGCCAACGAGCTGGTCATGATCGAGCAGATCAATCAGGTGAGGCAGAAGCACGAGCTGGGCACCGTCTCCGGCGATTCCAACCTGGACAAGGTCGCCAGGCAGCACAGCGAGGAGATGGAGGCGCTCAACTACTTCGACCACAAGTCTCCCGTCGAGAAGAACAAGACCCTGGGGCTTCGGTACAAGAACCAGGGCGTCGCCTTCCGCAAGGCCTCCGAGAACATCGCCAAGTTTCCCTACAAGCTCGGGGGCAACGTCACGCTGAAGGACACGGGGCGTCTCACGGCCCAGACCCCGAAGCAGCTCGCGACCGATATGATGGAGGGCTACATGAACAGCCCGGGCCATCGCGCCAACATCCTCGACCCCCAGGTAGGCAAGGTCGGTGTGGCGACGGTCATCGGCAAGCGGTTCGCCCTCAATACCCAGAACTTCAGGGATTGAGAGCTCGTCAGAACTGGCCAGCGATCGGGAATCTATGAAAGAGGCCCCCTCGGGATGCAAGGCTGCGACGGTGGAACCAAGTTGACCAATCACAGAGACACAGAGACACGGAGGGGAAGCTGATTTCATGAAGGCTACTTACTTCTCTGCGCCTCTGTGCCTCTGTGATACCTGTCCTGGTTGGCAGCCAGTGCCCGCGCTGTAGAATGACGGCGTGAGAACGTTCGGTCTGCCTTCCCTGGTTTCGGGTCGGCCCACGATGGGTAGCGGCCGGAGGGGACTGAGCGTCGTCGAGGTGCTCTGCGCCATCGCGCTGCTGTCTTTCCTGCTGCTACCGGTCTTCCAGCTGGTGCTGAACGCCAGTTCCGACACCCGTCGGAGCGAGTTCCACATGCGCGCCCTTTTCCTGGCGCAACGTACTCTGGAGGAGGCGCTGCTCCTCGGGCCCACGGCGGCGGCGGCGCTGCCGGAGCAGGAACTGGACCGCTTCACGATCAAGGTCGACGTGCAGCCTTACCAGGGAAACCAGGACCTCTACGACTACTCGGTGGTGGTCTCCTGGCCCGGAGATCGCGGTTCAGGACGTAAGGACGTGCGGTTGAGGAAGCTGCAATGCGAGCTGAGCCTGTGAACGCAGCGACACCAGACCCGTCGCCGAGGCCGTTCGCGACCTCGCGAGCCTCGAGACGCCTGGGCGGCCGCCGGGGTTTCACGATGACCGGCACCGCGGTGGCTCTCGTGCTCTTCGGGATCCTGGGACTGGTGGGCTTCGGGATCCTCGTCTTCGGCCAGCGAAGCTCGGCCCGCGGCGGGGTGCAGGCCGACCTGCAGCAGCAGGCGTTGTTGCTGGTCTACCGGCTCACCCAGGAGATCGGCGAGGCGCGGGAGGTGGTCCTGCCCGGGCAGAACGGATGTATCCCTTCGTGGCCCTGCGAACCCTCGATCAGGAGCTGGTGCTGTACGTCTACCAGAAGGCGGCGTCGCGAGTCGTCCGGCAGATCGTCGATCCCCGCACCTGGGATCCGGTCGAGGAGACGGTGGTCTGCCGGGACGTCGACTCGGCCGGCTGGGCGGTCGACTCCCGGGGCCAGATGGTGCGGATCTATCTCACGCTCGGGAAAGAGTCGGGCACGCGCCGGGAGGTACTGCCAGTCGCCACCGGAGTGGGGGTGAGGAGCTGGTGAGCCGTCGATCCCGCCGGGGTATGGCCATCTACCTCGTCGGTGCGCTGGCGATGATCCTCTTCGCTCTCGGCTCGCTCCTGTCCTTCCGGTCTGCCTTCAACATCTCGAGCCAGCGAAAGGTGAAGCAGAGTCTCGAGTCACGCCACCTCGCCGAGGCGGGCCTGCAGCGCGCCCTCCACCTGATGCGGCACGGCCACACGGCCCTCGCCGACAGCTTCGAGTACGGCGGAGGGAAGGTCGCCGTGAGCTTCGCC
>CAZSVK010000134.1:12542-13185 GCA_964610245.1 uncultured bacterium
GGCACAGGCGCCCTCGGCGAGCCCCTCATCGAGGTGCTGAGCCGAGGCACCTTCCTCGAGCTGTCGACCGTGCTCGCCGCCCAGGTCGAGCTGGACCCGGTGTTTCTCAGATCCCGGCCTGGCTCTGAGGACACGACGGCCAGCGCCTCCCGGGAAGGGGTCTCGTCCGACCTCGACCTGGGCACGGCGGCGGTACCGTCCCCGGCGATGGCCGGCCACGGACTTCACGTCACCCTGATCAAGGCGATCGCGACCGTCACCGAGGACGCGAGCGGGCCAGCGTCGCCGGCCTCGGCCCATCGTCAGCTCGTCGAGCGCATCCGGAAGGCGAACGCTCGCTATGTCGAGAGCTTGTCCGGACTGACCCGGGCAGAACTCAGATGGAACCTGTTCGGGGTCGCGGCCGCGGTCGCTTCCGCCGAACCGGGAGCGTCGCGGCAGGGCGTCGAACGGCCCAGGACGCCGTGAGGGGAGCTGCAATGAGAGTAGGAAAGCCGAGGGGTTGTGAAGGAGTCGGAAGTCCTGTCGGGAGCGCTGCTCCCGAACCCTCGCCAGGGGTGAAGTTCACCCCTGGACCCCCCGATGGCTGGAGTGAGTCTTGCCCGCGCTCGCAGCTCGGAGCCCTCGAGAGTGACGCTCAGGC
>CAZSVK010000135.1:0-13135 GCA_964610245.1 uncultured bacterium
GGGAAGACGCGCGAGCAGAGCGATCGCTACTCTCCTGACGGCCCGGGTGGAGCCGGATCGGCTGTCGAGTTCATCCGGGAGAGCGCCAGCGCGCCCACCAGCGCCAGCGGGGCTCGCTCCTCGGACAGGAGGTCGGCCGCCCTGCTCTCGGCCAGCTTCGGGTCATAGCTCTCCAGCCAGCCCAGGAGCGCCCCGATCCGGGGAGCCATCCGGGGCCCTGGGATCGGGAACCCACGGTTGGCGGAAACGAGGTTCGGGAAGGCACGGATCGGAAGTCAGCGGCCAGTCCCGGGTGCTCTGGCGACGAGTCGCCAGTTCCGCCGGCTCCTCGTTGTCGGGGACCTCCCGGAGGTTGGACTCCTCGGGAGGCACCCGCGACATCCGCTCCCGGGCGGCCTTCAACTCCGCGAGCATGCGCTCGCGATCGGCCTGAGGGATGCTCGGATCGGACAGGACCATCTTCTCCTGCATCTCGAGCATCTGGAGCTGCGACGGCCCGAACTGGGCCCCCACCCCCGTCGGATTGGCCAGCAACGCGATGAGTAGCAGCAACACCTTTGCGCAACCCCACCTCGATGACACGCCCCACCTCCTGCGTCGAAGTCGCCGCGGTCACGCGGCAACGCACCCAACTCTATCACCGGTGCACTCGGTGCGCAGGCGCCGGATTGTCCGTCGACCGGCCGGATGCTATCGTCAGAGTCATGAACAAGACCGTCATTATCGGGGTTGTGATGGTGGTCTTCCTGGGGGCAGCAGCCTGGGCCTCAGGGGGGACCGAGGAGATTCTGCGCGAAGTCAGGCGGGCCGAGCGACGAGCATTGGAGGGGGATGCCGAGTCGGCCCGCGCCGAACTGGCGGCCAGGGTCGAGGCGGGCGAGACCGACGTCGCGATCCGGCTGGCCCTCGCCGCGCTGGAACCTGAGCCGCATGCGAAGCTCAAGCTGCTCTACGAAGCGGTTCAGCAATCGCCGAAACTCCAGCACGCCCGGGGGCTCCTGGCTCAGCAGTACCTGAAGCTGGGGCAACTCGAGCCCGCCGAGCAGGTGCTCGCTGGCTGCGCGAAGCCCGTCGTCGAGCCCACGGTGGTCGTGGCCAACGTCCGCCGGAGTTGCCTCCATGGCGACTACAAACACGCGTCGGAGCTTCTCTGGTGGCACTCGACCCAACGGCCCAGCCCGGCCGTGCTCGCCGAACTGGCCTGCTTTCCCCGCGGGAAGTTGCCGGAGATTGGCCCGCAACTGGCGGGGCTGCTGGCGCTCGCCCTGGACCCGGGAAGTCGCGACGGTTCACGCTACGACCTACGAGACGCTCGACTGGCGGAGCTGCGTCGTGGGTACAGGCGGGGCGAAAGTTACTTTCCCGAGCAGAGCGAGGAACGGATGTACCTGGCCCAGGCCGTCGCGCAGGACAGCCGCGGAGACGCGGAATCCCAGTTGAGCGCGGCCCGGCTGCTGTGGCTCGGACAGAAGTACTACGGGAAGGGCCTGATGCCCGCTATCCGGGCCGCGGACGCCTCCGGCAAGGGACGCCTGGACGTGCGGATCTGGCGAGGGATCCTCGAACTCTGTGGCTTCGTGGGCCAGCCGAGCAAGGGGTACGAGCTACTGTCGAAGCTGCCGGCCGTCTCGACCACGGCCGCCGGCCCCGTGCTGCTCGAGATGAGCCACGTCGCCAAGGGGCTCCACTTCTACGCGGTGGCCGACTGGGCCGCCGCTGCTCGCGAGTTCGGGGCCGCAGCAACGACCGAGGCCTGGCGGCACGGTGGCTTCCTGGCTGATGCCCTCGCCGCAAATGGCCGGATCGCCGCGGCGCGTCACGTCGCCGAGGCCTGGTCGCAAACTCCGGCGGGCGACCGGGGCGTCTACTCTCACCCCAGCATCATTCGCGACAAGCTGGCGAACGTCGACGACTCCGAGCCCTGCGGCCCCTTTCTCGACTCCCCCTTCTGGATGCAGTGGGAAGTTGTCATGTGCCAGGACCTCGGCGGCGACTGCTACCGGCCCGGTGCCGCTTGGGTACGCGACCTGCTCGACTCGGGCCACGCCGACTGGGTCAAGAGCGCCTTTGCAACCGACCTGGCCTTTCACCTCCGCGATCGCAAGCAACTGGCCGACGCGCTCGGCCGTCCGTTGCCGCCCGATCTTCCCGAGTCAGGGCGACTCGACTCGACGGCGAGTCACTCGTCACCGCCTGGCGGGGGTGTGCACTTCGGCCCTCCACCCGGCGCCGGGCAGATGCCGCAGTTCCTGCTACCTCCCACTCAGGCCGGAGACATCGTGGGCGCGGGGGGGCCGGCGGGAAACCGGCCGCGGGACTGGCTGCTGTGGCTGCTGGCGGGCGGATCGGCCGCCTCCGCCCTCGCGCTTCTGACCGCGCCCAAGACGGCCGACCGGAAACGCAGGTTGCTGTTGACCTGTCTCACGGCCGCCCTGGTGCTCACTTCCGGCCTGCGCTGGTGGAGCCGAGGCCGCTCGACGGGCCCGACTCTCGCGCAGGGCGTGGCAAGCGGGACTCGACCGGACCTGCCTGCCGGAGCACCGGCCGCCAGACCCGCCGACAGCCCGGCCACGCCACGGGAAGAGTTGTTGCGGTTGCTGACTGCTGCGAGCGTTCCCTCCACTCCACTGGCCACGCCGGCCTGCTTCCGGTCCGTCATGGAGCATCCGGATCTGGTCCGCCAGGGCCGCGGAGATCTTCCGTACGATGAAGCGCTCACGGAGTTCGGCAAGTGGAACGGCGAACGCCGCTCGGCCTGCCTGGTGGCTGCCGGCGCGGCAGCCTTCCCCTACCTGATGCAGCGCCTGGCGTTCGGCGATCCGGTCGAGCAGGAGATGGCCGCGGAGCTTCTCGCGCAGGCAGGCGACCGGCGTGCCCTCGAACTCGTGAGGCGTGTCGCTCACGAGCACGTGGCGTCGACCTACGCAGGCTTCCTGATGCGGCTCGGCCTGGGCAATGCGCTTCCGCAAGCCTACTACAGCACCTGGGCCACTCACTGGAAGGGATGCCGGGCCATCCGGGCGCTGGCCTCCTTCGGCGATCGGCAATCGATCCCTCTCATCCTGGAGGCCATCGACTCGGCCGAGCCCACGATGTGCGAGGAGGCCCGGATGGCAATGGTCGCTCTCACGGGCGCGGTCGGTCCCAGGTGGGCCGCCGAATGGAGAGAGGTGCTCGCAAGCCCCGGGTTCCAGGGGAGGCGATGAGATGCACGCCAGGCCGCGCCTCGGAGGAGCGGACGGTCCCGGGACACACAGGCCGGGCCGGGTGAGCCGGTTCGCCGTGGGCTTGGTTGCCGTCGCTGCCTTGATGCTGGCCGAGGCGATGCTGGCGACACCTGCCGCGGCGGCCGACGACGACGGGGAAAGCGCGCTCCAGACCATCCGCCGCGCGGAGCGCCGCGCCCTCGAGGGTGACGGCGAGGCTGCCCGCGGCGAACTGGCCGCCCGATGCGCCACGAGCGCCTCGGATATCGACGCCCGCCTCGCGCTGGCGAGCATCGAGCCCGACCCAGCCGCGCGGCTGCGGCTTCGCGAGGAGGCCGCAAAGCTGGGGCCGGACCGAGAACTGACTCTGGGCCTGCTCGCCCAGCACTACCTGGCTCTCGGGCGGGCCGAGGAGGCGTCGCACCTGCTGAAGAAATGTCCCTCGCCCACGCGCCAAGCGGCCGTGACGCTTGCGAGGGCGAGAGCGAGCGTGCTCCGGGGGAACTTCGATGACGCCATCCGATGGCTCACAGAGCATCACGCGGGCAATCCCGACCCCTCCCTGATCGCCGAGCTGGGGGCGCTGGCCCGGCCGGGAGGTGAGCCGGAACCGGCCGCGCCGGCACAGGCCCGGGCCGAGTGGCTCTCCTCCAGCGTCCGCAACTGCTCTCGCTTCGAGCTTCGTGACGCCCGCCTGATGTCGGCCCGCGACCTGGCCGCCTCCTCTCTGGCGCCGGGAGCGGCCGCGGACACGGCGCGATACCACCTGGTGCAAGCCCTGGCGGCGGACTGCCTCGGGGATCCGGAGGCCCTCCTTGGCGCGAGCCGAGCCTGCTGGACAGGTTGGCGGCGCGAGCGGTCGATGGCCCGCACGCTGCTGCAAACGGCGGTGACCGGCGCCCCGGATCGGCTCGACGTGAAGGTCTGGAGCGGGATCCTCGAACTGGGCTCCTATGAGGGAGACGCGGGGCGCGGCTTCGACCGGCTCAAGGCCCTGCCGGAAGCGGCCTCCGCGGCCTACGGGCCGGCGACTCTGGAGATGGCGCGGGTTGCCAGGGGGATGCACTTCTACATGGTGAGGGACTTCCCGGCGGCCGCGCGCGAACTGGGGGCCTGCGGCGCCACCCTGGGCTGGTACCACGGGCTGTTCCTGGCCGACTCACTCGCCGCCAGCGGTCGGCTCGCCTCCGCGCGACGCGTCGCGGCAGCCTGGTCGGGGTTGGTGTGGAACGAGTTCCAGTCCTGCTCGGAGCTGGCCTCTCGGCTGGGCCTGGCGCTCGAGACCGGCGACACGGGACCGCGCTCGCCATCCCTCGAGGCGGACTTCTGCGGCACCTGGTTCCACCGCGTCGACCTCGACGATTCATCGATCGGCGGCGCCTATCCGACCGTGGCCAAGTGGATCCGGAGTCTCGAACGCAGCGGTCACTTCGACCAGGTTCGCTCGGCCTTCGCGGGCAACCTCGGCAATCGCTTCGACTCCCGGGACCTCCTGGCGAGGTTCCTGGGCAACGAGCTGACGGCGAAGCTCCCTCCCGTTCCACCGGGCACTCGCACGCGCAATGGCCCGATCGAGGGGCCGCCTCCCACTGCCCCTTCCCGGCCCGACCCGTTCACAGCGCGGACTTCGCCCGCTCTGAGGCTTGAGGCTCGAGGCTTGAGGCTGGAGGAAAGGCTGGCGTCCCCCTTCGAATCGTCGCGCCACGCGAAGAAGATCGGCGGTAGTAGAACCGGCGCGGGGCCGCCTGTCCCGGCCGTCGCCCCGCCGGCCCCACCGCCCCGTGACCGCCTGGCCCTGGCCCTGGGTGCGGCCTTTGGCCTCGCCCTGCTGGCCCTGCTGCTGGCTCCGAAGACCACCGACCGGGCCAGGCGCGCGCGGCTCGCCGGCCTTGCCGTGGCCCTCGGGCTGGCCGCCGGGTTCCGGCTGACGCTCGCTCCGGAAGCGGCACCTGACACGGCTGCGGCGACGAGTGGGGGCCCAGCCTGGCCTTCCCGTGACGCGCCCGGGCCGGCTGGCCCGCCCTCTGACGGCGGCCCCACGACCCCTCTCGAGGAGTCGGGCCGACTGCTCCAGGCGGCGGGCGTCCCCCTCTCCCCCGCCGGCGTCCCGGCCGACTTTCGCGCCGCGATGACGCAACTTGGCTTCGAGCCCTCCGAGGCGCGTCTCGGTGGAGGACAGGACCCACTGGCTCGATTCGATCGTCTGGACCGCGAGGCCCGGGCCGCCCTGCTGCGGCTGGGAGACCGTGAGGCCTATCCCTACCTGATGCGGCGGCTCGCCCGAGGAGATCTCGCCGAGCAGGAGATGGCCGCCGGGCTCCTCGCGCAGATCGACGACGCCCGAACCCTGGCCCTGCTGCGGCGCGCGGCTCTGGACCACGTCGCCGACGACCTGCGGAGCAACCTGACCCGTCTGCCGCTGGGCCGGCTGCTGGGCTTCGGACCTCCGGACGCCGGCCCGAGCGTCCACCGGGCTGGCTGCCGGATCCTGCGGGCCCTGGCCGAGATGAGCGACCGGGCTTCGATTCCCTTGCTTCTGGACGCCTTCGAGGCCGACACCCCTGGTCTGGTTCGCGAAGCCCGGCGCGCGATGGTCACGCTCACCGGCGCCATCGGGCCACGGTGGGCATCCCAGTGGAGAAGCGTGCTGGCGAGCCGCGAGTTCCGTGGCCGTCGCTAGGGCGGCCCGTCCCGAGCCGGGCCGCCCGTGACGGGCTCTATTCCTGGAAGGGATCCTGGTAGCCAGGCGTTCCGCAGCAGGCCAGCTCGACGAGGTAGGCCAGCTCCGTCGGATAAGAGTCGGCGTTACCCTTCAGCCTGGCGGCCATCTCCTGGGCCGTCAGCCCACCCGGCAGCCTGCAGAGGAGTGCGGTCGCGGGCTGGGACGGACTCGCGGAGCCCTTGTCCAGGCAAGAGCGAACCGCGGCCAGGATCTTGGCCGATGGCACGTATCCCTGGCCGAGGAAGGCATTGGTCAGGGCGTGCAAGGCGTAGACGGCCTGGTCTGTCTGCGCGTCGAGGATGGGAGGAACGAGCCGTTCCAGCAAGCTGGCGCCTGAAGCGTCACCCGCCTCGGCCAGAGCGAGAGCCGCGTCGAGCCTGGCCTTGCCTTCCCCTTCCTCCGCTTCCTCTTTCAGGAGTTCGAGGGCGCCCGGGTGCTTGAACGGCGCCAGAACGCCGGCAAGATACACTCTTCTCTCCCGGTTGGCCCCGGCGTACTCGGCCTTGAGCTTCTCGACCGCCCGAGGGTGATTGATGGAGGTCAGGCGCCCCATCGCAGTCTCGGCATCCGCGGGATTCTTGGCCGACTCCGCGAGCGAGAGCAGCGAAGCCGACAGGGCCCGCGTCTGGGGGATGGACAGATACCAGCAGAACTTCTTGAGAGTCCACGAATCTCCGGAGCCCAGCAGCGCTCGCCGCGCCTCGTCTCCCGCGGCACCGAGGGCGTCCCCAGCCAGCAGGGAAATGGCGAGTCCCGACCGGCTTGGAACCGACGGACGGAAGCCCTGACGAGCCCACGCCAGTCCGACCTCCGGGTTCAGCCGACCCAACGCCGTGGCGGCCTTCGTCGCGTAGAGCAACTGCCACCAGCGCGTGCGAACACGGTTTTGATCGATGTCCTCGGGCTCGAGCGGGTCGTCGAAGTTCAGCGCGATGCGGTCCCTGAGCAGCCGGAAGGCCCCGGCCAACTCGAGCTTCGCCATCGTGTCGTTGGCTTCGCGCGGAACGGGCCAGTGATGGATGCGCGCCCAGTCCGCGAGGACGGCGGTGCCTGCCCGGCTTCCCATCAAGGCCAGCTCGACGGCGGCCATGAGGCGGATCGAGTTGGTCCTGCTCTTCAGCCATCGCTCGAGCGGCGCGGGATCCGCCGAGGTGTTCATGTCTGCCAGCGCCAGGCCCGCGACGAGTGCCAGCGGCGCGCGCTCCTCGGACAGGAGCCCCGTTGCCAGCTCGGCCGCCAGCTTCGCGTCGTGCTCGGCCATGAATTCGAGCTGGATACCCAGGCGGTTCAGGAGCCCTCCCGGTGACAGGTGCCACAGCCACGTCGAGCACAGGTTGAGCGACGCAGTCGCCGGCCGGGTCGCGGCGACCGCCTCGATCGTCGCCCGGAGTTCCGAGGGCACCTCGCCCTTCTCGAAGTACGAAGGGTCGCAGCTCCCGCCGGCGAGCCCCAGCTTGAACGGGCACAGGATGCTATCCAGCTGCTTCTTCAGAAGAGGCGCATCCTGGGGATCTCGGCCGAGGCAGAGGCGGCCCAGGGGCCAGGAGGTCGTTCCCGCCATGTCCTGATGCGTCCCGGGATGCAGGAAGCCATCGCGCGCGTCGGTGACGAGAGCGCTTCGGGCTGCGGCCGGCTGCACCCGCCAGGCCAGGCGAAACGCCTGCATGCTGGGCTGCTGATAGCGGTCGAGCTGCTCGAGCGCGGCCGCGTCTCCCAGCGCAGCCAGGGCCAGGTAGACCATCTGATTGGCCGGTCCCGCCTCGAGCACCTTCCTGCCGGATGGGTCCCCGTGCATCGCCAGCAACTCCGCCGCGTACAGCCGAACGCTCGTCTCGGCGTCAGCCAGTCCCTTGCGGACGGCTGCAGCCACCGGCTCGGTCAGCGGACCCGTGGTTTCCCGCGCCCGCCACGCCGAGTATCGAGGGACCGGACCGGTCGCCGCGGGCACCGGCGGAGCCGAGGGCTGGTCGAGCAAGCTGATGGCCAGGAGCGCCATCCGCCGCACCCTCTGGTCGCCGTCCTTCACGGCCTTCTCGAGAGCGGGCAGGCTCTCTCTCGCCCCGATGCGCCCCAGGGCGAGAGCGGCTCGCCGCCGAACGAACAGGTCCGGGTCCGCCAGCAGCGCCTCGAGGGTCGTCCGCACGGTGGCATCACGAGACAGCCCCAGAGTCTCGATCGCGTCGAGCCGCAGGGTGCCCTCGGGCGACGACAGCTCGGACAACAGCATCTGCTTCGCCTTCGGATCCCCCAGCCTGTAGAGCGCCAGCGTCGTCAAGGGGATGACCTTGGAGGGGAAGAGAGGTCGGTCGAGCGGAGAGACCCGCTCGTTCAGCACAGCCCACGACTCGGTGTTCCGTACGTTCTTCAGCAGCTGCTCGAAGGGCATCATGGCCCAGTCCGGCATCCGGCCTCGGAAACTCTGCATCGACGGGCTCGGTAGCCTCGGGTAGTAGAGCAGGGGCGCCGGCGCGACCGGGTCGGATGCGACCGGCCAATCCCGGGTCGTCTGCGGCGGTCGCTCGAACTGCGGAGGCTCCTCATCGTTCTGGACGGGCTGCGGGTTGGCCTCTTCCGGGGGCATCTTCGACAGCCGCTCCTTGTAGGCCTTCAACTCACCGAGCATGCGCTGGCGATCGGCTTCCGGAATGCCCGGATTCGCCATGATCATCTTCTCCTGCTGCTCGAGCATCTGGAGCGACGGGCCGCCTATCTGCCCGCTCGCGTCACCGGGGCTCGCCAGAGCCACCGCGAGAAGAAGCAAGCCCGCAACGCAATCTCGCCGGTTCGACACGCCCCACCTCCTGCGTCGACGCCGTCGCAGTTGCGCGGCGGCTGTCCTCAGTGTAGCGCGGCGCGTCAGAGGTCTCCACGGTGGCGCGCCGCAGGCTCCGATGCTACGGTCAGGAGAGAGAAACGTCCGAGCGAGGAGCAGACGGGGGATGGCAACCGCGACCGAACCGAAGGGGGCAGACGAGAGCACTGCGGTCCGTTGCCTGGTCTGCTCGGAGCCGGCCCTGGAGGATCTGGTCTGGTGCGGCACCTGCGGCACGCCGGCCCACGCCGCATGCTGGCAGTACAACGGCCGCTGCGCCGTCTATGCCTGTACGGGTGTGGAGCCCACCTCGACCCCGCCGGTCATGCTCGAGCCCGGCTCGCTCCAGATGACCACGGATCCGGGCGAACCAGAGGCCTCGGGGAAGCCGGCACGCCGGAGCTGGTCCTGGCTGCCGATCGCGTCAGCATGCGGCTTGCTGGCCCTCGCGACGGCGATATCCGCGCTGCCCGGAGCAGCCCGGAGCACGCCGATTCCAGCCTCCCCGGCCGCGCATCTGCTGCTGGCGGCATGGACCGGCCTGGCGACCGTGATGCTGCTCCGCTCGCTAGCCTCGGCAGGTCATTCCGTGCGGGCTCTGGGACCGCTGCGAGACGATCTGCTCGAGGCCTGCGTCTGGGCCGTCTGCCTCGTACCGGGCGCCGAGTTCTTCGGATGGTGGGAAGCCACCGGCGCGGCGACCCTGGGGCTCATGGCCGTCGTCGCGGGATGGATGGCGTGCCGGCGCCGCCTCTTTCGCGGCAGGGTTCGCGCGGCGAGTGTGTGGCTCGGTCCGGCCGTGGCGGTGCTGGCCGTACCGCTCTCGCAGGTCGGCCTGTTCCAATCCCCGTTGCCGGTCGGAGGAGGCCCGAGTGTCTCGGCGGCCGTCCTCAGAGCGGCCTGGCCGCCGCGCGCCGGCTTTGGCTGGAGATCGGGGCTGCCGGAGCCGCCGGCGGTCCCGGACGCGATCTGGTTCCGCGAGTGGTACCGGAAGGCGTTCGCGAGTTGCCGCGTGGAGGCGGGGCTCTGGGCGGGCACTCCAGGGTCTCTCGACGCGGTGAAACGGGCGCTCGCGGGCGACTCGGCGATCGAGCGGGCCGACGCCGCGCTGACGCTGGCCCTCGGCGGACAGCCGATCGACCCGAGCTGGCTGGCCCCGGCGCTGGCGGATCCGGATGCGCGGGTACGCCGGAAGGCGGTCGAGGCGCTGGCCTTCGCGACCAGCGAAATCGGCACATCGGTCTTTGAAACCGCGGTGCGCGACCCGGTTCTCGACGTGCGCCGAGCCGCGGTGAGGGCGCTGGCGTTCCGGGCCCAGGGGGGGACCGGGGCGGCCCGAGGAGTCTCTCTGCCGGACAGCCTTCCCTGGCTGTTGTGGCCGAGAGCGGGAGTGGCGCTCCAGAGCCGGGGAACACCCATGCGGCGTGCGGCCTGCGCGACCTTCCGCGGCTGGCTCGGGTCGCCCTTCCCCGACGTCAGAGACGAGGCTGCGTGGCACCTGGCGGTCGCCGGTGAGTGGGGAACGCTCGTCCCGATGCCGCCGAGTACGGCCCGGGGCCAGCTTGCAGCGGTCCTGGGCGCGGGAGCGGACTGCACGGCCGGGCCAACCTGGCTGGGCAACCTGACGCCCTACGAAATGGAGCTGGCGCTCGAGGTCTGCCCCCCGGCCGAAGCCAGCTCGGACGCGCCGGCACGTAACTCGAGTGGCTGCCGGCTCGACGACCTGATCCGGCGGCCCTGGCTGGCGAGAGCCTGTGAAGGCGACTGGACCGCCCGGCTGGCAGCCCAGCTAAGGCGCGACCTCGATGGTGAGCCAGGCGCCGCCTTCCCGACAATCTTCATCTGGCACCTGACGTGGGTCTGGCGGCTGGGCTTGCCGGTGGATTCGCTGCACGTGAGAGTGGCACTGCCCGCGCTGCACGGGTGGCCCTCGATAGCCCTGGCACTGCTCGAGACACGGCTCGGGGCACCCGAGACCGCTGCCGCCGCGGCCCGCAAGTGCCGGCAGGATCCGGAGCCGGAGGTGAGGCAAGCCGCCGGCGTGCTGCTCGCCTTGCTGGGCCGGCCGGTCGCCGACTGAGGGCCCCGCGAGGTCGCGGGCGTGTGCGCCCCGGGGGCGGCTCTCTTCGCCCCCCCTCTATTTCGCCGGCGGAATGGCGGTGATGGTTTCCTTGTCGCCGGTGATGAGCCCGTGGTGGCGCAGGATGTTGTCGGCGAAGACAGGCAGCGCCCAGCCCGGGTTGGCGATGAGGCCGCCCAGCCAGCGCTCGGGCGAACGCTCGCGCTCGGGGAGCAGCACGTTGAGCAGGCGCAGCGCAGCGGTGATGCAGGAGGCGCGCGTGGTGTTGTAGTGCTCGGCGCTGTGATCGGCGAGCACGACCTTGCCGATCTCGAGCGCCAGCGTCTTCAACTGGTCCTTGGTCAGGTCGAGCTTCCATCGCTTGACCACGCTGTCGCCAAAGCGGATGCTACGGATGAGGAAGTCACGCCAGGTGCCCACCACGTAGATGATGCGGAACTTGTGGCCGAACTGGCCGCCGATCAGCTCGTACTGCTGGGTCACGCGCAGGTAGGCCTCGTAGGAGATGACGAACCCCTTCGACTCTTCGCCGTCCAGGTTGCGGAACCCGCCCGGCTCGAATTCCAGGAGCACCGCGGCGTGGCCGGCCAGGAACTTCGGCGCGAAGGGCTTCATGCAGAAGTAGGCGCCCTTGACCTTCTCGAGATCGACGACGGCGCTCGTGAAGTAGGCCCGGCGCCCGAACTTGCGTCCCTCGGGGCGGTCTTCCTGGGTCCAGCGGACGTCGTTGAAGTAGTAGAGCGGCTGCTTGCCGGCGCGCGGCTCGGTGTAGACGTGCAGGGGCTGGCGCTGGTCGAAGCGGAACGGCTGCTCGCCGAGCGGCACGTTCTCGAACTCGATGGGATCCTGCTCGCTCGCCCACTCGCGCTGGATCGGAATCGAGTGGCCGTCGCCGGTGACGAAGGCCGGCGGCAGCTTCGAGAGGTCGACGGCCGCTCGCGTGGGCGGCGCGCTCACCGGGAAGTCTTCCGAGTCGCCCTCGGCGAGCGCCGGGAGCGCGGTCGTGAGGGTCACCAGGGCCAGGAGCAGCAGCCAGCGAGCATCGAATCGAGCGGCGAACATGGAACCTCCAGCGGCCTCGGGCCGCCGCCGTCTACTACCGTCAGTTGCTCGCGCAGGTTGCAACCGTGCCACGGTGCCTAACCCCTAACCCCCAACCCCTAACCCCTCACCAGCGGCTTGTACCTGATGCGATGCGGCTGCGCGGCCTCGGCGCCCAGGCGCTTGATGCGGTTGTCCTCGTAGTCGCGGTAGTTGCCCTCGTACCAGACGGTGCGGCTCTCGCCCTCGAAGGCGAGGATGTGCGTCGCGATGCGGTCGAGGAACCAGCGGTCGTGGCTGATGACCACCGCGCAGCCCGCGAACGAGAGCAGCGCCTCTTCCAGGGCCCGCAGCGTGTCGACGTCCAGGTCGTTCGTGGGCTCGTCGAGCAGCAGCAGGTTGCCTCCGCTCTTGAGCACCTTTGCCAGGTGTACCCGGTTGCGCTCGCCGCCCGAGAGGTCCTTGATCCGCTTCTGCTGGTCGGTGCCCTTGAAGTTGAACATCGCGCAGTAGGCGCGCGACGGAATCTCGCGCTTGCCCAGGACGAGCATGTCGAGGCCGCCCGAGATCTCCTCCCAGACGGTCTTCGAGCCATCCAGCTCGCGCGACTGATCGACGTAGGCCAGCTGCACCGTCTCGCCAACCTTGAGCGAGCCGGCGTCGGGTTTCTCGGCCCCGGTGATCATCTTGAACAAAGTGGTCTTGCCGGCTCCGTTGGGTCCGATGACTCCGACGAGGCCGCCGCGCGGCAGCTTGAAGGTCAGGTCTTCCACCAGCAGATTCTGGCCGAATCCCTTCTGCACGTGCTCGAACTCGACGACCGTCTCACCCAGGCGCGGCCCGGGCGGGATGAAGATCTCGACGCCCTCTCCGCGGCTCTCGGTCCCCTCCTGCAGCAGCCGCTCGTAGGCGGTGAGGCGCGCCTTGCTCTTGGCCTGCCGCGCGCGCGGCGCCAATCGCACCCACTCCAGCTCGCGCTCGAGCGTGCGCTGCCGAGCACTCTCCTGCTTCTCTTCCTGCTGCAGCCTCTTCTGCTTCTGGTCGAGCCACGACGAGTAGTTGCCCTCCCACGGGATGCCGTGCCCGCGGTCCAACTCCAGGATCCAGCCGGCCACGTTGTCGAGGAAGTAACGATCGTGGGTGACCGCCACGACGGTGCCCGGGAACTCCGCGAGGTGCTTCTCGAGCCACTCCACCGACTCGGCGTCCAGGTGGTTGGTCGGCTCGTCCAGCAGCAGCATGTCGGGCCGCGAGAGCAGCACCCGGCAGAGCGC
>CAZSVK010000136.1:0-4728 GCA_964610245.1 uncultured bacterium
AATCCGGCCCCTAACCCCCAACCCCCAACCCCTAACCCCTACCCTGACCCCTACCCTGACCCCTATCTCAAAGCCAGCGCCGCGCTATCGACGGTCACCGAAGTGGCGAAGGCGCCCGGCAACGCCGTGTAGCCCAAACGCAACAGGTTCTTCCCGGGACGCAACAGGCTGGCCGGGAAGGCGTGCGTCAGTGACACCGGCTCGCGGGGCCGATCGGAGCGATCGTGGAAGAGCACCAGCTCGACCTCGTCGGCGGTGCCCGGGTTCAGGGTGGCCATCCGCAGCCCCTCGGGCACCGAGTAGCCTGCCCGGACGGTCAGCCAGGCCTTGCCGAAGGCCGCCGGATCCGGCAGCGCGAAGGTGAAGTCGAGGCTGGTCGCCACCTGGCCGAGCTGAAAGTAGGCGTTAATCTCCGAGGTCGTCGCCCCGCCCAGCTTCCGCGGCTGGGGCAGGCGGGACTCGACGACCCGGACGCCCGCCGGGGGCCGGAAGATCGCGCTGGCCCAGCCCGGCCCCATCGCTTCGGCGGCCCCCGAAAACGCCGTGGCCCCGCAGGCCAGCGCGGCCTGATCGAACAGCCGCACCACCTCGAGTTGCCGCAGCAGGTTCATCCGCAGCGCCCGATCCGGACAGTCCGGCCCCAGAGCCCAGGCGACCGCCCCCCGCGCGGCCTCCAGCCGCTCGGGCCAGTGGGTCTTCTCCAGCAATTTGCGAAGCCTCCGCGGCGCAGTGGAACGTAGCTCCTCGGAGCGGCACTCCCGGACGATCCGCCCGAGGTTCTCGGGCAGCCCCGGGGTCTTCAGGCCGTCGAGCAGCTCCGTGAGCTGGCCGACCGGCCCCGGCAGGTTGACCGGCGGTCCCTCGCGATCGAGCAGCCCGTCGCCCGGCGACTGCACCAGCAGCCGGTAGTCGCCCAGGGCGTCGGGAAGCCGCAGCGTGCAGCTCAGCTGACCGCCGGCTTCGACGGCCGTGGTCAGCACCGTCCGGTCGCCCGACAGCACCGTGACCGTCAGAGTCGCCGTCTCCGGCAGGCCCATCCCGAGAGAGAGACGCGAGCCGCTGCGCAGGACCTCGCACTTCAGCGGAACCGGCAAGGCGCTCAGCCGGAACTCCTCCGAGCGGGACCCGTCCGGCAACAGCGCCCGTCCCACCGGCGGCGCGGCCCACGGCACCGGGTTGACCACCACCTCGTGCTCGGCGACGCTCGCGCCCCCGCCGTGGACCCGGCCATCCACCACCAGCAGGGAGGGGTAGGGCCGACTCGACTTCCACCGCACCCGGCAGGCGCCCGGCCTGGCCTCGAAGCCGAGCGACCGCACCCGGTAGGCGGGGCTGTGCGCCATAGGCCAGTTGAAGAAGGCCAGGACCGCCACGCAACCGGCCGCGAGGGCGACACCGGCCAGGAGCCAGCGCACGGGCCGCGCCGGTGGCGCGACGGCAGCGGGCTTGAGCGGGCGCGGCGCGGGCTTCTTCACCGGCGCCCGGGCCGAGATGGCCAGCTCGCCGAGCTGCTCGAGCAGCTCCAGCGGCGAGTCGAAGCGGTCCTCGGGGTTGACGCTCAGGCATCGCACGATCGCCTCGGCAACGTGACCCGGGATCCCGGGCAGTCCGCGGCGGATCGCGTCGGCCGACAGGTTGCGCTTCTCCGGCAGCAGCTCGGGACCGGAGGCCATCCTCATCGGATACTGACCCGTGAGCATGTGGTAGAGCAGCATGCCGGCCGCGTAGATGTCGGCCGGACGGCCGCCCGCGCGCCCCGAGAACTGCTCGGGCGCCATGAACATCGGGGTGCCGACCATGAAGCCCGCGGCGGTCAGGCGCTCGGCCCCCTAGCTGCGGGCCAGGCCGAAGTCGACCAGCCGGGGGATCCGATCGCCTTCCATGAGGATGTTCTCCGGCTTGAGGTCACGGTGGGCGATGCCGCTGTCATGGAGATGGGCCAGCCCGTCGAGCAAGCCGCCGGCGACGACGAGCGTCTCGTCCAGCGGCAGCTTGCCGCGCTTCTTGAGGATCGCGCGCAGCGTCTGCCCCTCGATGAACTCCATGACCAGATAGGGCGAACCGGCCTCCAGGTCGGCGTCGAAGAGCGTGACGACGTTGGGATGCGAGCCCCTGGCGAGGATGCGGGCCTCCTCCACGAACCGCGGCCGCGTCTCGGTGTCGGCGAAGTGCTCGGCGCCCAGCACCTTGATGGCGACCCGGCGACTCAGGTTGACCTGCACCGCCTCGAAGACACGGCCCATACCGCCGCGCCCCAGCTCGCGCACCAGCTGGTAGCTGCTCTGGAATCTCCGGGAGAACACCGGGATGGTCACGCTGACTGAGTCTACCCGGAGTCGGCCGGACGGGGCTGGAAAGTTTCTCACCAGAGAGAGGAAAGCTCCTATCCACCCCCGTTGCCCGGTCACAGAGGTCCATTTGATGCCCATTCTCGAAGTTGGCACCGAGCCTGCATCTGAACACGCATCGACCTAAGAAGGAGGCCCTGCCGTGAGAGAGAATCGCAACCCCGTCCTGTTCGCAGCCCTGCTGGTGTTCCTCAGTGTCGAAATCTCCGGATGCGGCGGAGGCGCCCTCGCCGGAGTCGCCGGCGGAGTCGGCCGGGCCGCTCTCGGCGCCGGCAAGCTCGCTCTCGGCGCGACCAAGGGAGTCGGCCGGGTGGCCCTCGGCGCAGCCAGGGGTGCCGGCAAGGTCGCCCTCGGCGCCGGCAGGTTCGCTCTCAACAACGCCAGCCTCGCCCCCGACATCGTCGACACCGTCGCCAACGCAACCGGTTCGCCGGGCGCGGCGCTGGGTGCCCGCATCACCCGCACCTCCGTCGACGGAGCCCAGCGGCTCGCCCAGGGCATCCGCGCGAACCGCGCCACTTCCTCCTACAAGGCTGCCCCCTCGCGCTTCGGTGCCGGCGGCTCCTGCTCGGGTGGCTCCTGCTCGGGTGGCTCTTGCTCCGGCGGCTCTTGCTCCGGCGGTTCCTGCTCCGGCGGCTCTTGCTCGGGTGGCTCCTGCTCCGGCGGCTCCTGCTCCGGCGGCCCCGGGTTCGGCTCTGGCGGCAGCAGCCTCAACGGCGGCGACATCGAACTCGACTGAGCCCCGAATCCCCCCTCACGACCTCCCCCTACTCGCTCTTCCTCCACTCCTGGTCTTTGCCTCGTATCCGGCCGGTGGCGTCCGCTCGCCACCGGCCTTCTTCTTTCTCCTCCCGGCCAGGCCCGGCGGCTGCGAGCCGGACAGCCGGTCGCCCCGGACCGTGCCTCCCCGCCCTCCGGTCGTGCGAACTGCACGCTGTGTTAGAGTGCCCGCACGGAGGTTCCTGAGTGGAATCGGATAGTTCCCTTGCCCGCCGATGGGCGAGTTGGCTCCTGGCCCTGACGTCCCTGCTGGCCCTCGGCGCACAGGAGTTCCCCGACAACGCGATCCTGGCTCTGGTCGGCCCCCCGGCGCAGCGGCTGCTGCCGGCGATCTTCGGTATCCGCCTCGTCATCCGGTTCGCGGCCATCCCGGGCTGGCTCCAGGCCCTGCGCATGCGGCTGGTCGATATCATGCTGATGGCAGGGTTGCTGGTCACGCACCGCAGCCCGGGCCTGTCGGTCTCCCTGGTTCTCATGAGCTACGGGATCAACTGGCTCTACGAGCCGCTGGCCGCCACTCGCCAGACCCGGGACCGATCGGCTGGCCAGCTGCACATGCAACCGGCGGAGCTGCTGGTGGCCAGCTTCGCCGCCATCATCCTGCTGGGCGCGCTCCTGCTAACGATGCCGCTGGCGGCGCAAGAGGGCAAATCGACCAGCTTCATCGACGCCCTCTTCACGGCCACCAGCGCCACCTGCGTGACAGGTCTGGTCGTCCTGGATACGCCCACTCACTTCAGCCTGTTCGGCCAGGGGGTCATCCTGCTCCTGATCCAGATCGGCGGCCTCGGCATCATGACCCTCTCGACCGCGGCCGCCTTCCTGCTCGGCCGGAAGATGGGCGTGCGCCACCGGATGGTCATGCTGGATGTGCTCGACTCGGCCGACGTCGAGGAGCTGCGCAGGGCGCTCGTGGCGATCGTCCGGGGCACGCTGCTGATCGAGGCGACCGGCCTGGTGGTGTTGAGCGCCCGGTTCGCCTGGCGAGGCGAGGGGATCCTGGCTTCACTGTGGTTGGGGCTCTTCCACTCCGTGAGCGCCTTCTGTAACGCCGGTTTCGCCCTGTTCAGCGACAGCCTCGTGAGCTTCAAGGGCGATACCGCAATCGTCCTGACCGTCTCCTCTCTCATCATTTTCGGAGGTCTCGGCTTCGCCGTGATGGGAGACGTGGCGGCCAACCTCCGCACCCGGCGATTCGCCGTTCACACGAAGGTCGTGGGGATCGTGACCGGCCTGCTCCTGGCGGTGGGCACGCTCTTCTACTACTTCTCCGAGGCCAACGCCTCGATGAAGGGCTATTCCCCCGCCGAGCGCGTCCTCTCGGCCTGGTTCACTTCGGTCACGCCTCGCACCGCGGGCTTCAATACCGTGCCGATGGCGGCACTCTCCCAGGCGGGAATCCTCTTCACGATGGTGCTCATGTTCATCGGGGCCTGCCCCGGCTCCACCGGCGGCGGCATCAAGACCTCGACCTTTGCGGTGATGGTGCTGGCCATCCGGTCGGCGGTGATAGGCAAGGCCTGCGTCGTTTTCGGGCGAACGATCCCGACCGGCACAATCTCCAAGGCCTTCTCGATCGCCAGCATCCGCTTCTCTCTGA
>CAZSVK010000136.1:4738-13081 GCA_964610245.1 uncultured bacterium
GCGCGCTTCCGCTCTTGGGGCACGCTGCTGATCACCCTGGGCCTGACCTGGACCGAGAGCGCTCCCCTGCATACCGTCGCCTTCGAGGCGATCAGCGCCTTCGGCACCGTCGGGTTATCTCTGGATTTTACACCCCAGCTCTCGAAACTCGGCCGGTTGCTCATCTCGCTGCTGATGTTCGCGGGAAGAGTGGGACCGCTCACGCTCGCGCTCGCGCTCGGTTCGTCCCGGCGCAGCGGCGACGTCGAGTACCCCGAAGGCCGGGTGATGGTCGGCTAGGAGGCCGTTCAAGATGCAAGTTGCGGTACTGGGTCTGGGCAGATTCGGGGCCAGGGTGGCCGAGGTCGTCACCGCCCGCGGCGGCGAGGTCATCGCCATCGATCGCGACCCGGAGGTCTGCGAGGAGATCAAGGATCGGGTCACCCAGGCCGTCGCCCTGGATACCACCGACGAGCGCAGTCTCCGCGCCCTCGGCATCCAGGACGTCGACGTCGCCGTCGTGGCCATCGGCTCCAACGTCGAAGCGTCCATCATGACCACGGCGCTCCTCAGACGCCTGGGCGTCAGGAGGATCATCGCCCGGGCGATCGGCAGCCTCCAGGGCGAGATCCTGCGAGAGGTCGGAGCCAGCCAGGTGCTGTACCTGGAGGATCAGATGGGCGAGCAGGTCGCGATGGCCATCGTGGCCCCGCAGATCCTCGAGCGCATTACCCTGGGCACCGGCCACACCCTGGCAGAGGTCCAGATCCCGCCCGAGTACGTGGGCAAGACCCTGCAAGAGATGGACCTGCGCGGCCGCCACGGCCTCAACGTCATCGCCATCAAGCGCCGGGTGCCGGCAGTGACCGAGGACGGCCAGAGCACCTACGAAGAAAAGGTGAACGACCTTCCGGGCGCCAACGATCGGGTCGAGGAGGAGGACGTTCTGGTGGTGGTCGGCTCCAGGGCGCGCGTCGACGAGCTCTTCCGGGATCTGGAAGATCGGGACTGAATCATGAACCTCTCATTGCAGCACCGCATTCTCCTGGCGATGTTGGGCGCCGGAGTCCTCGTCGCCTTCACCGGCGTCACCGCGTTCTACCTGATGGACGACCTGACCGCGCAGCTCCAGGGCCTGCTGTCGGGCGACATCGAGCTGACCAGCGCTCTCCAGGAACTCCGCGTCCAGGTGATGACCGTCCGGGGGTTGCACCGCCAGCTCAAGGTGGACCCGGCGGATCCGGAGATCTCGGAGGAACTCCAGCGGCTCCAGACCTCGCTGCACGACAGACTGGCAAGCGTGAAGGCGGCGCCGGCCACCCCGGCCATCCTGAGTCAGCTGGCCGCCCTCCAGGCGCAGCTGGCCGAGAGCGACAGCAAGACGCGGGCCCTGCTGGCGGAACCCTCCGGGCCACGTCGCACGACGTTGTCGGAAGAGATCCGCCGAGGCCTTGCAAGCGCGCTGGATCTCATCGCCGCGCTCGAGCGCGAGCGCCAGTCGGACCTCGGACTGAAACGCAGGCAAGCCTCCGAGGTCGCCAGCTACGCCCACCAGAGGATCGTCCTGGTCATGGGTGTGGCGATCTTCGCGATGCTCGCGCTCAGCCTGCTCGCGCCACCCAAGGTGGTCATCCCGCTCAGACGCATCGAAACCGCCATCCGAGACGTCGAGAACTGCAAGTTCGAGACCTCCATCCAGCTGCGCGGCTCGACCGAGATGACCGCCATCGCCACCGCCTTGAACCGCATGATCGCTCGCCTGAAGACCTTCGACGAACTCAAGGTGGAGCAGATCCGGCTCGAAAACGTCCGGTTCGAAACGCTGGCCAACCTGGTCGGCGTTGCCATCATGGTGTGCAAGGCGGATGGACGGGTCCTGATGCTGAACAACGCGTTCTACGCGATGTTCGACTTCTCGTCCGCCGAGGTGCTGAACCATCCGGTCGAGCAGGCCCCTCTCCCGGCCGAGTTGATCGACCTGGTGAGCCATTCGCTGCACGACGGCCACAGGTTGACCCGGGAGGCGTTCTTCTTCGTGAGGCCCTCCGACCTCGAATCGGAGCGGACCTTGCTCGTCAGCTCCGGGCTGGTACGAGATTCCAAGGGTGAGCTGCGGTACGGCGTCTTCTCGATCGAGGAGCGCTCCCGGCTCGCCGAAAGACCCGAGAAGACCGAGAAGCTCGACAAGAGCGAGAAGGCCTGACACGCCCGACATCGGCCGCAGTACCATTGGGACCAGTGTGACCGGTCCGCGTTGCGACCGACGCGGGCGCCGAGCGATGAGCCCCCGCGGCAGCGCTCTCCGGCCCGATCCCGAAGCCGATTCTCCCCGGCACCGCCCCCGTCTATCGCTCGAAGCCAGGGTGGCTGCCGCTCCTCGCGTCACCGGGACAGCCCCGGACCATCTTTCTTCTTCCCCCCACCATGACTCCTTCCGGCCCTTCGGAGAACCTCCTCGACGCCCTGCTCGAGGCAATACCGGCCGCCCTCTTCGTGGTTGACGGCGAGCTTCGAATCGTCAAGGCAAACGAGGCCGCCCGGCACATGCTCCAGGGAGACGGCGAACTGGTCCTGCGCAAGTCCAGCGGCGAACTCCTCAGGTGCGTGCAGACCACCGAGGGCCCCGGAGGGTGCGGTGTTTCGCCGGCCTGCGCCGACTGCGTCGTCCGCAAGTCGTTGGTCGGGGCCTTCGAGGGGCTCAGGGTCGTGCGAAGCCGGTCGCGGATGGAGCTGGTGCGTGACGGGGCGGTGAAGGAGTGCCACATGCTGGTCACCACCTCTCCGTTCAAGTTCGGCGACCAGATGTTCGTCCTCCTCACGCTGGAAGACATCAGCGAGATCGTCGGGCTGCGCACCCTGCTCCCCATCTGCGCACAGTGCAAACGCATCCGCAGCGACGCCAACTACTGGGAAGGCCTCGAGAAGTACCTCCGGGCGCATCACGACCTCGCCTTCAGCCACGGGCTCTGCCCGACCTGCATCGAGATGCTCTATCCGGAGTACGCGCCCAAGAAGCAGGAGCCGGCGGTCTAACCATCCTGGCAGCGGCGCGCGCGGAGGCTATCGGACCAATGCGGGCGCCCGCATGCAGGATTGGCGGCGCAGCCGGCCGGCCGAAGGTGCGCCTTCCGTGTCCCAGCCGCGCCGGCCGGGTGTGACTCGGCGGGCACACCGCGGCCGTTGCGCCGGGCGGGGCACAGGCCTCCGGACGCGCCTGCCAGGTTCAAGAACCCTGTTCAGGAGCGGCTTCTCGAGCCACTGGGCATCCTGGCACGGTCCTTGAGTATAGGTAGCCGTCCAGAACGGAGAAACAGGAGGCCAGAGATGAACAGCACGACGAACCGCCAGCACAACACCAAGGGCTTCTCGATGGTCGAGATCCTCGTCGCGGTGGCCGTGATGGCTCTGGGCCTCCTGCCGGTGATGAACGTCGCCACGGCGAGCCTCCGCGAGACCTCGATGACCCGCGAAGACATCCTGGTCCGCAACGTCGCCCTCGACCTGCTGGAGCGCTACGCCGCCGCCCCCGCCTCCCAGCTCGAGACCGCCGCCAACACCGACCGCAGCGACGAAGAGGCCGAAGAGGCCATCGCCCAGGACAGCGTCCTCAACGGAGGCGAGGCCAGCGAGTCGATGAACGCCCTGAACGCCCTCGGCGAGCCCCTGACGGTCACCCGCCGGGTAGACTTCGAGAAGGACGGCGGCGGCACGGCCGGCCTGAGCCTCCTGACGGTCAAGGTCACCTTCGCCTCCCAGACCCGCGGTGAGAAGAGCGTCGTGATGTACCGCTTCATCTACCAGCCCGAGGCCGCCTCGACCATCGCCGCCGCCGGAGCCGCTCAGCACGGAGCCTGAAACCCGATGAACTCGACCCCCCGCCCCCCTAGCCCGCCCGCCAGACCCGCCCGCCAGACCGTCCGCGTTCCTCCAGGAGCGCGGACGGTTCGCCGTCCAGGAGGCTCCGGGCTCGAGCCCCGAGCCGGCTTCGGCCTGGCCGTCGTGATGGTCTGCATCTTCCTCGTCCTGATCGGCATCGTCGCCATGGTAGGCAACCAGCGCAGCAGCGATGTCCGCCGCCACGCCCTGGCCGGCCACGCGGGTCGCCAGGCCGAGCAGATCGCCCGCTCGGCCATCGAGGAGGCGCTCGCCTCCCTGACTCCGGACACGCTCTTCGGTTCGGGCAAGATGAACGCTCAGGGCCAGTTCGAGTCGTCCTTCCTGACCGAGCTGGACGGCCAAGGCCTCGTCGAGCGTGACGACGTCGGCAACCCCGTCCGCCTCAAGTTCCCTGCCGCCCTCGTCCTCGAGATCAGGCCCGAGGCGATCATCCGGATGTATGAGACCGACCGGACGGTCAAGAAGATCGACCCGGTGAAGGTGAGGCCCCTGTCGTTCACGGCGGCCAACTGGGGGGTCGTCCAGCTCCAGGCGACGGTCGTCGTCGAGGCCGGCGCCCAGACCGCCACCCGCATCATCACCGAGGAGCGGCAGGTCGCCTTCGATCCCGCCCTGCCCAACCACCTTCGCATCGACCGGGCCAGCCTGCGCTCACTGGTGCAGCGAACCGCCACGGTGGCCGAGGACGTCCAGTACACCGTGACGGATCACTGACGGGGCAGCGCCAGACTCCCGGCAACCGTCTCGCGCAGGCGCCCCCCCCTGAGTGACACGCTCCCTGTGACGCGGGAGGCACTTGTGCCGTCGACGGCACAGTGGCCCGGAAACGCGGTGGCCTGCGGCAAGGCAAGGCCTGAGATGGGCTATCCTGTCCAGGAGCGGCATCATGCGCCCGGGCTGCCCCGGATGGGCGCGCTGGCACGGGCCTTGCGACGGAAGCGGCGACCTCGGAGAGAAAAGGAGACGCGATGAACTCGAAGCAACTGTTCGGCAAGGCCTGGCGGACGACGGCACTGGTTACCCTGGCGGCGGCCTGCGCTGCCGGCTCGGCGCTCGCCTTCAGCCCGATGCCCACGAGCAGCACCGTGCCGCGCTGGCAGAAGGGCGCCTTCCCGCTCGCCTACGAACTCCGGGGCAACATCGACAGCGAGCGATCCGCCCTGATCAAGGCGTCGCTGGAGCACTGGACGAAGATGTCCAAGATCGACTTCAAGGCGAGCCTGGTCGAGGAAGGCTCCGGCACGGGTACGGTCATCCCCGTCTTCGAGAGCCAGCGCCTGCCCGCGGGCGTGGCGGCGGTCACCGGCTTCAACCTGTCGGGCAACGGCTACTACCAGGTCGCCCAGATCGCCGTGAACACGGCGCAGCAGATGAGCCCGCTGGCCTACGAGATCGCCGTGACCCACGAGATGGGCCACTCCTTCGGCCTGAACCACTCCGACCGCATCGGCGCGATCATGAACTCCTTCCTGGAGCGGCGCGCCCTCGGCACGAAGCCCGCCTACGACGACTGGGCCGGCACGGCCTACCTCTACGGTCTGCCCGAGGTAGCCCAGAAGACCGGCTGCATCGCGGGCGAGATCCGGGTCCAGGGCGAATCCATTGATAATGCCGACGTTATCGTCCGGTTGGCCTCGAACGGGGCCCTGGCCGGCGTCGTCCGCACCGGCTTCGTGCAGAACGGCTTCACGGCCGCGAACGGCCAGAGCCGCGCCGCCGGCCGCTACACGCTCAACGGTCTGCCCCCGGGCGAGTACGTCCTGCTCACCATCAACAGCCGCCTCAACGCCGAGGGCCGCCTGAGCATGAACTCCTACAACGCCGACGCCGTCATCAGCCGCACCTACTACGGCGGCTCGCAGTACTGGCAGCAGGGCAAGCGCATCACCGTCGTCGCCGGCAAGACCACCTCGGGCGTCAACATCGAGGCCAAGGGCGAGCTGCTGCAGTAGCGGCCGCGCGGCCCCCGTCTCCGGTGAAGCCCCCGGCCCGCGCCGGGGGCTTCTTCCCTCGCGGCGCCGTGGTGAAGTAGAGTGGGCGGCGCGGCGGCGGGAACCGCGAAACGGATGGCAGCATGGCTCGGTTGAGGATCTTCAAGGACGGAAAGCTCAGCCAGGTGTTCAACCTGGCCGGGGGCGGCGTGACCATCGGCTCGGGCTCCGGCAGCGAGCTGGTGGTGATGGGCGAGCGCATCGCCGGTCGCCACGTCCGGCTCGGGGAAAGTGCCGGCGGCTGGACTCTGGAGGTCTGCGAAGGCGTACCCCCCATCTCGGTCAACGGGAAGCTGGCCGCTAACGCCACGCTCGCTTCCGGCGCGCGCTTCGAGTTCGGCGGCTATCGGTTCGAGCTGGAGGGATTGCCCGAGCCGCAGTCGAGGCCACCCACGCCGGCCCGCGCGGCCCCGCCGAAGGCTGCCCCCGGGCCGCTCGCGCCGCTTCCGGACCTGCTGGGCCTGGGCGCCAGCTCGCTCGATCCGGCCCGCACGTTGAAGGAACTGTTCCGGGCCACGCGGAAGATGGGCTCCCGGGCCGACTCCGAGGAGTTGCTCGCCAATATGATGGACTGCCTGATCGACGTCTTCGGCGCCGAGCGCGGCTTCATCCTGCTGGCCGATGCCCGCACGCACCAGCTCGAGCCGGCCATCGCCCGCAGCATCGACGCGGGCGACCTGCGCAGCGCCATCAGCACGACCGTGACCGGCCGCGTCTTCCGGCAGGGCAAGCCGCTCGCCTTGATCGACGCGCACGCCGAATCGCGGACCCAGCAGGCGGCGACCATCCAGCGCGAGCAGCTCCGTTCCATCATCTGCGCGCCGCTCGTGCAGGAAGACGGCACGGTGCTGGGCGTGGTCTATCTCGACAGCCGCGTGCGCAGCCGGCTCTACACCGACAAGGACCTCGACCTGCTCGACGCCTTCACCCACTACAGCGTCATCGCCATCGAGGGCGCGCGCGAACGGGACAGGCTGCGCCGCGACGTCGATTCGCTGCGCAAGCTCAACCTCGAGCGCGTCCTGGAGGAGCACAATTTCGAGAACGTCATCCACCGCTCGCCTGCGATGACACGCGTGCTGGAGCAGGTGAAGGCGGTTGCGGCCCGCGACGTGACGGCCGTCATCCTGGGCGAGAGCGGCACCGGCAAGGAGCTGATCGCCCGGGCGATCCACCACCGCTCGGCGCGGGCGAAGGGGCCCTTCGTCGCCATCAACTGCATGGCGTTGTCGCGCGACCTGATCGAGAGCGAGCTGTTCGGGCACGAGAAGGGCGCCTTCAGTGGCGCCGTCGCGCGCCGTCAGGGCCGCTTCGAGCTGGCCAACGGCGGCACCTTCCTGCTCGACGAGGTGGGCGAGCTGCCGCCTCCGGTGCAAGGCAAGCTCCTGCGGGTGCTGCAGGAGGGCGAGTTCGAGCGGGTCGGAGGCACCCAGGCCATCCGGGTCGACGTGCGCATCCTGGGCGCCACCCACAAGGATCTGCGCAGGGAGGTGGCGGAGGGCCGCTTCCGGGAAGACCTCTTCTACCGCATCAACGTCTTCGCGCTCGACATCCCGCCGCTACGGCAGCGGCCCGAAGACATCCCGCTCCTGGTCAGCCACTTCATCGAGTTCTTCAACCAGAAGATGGGCCGCACCATCCGCGGCATCGAGGCCGCCGCTCTGGAACGCCTGGTCCGCTACCCGTGGCCGGGCAACGTGCGCGAGCTGCGCAACGTCGTGGAGCGCGCGTTCGTCCTGGAGCCATCGGATACACTGACGCAATCGAGTCTGCCGATCGACATCGCCGCCGGCTCCGGCGCGCCCGCGCAACGCCGGCCCGGACAGGCCGCCGTCGCGCCGGCCGCCTCCCTCGCCCTGGCCGGCGCCGAACCGGACCCGGGCCCCGAGGCCGAGGAGCTTCCCTCGGAAGAGACCTCGCGGCTCGACCACGCCGCGACCTCGGTCGACGGAGGGCCGGCCGTGCTGGCGATCGATTCGCTGCCCCGAGACTACGAGTCGGCCCGGGAAGAGTTCGAGCGCGTCTTCCTGCGGGCGGCCATCCGCCGCAATCAGGGCAACATCAGCGAGGCCGCGCGCGAGACCGGCATCTCGCGGCGTCACATCTACCGGATGATGAAGAGCCTGGGGCTGTAGGGAGAGACTGTAGCCTCTCGGGGGCTTCGCCCCCGAACCCCTACCAGGGGTGAAGTTCACCCCTGGACCCCCCGATGACTGGTGGGAGTTCTGCCCACGCGCGCAGCTCCGAGTCCTCGGAAGTGCCGCTCGAGCCTCGATCCGTCTTCTCATTGCCGGGTCCAGGGGGGGGCTCCCACCCTGGCAGGGGTTCGGGGACAGCGTCCCCGACACGTCCTCACTTCGACGTTTGGTTAGGCCTTCGATGCCAGAGCCAGGCGAGGCCGGCGAGGAGGATCGCGACGGCGAAAACCCAGGCGGCCAGGCCGTGGCCGCGGCTCGCGGGAGCGGCCTCGCCCGGA
>CAZSVK010000137.1:0-13044 GCA_964610245.1 uncultured bacterium
GCAGCGCGCTCCCTGCAGGCGTGCCTCGGCGTCGCTGTACGGCCGCTCGACCTGACGATCCGCGGCGGCCAGTCTCTCGCCCGGTTCGACTGCCGGCGGGTGGCGCCTCGGCAACCGCAGGTAGCCGCCACGCATGCCCTGCCTGGGCAGTTCCGGCTCGAAGGCAAGCTCCGGCGGCGCGGGCGACGGCGGCGCGGTCGGCGCCGACAGGAAGTGATGCACGGAGGCCGCCGCGCGCTGGCCGTGGGCCACCGCGTCGATGAAGAGCCCCGGTCCCATCGCGACGTCGCCCACCGCGAAGACCCAGGGCAGACTCGTCGCGCCCGTCGCTCGATCGGCGATGACGCCGCCGCCGCGGCCGAGTTGCAGCTCCGGCAGGCCGGTGGCGAAGCCGGGGTCCGCCGCCTGGCCCACCGCGACGATGATGGTGTCGCAGTCGAGCACGGTCTCGGAGCCCGGCGTCAGCTCGGGCGCAAAGCGGCCTTGCTCGTCGAACACTCGAGAGCAGGCGCGGGTCTGCAGCCCGCCTACCCTGCCGCCCACTTCGACGAACCGCACCGGCCCTCGCCGGTTGAGCCGGAGAACGCCCTCTTCCTCCGCCTCGACGAGCTCCAGTTCGTCGGCCGGCATCTCGTGCAGCGCTTCCAGGCACACCAGGGTCGAAGAGACGGTGCCGGGAACGCGCAGCGCCGAACGGGCGCAGTCGTAGGCCACGTTGCCGCCGCCGATGACCACGACCCGGCCGAGCGGCTCGAAGGCCTGGCGGGCGTTGAAATGGCGAAGGAAATCCAGGCCGCCCAGGATGCCGGGCAGCTCCTTGCCGGGCAGTTCGAGCGGGCGCGACAGTTGCAACCCCACGGCGAGCACCACCGCGTCATGTCCAAGTTCGCGCAAGGCCGCCAGCGTCACGTCACGGCCCACCGAGACGCCCGCCCGCAGCTCGATGCCCAGGGCCAGGATCGCCTCGATCTCGCGCTGCCAGAGCTGCCCGGGGAGCCGGTAGATCGGCACTCCGGTGCGCAGCATCCCTCCGGGTTGCTCGGCCGCCTCGTACACCGTGACGCGGTAGCCCAGGCGCGCCAGATCGTGCGCGCAGGTCAGACCTCCAACCCCGGCGCCGATCACCGCCACGGAGCCTTCCCGTGGGGCCGGCGTCATGCAGCCCGGCGCCAGCGACAGCGACAGGGAGGCCCTGGGGTCGGCCAGCGCCTCGACGCCGTGACGTTCGGTCGCCGACCGCTTGATGGCGCGGATCGCCACCGGTGCGTCGAGGTACGCCCGCCGGCAGGCCCTCTCGCACGGCGCGCCGCAGATGCGGCCGCAGATCGAGGCGAACGGGTTGGGCCCGCGAGCGATGCGATAGGCCAGCTCGTAGTCGCCTCGCGCGACGGCCTGCACGTAACCGCGCCCGTCGGTGCGCACGGGGCAGGCCTCGCGGCAGAGCACCAGCTTTTCGAAGTAGCGAGTACCCGGGATTTCGATGTCGAATCTTGCCATCGGCGGGCGCCGGGGCGGCGGGTGCCCGCCGGGGCGCGCGGTGGCCCAAGCACGCCCCGCGCCAGATCGCGTGTTCCAGTCCGGAAGCCGCGTTTCATCGCCGCCTCCCGCCCGGTCTCGCGGGGAGTGGGAAGATCTTGCGCCCCGCGAGTTGGGATCGTCTTGTCGCCGGGCCGCCCCGCCCGCTAGTCGGCGACGGCCTTGCCGTCGGGCCCGACGAGCCCGTAACGCTGGATTTTACTGAACAGCGTGCGGCGGTCGATCCCGAGCACCTGGGCTGCCAGCGAACGGTTCCAGCCGCAGGCCGTGAGCACCTCGGCGATGTGCCCCCGCTCCAGCTCGGCCAAGCTGAGCAGCTGCGGCCGCGGCCCGTCTTCCGAGGGCCCGCCGCGCGGCAGGGGGGCGCGCCGAAGTTCGGCCGGCAGATCGGCGGCCGAGATGCGCCGGGCACCGGCGCGCACCATCGCGCGCTCCACGATGTTTCGCAGCTCGCGCACGTTGCCGGGCCAGTTCTGCGCCGCGAGCAGTTCCAGCGCCTCCGGCTCGAATCCGTGACAGGGCACGCCGGTCGCGTCGACCAGCTCGGCCAGCAGGTGGTCGGCGAGCGGGCCGATGTCCTCCGGGCGGGCCGCCAGCTCCGGCATCCGCACCTCGAGCACGTTCAGGCGGAAGTAGAGATCCTCCCGGAAATCCCCCTGCTTCACCATCGCGTTCAGGTCGCGGTTGGTCGCACAGATGACGCGCAGGTCGACCGGCCGCGCCTTCGACGCTCCCAGGCGCCGGACCTCGCGCTCCTCGAGCACGCGGAGGAACTTGGCCTGCTGCGGTCGCGGGATCTCGCCCACCTCGTCGAGGAACAGCGTGCCGCCGCTCGACTGCTCGAGGATCCCGGGCTGTTCGTCCGTGGCCCCGCTGAAGGCGCCGCGCTGGTGCCCGAACATCTCGCTCTCGAAGAGCGTCTCGGGGATCGCGGCGCAGTTGACCGGAACGAAGGGCCCGGCCGACCGAGGCCCCGAGTGGTGGATCGCGCGCGCCGCCAGCTCCTTGCCGGTGCCACTGCGGCCGGTGATCAGCACCGGCGCCGAGAGACAGGCCGCCTCCCGAACCTGTCGCCGCACCTCCTGCATGGCCGCCGAGTTCCCGATCAGGCGCTCCACCGAGAAGCAGGTCCTGACCGCCCGGTCGAGCCGGGCGAGCTGCCGCGTGAGCGTCACCTCGCGGGTGGCGTTGCGGAGCACCGCGGCGACCTCCTCGACCTTGAAGGGCTTCGTGACATAGGAGTAGGCGCCGGCCTGCATCGCCGCGACCGCCGCGTCGACCGAGCCGAAGGCGGTCATCAGCACGACGCGCAGCTCCGGCCACTTCTGACGCAGCACCTGGAGCAACGTGAGGCCGTCCATCCCGGGCATCCGCACGTCGCTCAGCACCACTTCGGCTGGCCCGCCCCGGAGCAGCTCCAGCGTGGCGGCGGCATCGGCGGCGGCCCGCACGGCGTATCCCATCCGCTCGAGATGACGCACCAGGATGTCACGCATCCGCGCGTCATCCTCCGTCACGATGACGCGGATCGAGCAGGTCGCGAGCGGCTCCTGGCTCACGGCGCCACCTCCTGGAGGCCCGGCAGGTGCAGCACGACGCGGGCGCCGCCGAGCGGGCTCGAGTCGATGCGCAGGTCGCCCCGATGGGACTGCACGATCCGGGCGCATACGGCGAGTCCGAGGCCGGTCCCTTCCGGCCGGGTCGTGAAGAACGGATCGAAGACGCGCTCGCGCAGCTCCAGCGGCACCCCCGGCCCGTCGTCGTGCACCTCGAGCACGACCTCGGGTTCGGCGCCCGGCCGGGCCGCGCCCACGATGCGGATCCGCCCGTTCTCGGAGACCGCCGCCGCCGCGTTGAGCAGCACGTTCACGAGGACCTGGTGCAGCCCGTCCGGGTCGCCCATCACGGAAGGCAGGTCGCCCGGGAGGTCGGCCTCGAGCCGGACGCCCTTCTTCTCGAGCGGAATGCGGACGAGGCAGACGGCCCGTGAGACCACGTCGTCCAGGCGCACGGGCACGTTCGCCGAGGGGGTCTCGCGGGCGAAAGTCAGGAGCTGGCGCACCAGGCCGCCGATCCTCTCGGTTTCGTCCACGATGGCCGCCAGCTCCCGAGCGCAACCGCCCTCGGGCGGCTGGTCGAGCAGCAGGTATTCCGCCGTGGCGCTGATCACGTTCAGCGGCGTGCCGATCTCGTGCGCCAGGCCCGCCGCCAGGCTGCCGACCACGGCGAGCTTCTCGGATCGCAGCGCCAGCCGCCCGAGAAGCTGGGCCTGGGCGTCGAGTTGCTCGCGCAGGTTCCGGAGTTCGCTCAGGTCCTCGAACAGCATCGACAGACCGATCAGGTCGCCGGCCTCGTCCCGCAGCGCCGAAGCGGCCAGCGCGACCGGCGCCAGCCGGCCGTCCTTCGTCAGCCTCACCGTCTCGAAGCGCGCCACGTGGTCGTGCTCTCTCACCCGGTCGAGCAGCTCCGACTGCTCCTGCCTGCGGTCTTCCGGGACGAGCAACTCGATTCGCTTGCCCAGGATCTCGTCCAGCTCGTAGCCGAACAACATCGAAGCCGGCGGAGGCCAGCTCACGATGCGGCCCTGCACATCGGCGACCAGCAGCACGGCCGTGGAGGCGGAGGTGCCATGCGCCAGCGCCTCCTGAAGGCCGGCCTGCAACCCCGTGAACTGGCCGAGCCCGCGCAGTTGCACCATCGTCTCGAGCACCCAGCAGTGGCGGCCGTCGGACCCCTCGACCGGCAGCGCCGTCACGCGATAGGCGGTCTGGGGCTCGCCGGGCCGGCCTCGCACGCGGAGACCCTCGCGCGGCTCCCACGAACGGAAGACCAGCACCGGCAGACAGTCGGCGCAGCGCTCCGACAGCCCCCAGTGCCGGGCGAAACAGTGCTCCTCACCGCAGCTGAGCTCGCCGAACCACTCCTCGGCCAGTCGGTTTCGCCAGCAGACCTTCATCTCGGAGTCGACCAGCGAGAGACCGACGCCCAGGAGCGTCGCGGACTCGCCGAGCGGTTGGAGTTCCTCCATGCGGTCGGCGCGGATGCGAGACGATGCGGTGCCGGTCATGCTCGCTCCAGCATACCTCCGACCGCCGCTGAGGGGACGCGGACGGAGGGCCCCCGGGGCCCCCCGATTGAACTTCCCGCGCTCTCTCGATGTGGACGCTGGGAGGCGTGTTCGAGCGCTGGGCGGCTGCGGCTCGAGGTCGAGTGTCGGGTGGTGGCGACCGCGCGAGGTCGCCTTCTGTCCAGCCCTGGCCCGTACCGTGAGTCGGAGAGCCACGAAACTGGCGACGTCGGTTCGCCAAGATCTTCCGGACGACCTCGGTGTCGGGCAAGCGGGATGCGGCGACCGGCCCGTGGACGGCGCAGGTGATGCGCCCACTGACGAGCTTGTAGTTTCCGAAGGAGCTTCCGGGCCTGATCCACACCCCTCACATGAATCTCGCGCGGCCTGTGAGCTTCACCCGGGCCCAGACGGCTCGATGGTCGGAGCCGAAGTGCTCGCTGCGCACGGCGCGGCCGATGAAGCCTCCCGTGCGCCGGGGACCCGAATCGGCGTCGTACCAGATGTAGTCGAGCTTCCTTCGCAGGATGCTCCGTCCGAAGAGTCGGAGCAGCGAGTCGTGGGTCGGCTCGGCGGACCCGTCGCTCTCGTAGTCCGCGAGCATTTCCTTGTAGGTCGGAGAGCCATGCGGCGAGTTCATGTCCATGGCAATGATGCGCGGCGCGTCCGAACAACCGGCCATGACCCTGCCGATCCAACTCTTCAGGCGCCTGGCCTCCGCGACTCGGTCCTTCTCCGTGACACGCTCGCCGCCGATCTTGGCTCCGTCCCAGGTGATCTTGCCCGTGAACACGCCAAAGGGCCTGGAGGAAGAGAGCTGCACCAGCAGCACTCCCATGAACCGGACGCGATACCCACCGCCCTCGTCGAGCACCTCGATGGCGACCTTGCCCAGTCTCCTGATCAGCCCTAGCTGGTCCTTGCGCCAGAAGATGGCGAGCCCGCTCGACGCATCCTTGACCCCCTGCGATTCGAAGGCGAACTCCCAGGTCTTGCCCGTGGCTTGGTCGAGGATCTGCTTGTTCTGCTTGGCCTGGTCGACGCCGATCACTTCCTCCATGCCGATCACCGAGGCGTCCGGGCAATCCTTGGCGATCAAACGGGCGAAGCGCTTTGCCGTATCCCACGTCACCTTGTTCGACTTCCCCTCCGTGAAGGCCCCTCCAACCAGCGGGTTGCACTGAACCACGGCCAGCGTCGACGGCCCGGCGGTCGTCGACAGTCCGGCGATCGGGTCGAATCCTTGCGCCGTCACCGGAATGGCGAGCGCCGGCAGGCCCATCATTGCCAGGCTCCGCAAGACCGCACGCCATCCCATGGTCCTGGTTCGGGTTGCACTCATGAGTCTCCTTCCTTACGGGTTTCGGCGAGAAACGGCCGTCCTCGCCACGGTGCCGTCGACGAGGCTGGCCACATCGAGCCCGGGCGCGCAGCCGAGCCGCGCGTTCTCGGTGCAGACTATGCAGGACGACGCGGGGAGTTTTGGCATTCAAGGAGCACTGCATGCGCCGCAACTTCGGCGAGTCCTGTTCCATCACTTGCGCGAGTCGTCTCGCACGCGATGGTTCTTACTGGCGACGATTGCCTTTCGTCCGGCCCCGAGCCCCGAGCCTCGAGCCCCGGAGCGAGCGATCCCCGCGATGTTCATCGGCCGGCGAAGCCGAAGCACTTCCCGGGAAGCAGCCAAGTGTGACCCGCCTCGGCGCGACACCCTCACGGCCGACCAGAGCCCGGCACCGCCTCGGGAATCGGCGCCGTGGAGGGCCCCGAAGTTCCTGGTGCGCGCGCCGTTGCGGGCCGGCTCGTGCCCGACCGGCTGAACGGGCCCGCATCCGAGTGTTCCCCTTCCCGAACGATGGTCCGCCCGAGTTACACTGGCGCCAGCAAGACTGGACGCGGCAGTTCCGGCGGTCAACTCGAGCCACGAGTTGACGAGACCGTCAATCCGAGGGCGAGGCCGACCATGAAGCGCAGCCGTCACGTCGCACTGCTCAGATGAAGGTGCTTCGGAGCGAGCCCCCTGTGGCCTCTGCGCCGAGTCTCGGACCGTCCTGGTCGAGCCGGCTCACCTGCTGGCTGTTTCGCCACGAAGGGGCGCTCTGGGTGCTGCTCTCGATGCTCTGCTTGGCCAGTCTGTGGTCGCTGCCACGGTTGAAGCTGGTCTTCGGTTTCAAGAGCGTGCTCAAGGTCGACCACCCGGCCCGTCAGCGCCTCGAGGTCTTCGATCGCGAGTTCCATCTCGGGGACTCCCTGCTGATCCACTTCGAGAGCGCCAGGACCTTCACGGCTCCCGTGCTGCGACAGCTTCGGGATCTCTCCGGACAGCTCGAGCAACTCGAGGGCGTCAGACGCGCCTTCTCGGCTGTCGATCTGTTGCGCCCGGCGGTCAGATCGGACCATCTCCGGCTGGTGCCGCTCCTCGGGGCCGAGACACTGGCGAGCGAGGAGGCCACCCGCCGCGTCCTGGCAGCTCCGCCCTTCAGCGACCGCTGGCACGGCTATCTCTACGATCGCGCCTTGTCGGTCTACACGATGATCGTGCGGCCCACCGTCGAGTACGAGGATCCGCACCGGATGACCGGCCTGCTGTCCAGGATCGAGCAACTCCTGCAGCGGTTCCGCGAGCGCACCGGGGTCGCCTATCACCTCAATGGCCTGTACTACCTGAACAGCGAGATGATCCGCAGCACGTTCCGCGACCAGGGGAAGCTGTCGGCGATCAGCATGTCGGTGTTGCTGGCGGCCTTCTGGTGGCTCTATGGGAGCTTCAGCGTCGCCGCGGCGGCGATGCTGGTCCTGGGCGTGAGCATCCTCCTCAGCTTCGGGATGATGGTCGTCGTGGGCGTGCCCATCAACGGCCTTTCGGGGAACCTGCCCATCCTGACCCTCGTCAACGGGCTGGAAGACGTGGTCTTCCTGCTGGCCTTGTTTCACGCCGCGCGACCGCGGATGGGGCGCCGGCGGGCCGCTGCCACTGCTCTCCGCGACGGTTTGATCCCCAATCTCCTGACCAGCCTGACGACCTTCGGGGCCCTGGTGGTGACGGGCTACACCGACCTCGCCCTCCTCGAGGCGTTCGGCTACGCCATCTGCATTGGCGTGGCGGTCGAGTACGTGGTCATCGTCGTCTACTTTCCTCTGCTGCTCCAGCGGTTGCCCGACGCGGGCTCCTCCTGCCTGTACTACCGTCTCGAACGGGCCCTGGCCGAACGCTGGATGGGGACCTGGAAGCGTCTCGTCTGGAGTCGAGGCAATCTGGCGTTCTGGGGGGCCGTCGTCGTTGCCCTGGCTGTCTATGCCGCGCCGCAGCGGCTCAATTCCAACTGGTACCGGTACTTCGTCGCCGAGCACCCCGTTTCCAGGACGCTGGACTTCTGCAACCGGCACGGCTTCCCGATCACGACCATCGATTGCGCCGTCCCCTGCGGCCTGCGGCTCGACGAGATGCTGATCCGCCCGGCGTTGGAGCGCGATCTGGAGAAGCTGGCAAAGGCGATCGGGGGGCTCCCCGGCGTCGTGCGCGTCGACAGCTACGCCGAGCTGAAGGGGTTCATCGAACTCGAACTCGCGGGGCTCGTGTTCCAACCCGGTCTCGAGGAACGCTGGAAGCAGGCGCGGCGCGAGGCCCTCTACCGTCAGTACCTGGACGTGGGCGCCTTCGACGAGTTCTACTCGCCTTCCAGCCGCAAGCTCCGGCTGGCGGTGCAGACCCGGCTCGAGGACGCTAACAGCTTGCTGGCGCTGGGAGCGCGGATTGTCGAGACGGCGCGGCGGCAGCGACTCGAGTGCCTCGACGGGGCCCGACTGACCGTGTCGGGGACGATGGCCTACTGGGGCGAGATCATGGGCGCCGTGGCGACCAGCTTCTTCACCAATCTTGCGACCTCGATGCTGTTCGTCTACCTGGTCCTTCTGGCCTTCACGCGCCGGTTGCTGGTATCGACCATCGCGATGGTGCCGAACATCCTGCCACTGCTGGCCATGTTCGCGGCCGCCCGGGCCATGGGACAGGAACTGAACGAGACCTTCTGCATCCTCAACTCGCTGGCTGTCGGAAACTCGGTCAACGACACGATCCACTACATCGTGCACGTCGACCGGCTGGTCTCGCGCGGCCGTTCGCTCCCGGATGCGCTGCGAGAGGCTTTCCGCGAGGTAGGCTGCTCGATGATGATATCGTCCGCGCTAGTAGCGCTGGGATTCATGTCCAGCCTGGCGTCCGAGTCGGTGACCGCGATCCTCTTCGGATTCTACATGACGGTGGGGTGCGCGGCCGCCATCCTGTTCGACCTGTTTCTCCATCCGGCAATGCTGCTGAAACTGCGCCGCTGGTGAGGCGTCATGAGCGCCCCTCGCCGAGCACGCCCGACCGCCGTAAGGCCTCTCCGGTCCGCCTCGAGCGGCCCGGCCTAGAACATGCCCACTGGCCGCGCTATCTTCATCACCCGCCACGGAGGCCCGGAAGTCCTTCAAGAGCGTGAGTTCCCGGTGCCCGAGCCCGGACCCGGCCGCGTGCTCATCGAGTGCGCGGCGGCCGGCGTGAACTTCGCCGACGTCTTCGAACGGCTCGGACTCTACGACCAGGCCCCCAGCCCTCCGTTCGTCCCCGGGTTCGAGGCCTCGGGTGTGGTCCTGCGAACGGGCGAGGGCGTGACAGGCCTGGCTCCCGGAGACCGGGTCGTGGCGGTGACCCGGTTCGGCGGCTACGTCTCCTTGCTCGATGCCCCCGCCGCGCACTGCCTGCGCATGCCGGCCGCTGCGTCGTTCGAGGAAGGGGCCGCGCTCGCGGCCGTCTCCATGACCGCCTATCACGGGCTGTTCACGCTCGGGCGGGTCCGGGACGGGATGCGGGTCCTGGTTCACGCAGCGGCTGGAGGAGTTGGTCTGGCCATGCTGCAGCTCCTGAAGACGCGAGCCGTCGAGGTCTTCGCTACCGCCGGTTCGCCGGCCAAGCTCGAGGTGGCGCGTGCTCACGGCGCTCACGTGGCGGTCGACTATCGCGCCGTGGACTTCGAGGCGGCCATCAAAGAGGCCACGGGAGGCCGCGGAGTCGACCTGATCTTCGACTCGGTCGGAGGTGAGGTCTTTCGCAAGAGCTATCGCCTTCTGGCGCCGATGGGGCATCTGGTGGCCTTCGGGGCCGCCTCGATGATGCCGGCGGGGCCCCGTCCGAACTGGCTCGAGCTGGCCTGGCGGTACCTGACCCGGCCGCGCCTCGACATCCTGGAGATGCTGCACGAGAACCGCACCGTCTCGACCTTCAACACGGTCCAGCTCTTCCTCCACGAGGAAGTGCTCGGGCACTCGCTGCGCGAGGTCGAGCGGCTGTGGCACAGCGGCATCCTGGCGCCGGTGGTCGGCCGGGTCTTTCCATTCGAACTCGCCGGCGAGGCGCAGGAGGCGCTCCGCTCGCGGGCGACCGTGGGCAAGGTCGTGCTCTCACTCGCGGGCCCTCCCTCGCCGCGAGTTCCTTGCGCTGGAGGAGGCGCAGGCCGAGACCGGTGCGCGAGCGGCCACGATGGTCACCCTGTGGTCGTGCAGGCCGGACGAAACCTGGCCTTCGTTGCCCGACTGGCCGCCGGGCCATCGATCTCGAGAGAAGGCGGACAGCCCACGGGGATTCCAAAGGGGCCGTCACGGCTCCTTGACCACCGGGTCGAGGTCACCCATCGCCCCGGAGTCGAAGTGGGTCGTGGCGCTGGTGGCCCCATCGGGCAGGAACTCGATCTGCTGCTCGGGGCCGAGTTCGACGGCGGACAGTTGCCCGGCCGCGGGAATTCTGGCCTGGCCCCGCAGAACTCCCACCCTGAAGCCGCCGGGGAGGCCCACCACGATGCCGGCGGAGTCCCTGAACTCGATGCTGCGACCTGACCTGGAGACCGTCAGGACGCTCCCTGCGGCAGTCGAGAAGCCCATGCGCCCGTCGAGCAGCGAAACACTTGCGTCATGCTCTCCGGCAGCCACGAGTTGCAGGCGGACGAAGTCGTTGTCGGTGGCGCGCAGGAGCACCACGGTGCCATCGAGGAAGCGCACGCGGCTGGCGCCCGTCACCGGCTGAAAGGCCGCGCGCTTGGGGAAGACGTCCAGCCGGTTGCCCGGCTTCATCGTGGCTCCGCAGGCGATGACCGTGCCGTCGATCTCGACCTGGTTCTCGAGCCACTCCACGACCGCCGCCGGCGGCGGCTTGCCACAGCCGGCGGTGAGCAAGACCAGCACGCAGAGGAGCCTCATGGTTGGAAGGATAGAGCCAAGCAAGGCCGTTCCCTAGCGTTACCTCTGCTCTCTCGCAACCCGCCTCCGGCCTCTTGCAGGCTCCGCAGGACTTCCTTCGCGCGCGCGTTCGCCGGATCCTTCTCCAGCACCGCCTTCAGCTCGGCGACCGCCTTCAGGCGAGCAGCATAGGAAGTTCGAACGGGGGGTCTTGGGAGGGCCGGAGAGTGGATTTGGTCGTCGAGTGCCATCAGCCGAGGGGAGTTTGTCATCGCTGGCCTGCGCAACCGGGACGTCCGCGCCCAACTCCACCCGACGTCCGAAGATGTCTCCGATGCGGAGCGTCGAAAGCTCTCGACTCGAATCAGTCGCCAGCTACGGCTCCTGAATGGGAGGACCCGGCTCGACCCTGATCGCAACCTTGTGCATCAGCTCCTGGCCGGGCTCGAAGCGGGCGAGTTCGCACGTAGCCAGCAGAATCTCGAAGTCGCGCTGCGGCAATCCCGCAAGGCTGGGGATGGCGCGAACGATGGCGGACAGTCCGGGGTCGGACATGGGCGTTTCACGGCGCGGGGTCGAGTCGCCGGAAGCCGCGGATCAACGCCGCCGGGAGATCGGCCTTCAGCCGCCTCTCGTCGAAGCCGTACTTCTCGGCCTCGGCCAGCGCCCGCTCGGGGGACCAGCCGCGCTGGATGCGCCACAGGGCGACCATCGTGCCGGTCCGGTTCACTCCCCAAGCGCAGTGCACGTAGATCTGCCCGGCGTCGAGTTCGCGCTGCAGCGCCAGGAAACGGCGCACCTGGTCGTCGGTGGGCCGATCAGTGTCGGGGACCGGGAGGTAGAGATAGCGCAGCCCGAGGTCGGCGACGGTGGCCGCATCGTCGGGCTCCTCGAAGCGGAGACTCACGATCGTCCGGACGCCCAGGTCTCGCAGCTTGCGAAAGCCCGCGGCGGTCGGCTGCCCGCCGCGAAGCAGCCTCGCATCGACCCTTCCGAAGTTGGGCAGAGCCTCGCGCTCGCCCTCGCCCTCGAGGGTGGCCCGGTTGAAGATGCGGTCCAGGCGACCGCCCTCGAGATTGAGCACCGTCGCCACGGGATGGCGGTAGACGGGGTGGTCCCAGAGCCCCATCACGAGCTGGGCCACCTCGCGGCCCAGGGCGACCTCGTAGGCCGGGTTGCTCGCGGCGATCGCCTGGAGCCGCTCGAAGGCCAGACGCTCGGGTTCGGCAACGGCCTCCGCCGAAGCGGCGCCGGGAGCCAGGGTCGTCAACATGAAGAGAACGGACATCGCAATGGGCCGCATCGTGGCACCTCCGGAGCCCATTCTGCCACAACGGTGGCGGCGCCGGATTTCGGGACACACGCATGAACCCGAACACGGTCGAGGGCGACCAAGCCAGTAGGCGAGCGCCGCCGTTCGAGTCGTCGAGGCCGGCTCAGTCCACCCCGGGGAGCCAGCAGGAAGTCGAGCGCTTCAGACGACACCCGGCTCGACGAGGCCGTGCTGGCGGGCGGCCGAGCAGGGCGAGCACCACACGGGCCGCTTCGCGCACCTCCGGGTCCGGGTCCTGCCGGCACTTGCGGGCTGCGGTGGCAGCAGTCTCGGGCGCTCCGAGCCTCGCCTCGAGCAGGGCCAGCGCGATCGAGGGCCATCCCCTGAGCGGAGGCAAGGCCACTCTCACGTGCAGGGAATCCACCTGCAATCCCAGCCGCCAGACCCACGTCAGGTGCCAGACGAAGGCCGTTGGGAAAGAGGCGCCAGGCTCGGCCTCCAGGTCGTGCCGCAGGACGGTCGTCAGCAGCTCGGTCCAGTCTCCGCTGGCGGCTCTCGCTTGCCAGGGATGCTCGATCAGGTCGTCGAGCCAGAGACCGGGCCAGCTCGAGCTGCAAACGAGCTGCAAGCGAGGGCGTGGGGGTCCGGGGGGGCCGGGGTCGGAAAACCGCCGCTCCAAGATTGGGCCGGCCCCTGGCGAACTTCAGACTCCCGTTCCCTCTCGAATCCCCGCTGCTGCGGGTCAGCCCCCGGAGGGGGCGAGCGGGTCCAGGGGCGGAGCCCCTGGCTTCAGAAGTACGGGCGCAGCTCGCGAGGCGGGCGAACCTGAGTCCGGTGCGCCCGAGCCGGCCAGGCTCGCAGGGCAGACCTCCAGAGCCAGTTCGCTCTCGTAGGGGCCAAGCTCGTTCAGCCAGGCCGGGCTTGCCTGGAGCGTTCGGCACCACGCGGATCCGACTGG
>CAZSVK010000138.1:0-12992 GCA_964610245.1 uncultured bacterium
CTGTCCAGACCCTGGCGGGCGAAGATGCGGCCCTGGGCGAGCAGCAACGGCTCGTTGTCCGGATCGTCCTGGAGCAACGACGCATACAGCTCGCTCGCCTTCAGCAGCAGCCCCTTCTTCTCGAAGAGCACCGCCATGTCGAGCTTCAGCTTCTCGTCGTCCGGCGCCAGGTGCACCAGCTTGTCGGCGATGGGAGCGGCCTTCTCGGGCTGCCCGATCTTGTTGTAGAAGGTCATCGTCGCCTTGAGCACCTCGGTGTCGCCGGGGGCCAGGCGGTAGGCAGCCTCATAGTGCTTCTGGGCCTTGTCGTTGATGTCGACCCGCTCGCAGACGGTCGCCAGCTTGAGCTGTAGCGCGGCGTCGCCGGCGTCCTTCTTGACGAGCTTCTCCAGGTGCTCGATCGCCTTCTTCGGCTCGTTCAGCTCGAGCGCCACGTCGGCGGCGAGCATCAGCGCCTTCTGGTCGTCGGGCATCATCCCGAGCAGCCGCTCGACGTAGGTGCGCGCGTCGTCCAGGCGCCCTTCGCCGAAGCTGAGCTGGGCGAGCGGCAGCAGCGTGCCGGCGTCCTTGGGGTTGAGCCGGACCAGCTCCCTGAGCGTGTCGAGCTGCTTGACGGTGTCGTCGTTCGACCGGTGGATGGCGAGGATGAGCCGCCAGGTGTCGGAGTGATCGGGGTTGAGGCTGACGGCGCGGTTGAACAGCTCGAGGGCGCGGTCGCGGTTGCCCTTCTCGTGGAAGATGCGGCCGAGCGTCTCGATCGCCTCGAGGCACTGCCCGTTCTTCTGGAGCACCGCCTCCAGCTTCTCCTGGGCGCGGTCGGTGAGCCCCTTCTTGTAGCTGTCGATGCCGAGCGCCAGCAGCACCTGGTAGTTGTCGGGGTCGAGTTCCTCGGCCTTCTTGAATTCGCCGATCGCCTCGAACTCCATCCCCAGCTCCTGGAAGGTCATTCCGAGCTGGACGCGGGCCTCGATGTTCTTGGGGAAGAGGTCCAGGATCTTCGCGTAGACCTGGCGCGCCTGCGTGAACTGCTTCAGGTCGTAGTAGGTGCGCGAGAGCAGCAGGAAGTTGTCGATGTTGCGCGGGTTGAGGCCGACGGCCGACTGGAACTGCTCGATGGCGTTGTCGGGCATCCCGTTCGACAGGTAGAGCTTGCCCAGCCGGACGTTGAGGTTGACGTCCTTCGGGTCGAGCTGCAGCATCCTGTGGAAGGTCTCGATCGCCTGCTGAGGCTGGCCGGCCTCGAGGTAACTCGTGGCGAGATCCTCGAGCACCTGGCTGCTGGCGGGGTCCATCTCGGAGGCTTTCGAGAGCGCCGCGATGGCGGCCTGGTAGTCGGCCTTCAGCCGGTGCACCTGGCCCGAGAGCTTGAGCGCCTCGAGCTTGGTCTCGCGCACCTTGAGCAGCGGCTCGAGACACTCGAGCGCCTGGTCCAGCTCGCGGTCGAGCAGGTGGCTCTTCGCGAGCCAGAGCTTCAGCAGGTGGTCGTCGGGCCGCAGCTTGCGGGCCTGCTCGAGCGACTCGACCGCCTCGATGCCCTTGTCCAGGTAGAAGAACGCCTTGCCCTGTTCGACGAGCGTGTCGGCGTCGTTCGGGTTGAGGCCGAGGGCGCGTTCGAACTCGCCGAGCGCCTTGGCGTATTCCTTGCGACGCATCGCGTCGAGGCCCAGCTTGTAGTAGATCTCGGCGTTCGAGCCTTCGAGCGCCTTGGCGCGCTCGTACTCGCGGGTGGCGTCCTCGGTGAAGTTCTTGGCCTCGTAGAGCTTGGCCAGGTGGAAGTGGGCCACGGGGTTGTCCGGGTCGACCGACACGGCGCGCTGGTAGACCTTGAGCGCCTGGTCGGTGCTCTGCCTGGCGACCAGCAGGCGGCCCAGGTCGAAGTAGACCTCGCGGTGGTTGGCGTCGAGCTGGATGACCTTGCGGAAGCAGCCGATGGCGGCCTCTTCCTGATCGAGAGCCATGTAGGCGCGGCCCAGCTCGAAGTGGGCGCGGGTGTTCGAGGGGAAGATCTCGATCGCCTTCTTGTACATCTTGATGAGCGGGGCGTACATCGCCTTGGCCTTGTAGATGTCGCCCAGGCTGTACATCGCGTCCACGAAATCGGTGTTGAGCTGCAGGGCCCGCTCGTAGCAGACCTGCGCGCGGTCGAGTTCCTGCAGGTTCTTGCAGGCCTCGCCCAACTCGAAGTAGAAGAGCGCGTTGGAAGGCGAGCGGCGCACCGCCTTCTCGTAGAGCCCGGCCATCGACTGCCAGTCGAGCTTCTCCTTGTACTTGCTGCCCAGCCGGTAGACCACCTTGAGGTTCTCGGGGTGCAGCTCGAGCGCCTTCTCGTAGTGCTCGATCGACTTGCGCGTCTCCTTCTTGCGGTCGAACGCCTCGCCCAGCAGGTAGTGCGTCTGGTCGTCGGTCGGCTCCAGCCTGAGCGCGGTCTGGAACATCTCGATCGCGTCATCGAGCCGGCGGCGCTCCATCAGCATCTCGCCCAGGGCGCGATAGCTGTGGGTGAAGCCCAGGTCCAGCTCCATCGCCTTCTCGAAGTGCGTCATGGCCTTGTCGTCGGCGCCCGACTTGCGGTAGACGCTACCCAGCTCGTAGTGCGCTCGGGCGTGCTCCGGGGCCGCCTCGATCGCCGCGTTGAACTCCCGGATCGCTTCCTGGTAGCCGTTTTGACGCGCATATGCCAGGCCGAGCTGGAAGCGCACCTCCGCGTCACCGGGCGCCGTCTGCGCGGCCTGCTCCAGGCTGGCCACGCTCGAGGCCAGATCGCCCAGCTGCGCGTGCACGCGGCCCAGCTCGAAGTGGGCCTTCGTATGCTCGGGCGCCAGCGACACGACCTGCTCCAGCTCCTCGACCGCCTCCGGGAAGGCTCCCTGGCTCACGTGCGCACGGGCCAACTCGAAGTGGTATTCGGCCTGCTCGGCCGGGCTCGAGCGCCGGGCCTGCACCAGCGCCTTGCGGAAGCGCTCCGTGGCCGCCGCCAGCTGCCCCTTGTGTACCAGCGCCTTGCCCAGCTCGAACTGCGCGCGCGCCTGCGACGGATCGGCCTCGGCGGCGTCGGTCAGCACGTCGACCGCCTCGTCGACCTTGCCCAGCCGGCGCTTCACGAGCCCGAGCGAGAGCAGCAGCGCCGGCCGGCCGGGGGCCAGCTCGAGCGCCTTGCCGTACTCCAGCTCGGCCTCGTTGAGCCGGTTGAGCTGCTCGTAGGCCTGGCCCAGCTTGACGCGCAGCTCGACCGTCGCGGCGCCGCCCTCGACGGCGCGGCCGTAGAACTCGACGGCCTCCTCGTGGCGCGCGCTCTCCGAGCACAACTCGGCCATCTGCAGCAGCGCGCCGCGGTGCTTCGGGTCCAGCTCGAGCGCCGCGCGGTAGGTCTCCTCGGCCCTGACCGCGTCATCCATCGCGCGATAGGTCTCGCCGAGCTGGAAGCGCAGGTCCGCGACGACGGGGTTGGCCTCCGAGGCCCGGAAGAAGTGCGCGCTGGCTTCCTTGATGTCGCCCCGGTCGAGCGAGATCAGACCCAGCGCCTCGAGCGCCTCGGCGTTCTTGAAGTCGAGGTCCAGCACCGCGTGGTAGGCCTGCTCGGCCTCGCGCGATTGATTGAGTCTCGTGTGCAGCCGGGCGATCGCCAGCAGATAGTCGACGTTATCCGCCAGTTCGGCGGCGCGGCGGTAGTTGTCGAACGCCGCGTCATGGTCGTGCTGCTCCTCGAGCACGCGGCCCAGGCGGAAGTAGGCATCCGCGTCATCGGGCGTGCACTGCGTCAGGTCGTCGAGCACCATCGCGGCGTCCCGGCCGTTGCCCTGCTCCACCAGGACCTCGGAGAGGCCCAGGTGCGACTCGCGGTCCTTCGGGTCGACCTCGAGCGCCTTGCGGTACATCCGTTCGGCCTCGAAGGCGCTGCCCTTGCGCGCGAACAGGCTGCCCAGCAGCCGGTAGGCGGCCAGGCTGTTCGGATCGAGGCTGATGGCGGTGCGCAGCGACTGCTCGGCCCGGTCGAGGCTGCCCTGCTGGAAGCAGAGCTGCCCGATCTCCATGTGCGCCGCGGCGTTCTTCGGGTCGACCGCCAGGATCGAGGTGTACTCGTCCAGCGCCTTCTCGAGCTTGCCCTCCATCCGGTAGGCCCGCGCTCGCTCGGTCATCGACGGCAGGTGGTGCGGGTCGGCCGCGAGCAGCCGTTCGAGCGTCTCGCGAGCGTCCTGATGGCTGCCCAGCCGGTTCTGGATGCAGGCGACCTTGAACAGGGCGCCCTGGTGGTCGGGCTCCAGATCGAGGACCTTCTGGTACTGGGACTGGGCCTTCTCGAACTCGGCGCGGTCGAAGTAGAGCTGCCCCGAGAGCACGTAGGCGTCGACGAACCGCGGGTTGAGGTCGATGGCGGTCAGCAGCTCCTCGGAGGCCTGCTGGAAGTCGCCCTTCAGGTAGAAGATCTGACCGAGCTGGTAGTGGGTCCAGGCCTCCTGGGGGCGGATGCGCTGGACGTCGCGGCAGACCTCGATGGCGCGGTCGTACTTGCCCAGGCGCGAGTAGAGGCTGGCCAGCTCGTAGTGGGCGCGCAGGACCGACGGGTCGAGGCGCAGGCACTCCTTGAGCGCCTTGAGCGCGCGAGCGTAGTCTTCGCCGGCCAGGAAGGTCAGGCCGAGCTGGTACTGGGCCTCGGCGTTGTCGGGATCGCGGTCGGCGACGTGCTGGGCGAGCGCCAGGGCCCGCTGGAAGTGGACCTCGTCGGCGGCGCGCATCGAGAGGTAGAGATCCTTCAGCGCCCAGGCCGCCTGGTCGAGCGTGGGGGCGAGCACCAGGGCCTTCTTCAGCTCGGCGATGGCGCGGGTACGGTTCTCCTCGCGATTCTCGAGCATCTCGCGGGCCATCAGCGAGTGCAGGTAGCCCACGGCGAAGTGCGGCAGAGCGGCGCTCGGGTCGGTGAAGATCGCGTCGCGCGTGCGCTGCTGGACCTCGGCCAGGGCGGCCGGGGTCTCGCGGCAGGCGCGGAAGTCCAGCTCGACCACGCGCATGGCGGCCTGGATGTGGCGGGGATCGCTCGAGACCGCCTGCTTGAAGAGGCTGCGGGCGCGGGAGCTGTCGTGCCGCTCCAGATAGGACTCGGCCAGCTCGCAGTCGACGTCGGCGATCGAGACCGCCTCCAGGTCGAGCTGGGACGAGAGCTGCAGCACCGGGAAGTGGCGGAAGCTCTCCCAGCGGGAGAGAAACCGCTCGTAGTGCTCGATGGCCACGGCGTGCCGGCCGGCCGAGGCCTGCAGGCGCGCCGCCGAGAGGACGGCGAGGAGCTGGGTCGGGTCGCGGTCGACCACCGCCTTGAAGTGTTCCTGGGCCGTGTCGAACTGGTAGGCCCGGGCCTGGAGGATGCCCAGCCGCAGGTGCGCGGGCAGGTGGAACGGGTCGCAGGCGAGCGCCTTGGCGTAGTCGAGCATCGGCGCGTCGGCGCCGCCGCCGAGGAGACGGTGGGACAGCTCGTGGACCTCGCCCAGCTCGAAGAAGGCATAGGCGGCGGTGGGGTCCAGCTCGATCGCCTTGCCGCAAACCTCCTCGGCGCGCGCGATGGTGGAGGTCGTGATCTCGCGGCCCATCTCGAGGATGGCGTACTTCATCCCCCAGTAGGCCCACAGGTTGAGCGGCTCGATCTCCGCGGCGGTGTCGAACTCGCGCATCGCGGCGGCGCGCGCGCGGGCGGGGCCGTCGGTGAGAGGCAGCAGCAGGTGGCACATCCCGAGGGCGAACCGCAGGATACTGTTGGCGTTATCTTCCTCGGCGTGCTGGCGGAAACGGTCGATGACGCGGCGGTACATCGAGTCCTGCGAGGGCGAGCCGTAGTAGGTGAACCGATACTGGTAGATCTGCTTGATCCAGATCTCGCCGAACGACGGGTGCAGGGCGAGCGCCTTGCGGTACTGCTCGATCGCCTCCTTGTAGCGCTTCTGCAGGCAGTAGACGTCGCCGGCCCTCAGGTAGGCGCGGAAGTACTGCTGGTCCGCGAGCTGCGTCTTCAGATACTCGTCGAGCGCGCGATTGAAATCGCCCGCGAAGTAGGCACGCTCGGCGTCGATGAAGAAGAGATCGGCCCGCTCCTGGCGCTCCAGGAGGGACAGGTCCTTCAGACTCGCCTCGGCGCTGAGGGTGTCGCTGGGTGCGGCCAGAGGGGGGCCACCGGCGAGGACACCGGCGAAGGGGTTGAACCCGCCGGTGCCCATGCTCACGAGCCCGCACGTGCGGTTGGTGCGATCGAAGAGCATGCAGCGCTCTTCGAGACACGCCGCCTGCTCCGGCGTCTTGGCCGACTGTAGCAGGAACGGACACACCATCTTGGGCATAGGACTCTCGAGGCTGTCAGGATCCCGGGCCTGGCCAGGGATCGGACCGAAGGTCAGGAAAGGCAGGAAGTGGCAGCATCTGCCCTTCGACTACAAAACCTATCGGTAACTGACGCGAATTGTGTGAAGTCTATCGCATGAGGGCCGTGTGCAAAGGCTGGCAGCGCTCGAGATGGAGGATACGCCGCTGGGGCCCGCCGGTCACCGGTTCGCGAGCCAGCGATGGAAACCGGGGTGCTCCTCGACGGCGTCGGCGAGAATCTCGCCCCAGAGCCGATGGGCCAGAGCGTTGGGATGGCCTTCCCAGCGGCTGACGGTCAACATGACCTGCCCCGCGGCGTGGTCGCGGCGGAAGGGCTCGGACGGCTGCACGTCCATCTGGGCGTCACTCGCCGCCCGCTCGACGAGCCGCACCAGCCGGCTGCGATCGCAATCGAACGCGCCCGGCCTCTCGTCGAGCACCATCGCCAGCACCGGCAGCCCCATCAGGTCCACGCACCGCCGGTTGATCTCGACCAGATCGGCGCGGAGACGGGCGAGACGGGCGTCGAAGGCGCGCATCGCGTGGGGCAGGAAGTCGTCACGAAGTCCGGCCAGCCTGAGCGCGCGGTCGAAGCCGCTGCTCCAGAGCCGGCCCGCGCGAGTCTCCTCGGCGAACGGAGCGGTCAGGAAGCCGGGGAGCGGAAGCCGCCACGGCGTGTCGTCCCGGTTCCTGGGCCGGCACAGGTCGAGATCGTCCAGGCACAGGCCCAGGATCACCAGGTGCGGCTGCAGGGGGACCGCGGCCCGGCCCGCCACGTCCACGTAGTCGCCGGAGCTGAAACCCGGGACGCCCAGGTTGTAGACCCTCACGCGGGCGCGGCCGGCGAGGGAGCGCTCCAGGACGGCCGGATAGGCCTCTTCCGCCTCCACGCCGTAGCCATAGGTGAAGCCGTCGCCGAGCGCGACGACGCGAAAGGCCGCTTCGTCCAGCCGGTAGCTGCCGGCGACCCGGAACCCGTCCGGGTTCTGCAGGTGCAGCTTCCCGTGCCAGTAGAACGAACCGGGGGCGCCGGACACATGCGCGGGGTGCATCCGCCACTCGGGAGGGAAGGCCAGGTCGGTGAGCCATCGAGCAGGGCCGTCCGGCTGGCGGGCGCCCGCGCAGGCGAGCAGCGCCAGGCCCGACTCGACGGCGAGGAAGCCCAGCCCGACGCCGAGTCCGACCAGCGCCAGCCTTAGAGTCCAGCCGGGCGGAGCGACCTTCGCCATGCGGCCCCGAGCCCAGGCCAGCAGGTCACCCGCGCCCAGCGCGCCCAGACACCAGGCCGCCGTCAGGGCCGCCAGCGCCGTGAAGCCCGACGCCAGGCAGTAGACCACCAGGGCCGAGGCGAACCCGACGCCGCACAGCGTTCCGGCGCCGTCGTCGCCCGGCGGCTCCACCGGAGGCCGGGCAAGCGCCGCGTCGCCCACGCCGGCGCAGACGCTCGGGCCCTTCCCGGGGTTCACGCCCGGCTCGTCGCTCACGGCAGCGCCTCCTCGAAGGGAACCCCACCGGGCGGAGTCGTGAAGGTACGCGCCGCGCGCGACTGCAGCAGGGGCAGGGCCTTGCGCAGCTCGCCGAGGTCGGTGGAGGGCACGGCCCAGCCACCCGAGATGGCGGCCGGCAGGACCTGCCTCAAGGCCTCGAGAAGCTCCGGAGCGACCTCGGGAGCCGCCACGAGCAGGAACTGCGAGGCGGGTCTCGCCGCCGCGACCACTCTCAGGCGGACCTGCTGCGAGGGGAAGGTCTCCTCGCGCAGGCGGCGCGACTCGGTAACCAGGAGGTCGAACTCGCCCTCGAGCAGGGCCTGGGTGAAGATCCCCATCCAGCGGAAGGGACGCCCGTCGTCATCCTCGCGCCTGGGGATGCCTTCGTGATGGATGTCTCGAACTCTCAGCTGTTCCGGAGCAAGTCCCTGCGCGGCCAGCAGCGCGCGGGCCACAGTCGCGCAGGCCGGAGTGGTCATCACGCGCGAGGCGGTCTGAAGTCTGCCCGCGACCCGGACCATCACGACCTCTCGCTCGGGAGGCTCGGGCAACCAGTAGAGCGCCTTCAGCGGCCTGAGCTTGCGCGCCGCGTCGCAGCTGCCGACATGCACGATGCCGAGCGAGAACGGGCCTGCGAGGGTCTCCACCGTCCCGGGCGAGCAGGACGCCGCTTCGACGACCCTGAAGGGCCGGCCCAGGCGGCCTGCGAGCGACCGGGCGAGCTGCGCCGGATCGAGGATCTTCCCCATCTCAGCCCGGAACTCGAAGTCGGTGAAGAGCCGCCCCGATCTCTCCCGGGACCGCGGGGCGACCGCGGCCCAGAGCAGCCCGAGAACGACGGCAAGGAGCAGCGCAGCCGCCGGGAGGCGGTCTTTCGACATAACGGTCAGTATACGCTCGGCCGGACGGGACGCTGTTCCGGTGGCGCGGCCATATGCTAGAGTGGCGATTCCCGATCCGGGGCCGGCGACCGGTTTGGTTTTGTTCGCCCGGCTGCCCGAAAACTCAATGTCCGACGCCATCACGCAAATCCGGTCCGCGCTGGCGCAGATGTTCGCTCTCGGGCTCACCCGCCTGAAGCCCGAGGCGCTCTTTCAGCTGCGCCAGATGCTGGATGCCAGCGGCTTCCAGAGGTGCATCGCGCTGCTGGAAGAGCTGGGTGCCCAGAAAGACCCGGCCAACCGCTTCAAGGCGTTCACGAAGCTGCTCTTGGCGCTGCGGCAGCTCGAGGTGGCCATCACGCCGTTTCCCAGGCTCAAGGCGGGGGGCTTCGTGGCGGTGCCGGGCTTCCGGGGATTCGCCGTTCCCCAGAGCTGCGCGGCCTTCGAGGGGCAGGAGTCGGTGCGCCAGTTCCTGACGTCCGAGATGCACCGCGTGCCCGGCCTCTATCTGCTGGCCGAGAAGCTCGATCCGGGCCGGCTGACGATGCACGAGCTGGTGCCGCTGCTGTCGCACGGCTTCTACCGCGAGGCGACTCTCGAGAAGCTCAAGGGGCTGCCCGACGATCGCCGCGAGGCGCTGGCCGTCAAGCTTCTCGAGCTGAAGGGCCGACCGCTCCGCCGCGCGGGGATCGCCCTGCTGGCGAGCCTCGGGGCCCGACTGTCGGCGATGAAGTCGATGCTGCCGATGCTGGCCGATCCGGGCACGCAGAGAGATGCCTCCGCGGCCTTCCTGGCCCTCGGCGCGCGCGCGGTCGCCGCGCTCGGTTCCGCGGTCGACGCGGAGCAGGATGCGCTGCGCGAGCAGGCCGCGCGATTGCTCTATCTGATCGCCGACAAGCAGTCGCAGATCCCGCTGAAGAGGTTTGCGAGCGACCGGGTGCCGGTGGTGAAGACGTGGGGGAAGCTGGGCCTGGCGGCCATCGGCGCCGTCGACGACAGCGTCCTGCAACAGAGCGCCAACGACAAGAGCGACCACCTGCTGCGCATCCACTCGAAGCTGCTCTTGACGCGGCGCGGCCAGATGCCGCTCGAGAAGCTCTCGGCGGACCTGGGCGAGGGCGGCTGGCGGCACTTCAAGCTCCTGGTGCCGGCCATCGCCGAGCTGGACGAAGCCGAAGAGCTGATCTCGCCGACGCTCGTGAAGTTCCGCAACGGCCAGACCAAGGAAGATCGCCGGCTGGCCTTCGAGCTGCTGCAGCACCTTCCCTACGCCCGCTTCCGCACGATCTTCCGGCTGGCGGCCGGCGACTGCGATCCCGACATCGCCCGCAAGGGGCTCGAGATCCTGGTCCGACACGAGGGCTACTCGGCGCTGGATCGCTTCAGGGATCTCTCGGCGGTCCTCACGCGCCCCTACGACTCGTTGACGCCGGACGAAAGGCAATACGCCCAGGACAACATCCTGCCCTACCTCACCGAGGTGGGAGACTGCCGTTTCGTCCCGTATCTGAAGGGACTGCTGAGGGAACGCTGCTATTCCGGGGCTACCATCGAGTACACCTACAGCCTCAGGCCGATGATGGTGGAGTTCGGAGCGCCTCTCGTGCCCGCGCTCAAGGATCTGGCCCGGGACCCCAACCCCAACATCTGTGGCGCGGCCCGCGAGGTCCTCGACGAGATCGGAGGCAAGCAGGCTTGAGCGCCTGCCCAAGAGACACCCGGATGGATCCACTCGACGAAAACAGCTCTCTTCACGACGACGTCAGCGCCGTCAGCGACTTCCTGGTCCGGGTCGGACTGGAGGGTCCCAGCGCCGTGACGCTCTCGGAGGTCGAAGAGTTCCAGCGCCTGTCGGGCTCGGCGTCGCTGCAGGCGGCCCCCAGGCTGGCGGCGCAACTCTCGGCCACGGCGGGCAGCCTGCGGGCTTTCCTCAGCAGCGGAGACGCGGCCTCGCTCGTCGCGGTGATGGAGCTGACACTCGACTGCTACTACAGCTGCCGGGCGGTAAAGACCTGGCTGCAGGGCAAGTTCACCGACCTGCCGGCGCTGGAAGAGTTGTTCGGACAGACGCGGCCGGGCCGGGTCGAGGAGACGCTGACCGGGGTCGAGTTCATCGAGGTGGGCTACGAGTCGAACACGAGCGCCGAGGGCAAGCGCACCGACGCCAACTACCTGCTGGAGCTGGCCAGCGGCGAGGTGCTGGTCGATCGCGTCGAGGCGGTGGCCACCGCCTGGCAGCCCTCGATGCGAAAGGTGTCGTGGCAGAACCGGCTGCTGGTGCAAACGGCGCAGGTCAGCCCGGGATTCGCGCCGCGCCGCGTGAAGCTCTCGGGGCTGCGCTTCCAGCCGTTGGACCGCGCCGACCTGGAGCGGGCCTCTACCTACGCCAAGGGCACGATCACCGACCTGCACAAGGACTACCGCACCTTCCGCTCCAACTTCTTCGCGCCCGATCGGATGCCGGCGTTGCTGATCCCGAAGGGGTTCTACGTCGACGGCGAGACCGCCTATCTGGTCGACAAGGCCGGCCACATGGTCCTGCTCGGCGAGCGGCCCAGCTCGGTCTACCTCCGAGATCCGTTCTTCCACGCGCTGGCCGCCGGCGCCTCGGCGCTGGTGTTCGGCCACCTGCTGCCGGCCGGCAACCAGTTGATGCTGGCCGTACTCGGCGCGCTGGGCGTGGGTGCCTCGGGCCAGATCGTGCGCTATCCCGGCTACAACGACTGAGGGAATCGAGGAACTCCTCAATGCCCGAGGATTGACACCGGCCAGGCCCGGAGCTAGAGTTAGGCACTTCGCTCAAGGGTCTCTCTTTTTTTTTCCCCGAAATTCGGGAGGAGCCTGCACGAATGCCTGCTGACGCACGCAGACGACGGAACCTCATCTACCTCGACCAGCTCGAGGAGTTCCCGTATCAGACGGAACGCAGCATCTCGAAGGCCAAGCGGATCTTCGTGAACCGCAACCTGAAGATGAAGAGCATCCGCATGATCGGCTTCGACATGGACCACACGCTGGCCATGTACAACAAGGCGATGATCGAGCGGCTGGCCTTCGACAACACCAAGCAGAAGATGGTGGAGGAGAAGGGCTACCCGAAGGAACTCCTGGATATCGTCTACGACCAGGAGTTCGTGATCCGCGGCCTGGTGGTGGACAAGAAGAACGGCAACACCCTCAAGCTCGACAAGCACCAGTACGTGGTGACGGCCTACCACGGCAAGCAGGCGCTCAGCCGCGAGCAGCGCAAGCAGCTCTATGCGAACAAGCGGCCCGACCTGGCCCACCCCGATTTCTACTCGGTCGACACGCTCTTCTCGATCCCGGAGGTCGCCCTCTACGCCGAGATCATCAGCCTCTGCGAGAAGGACGGCACGGTCCTCGGCAAGAGCCACAACGAGCTGTTCGACGACATCCGCTACTGCATCGACAAGACCCACCGCGACGGCTCGCTCAAGACCCAGATTCTCGGCAACCCCGAGCGCTACTTCGTGAAGGACCCGAACCTGCCCCTCTGCCTGGACAAGTACATCCAGTCGGGCAAGATGCTCTTCCTGCTCACCAACTCGAAGATCGACTACACCGAGGCGGTGATGGGCCACTTGCTCGACAACGAGCTGGAGGCCTACCCCAACTGGAAGGATTACTTCGAGTTCATCGTCGTCGACAGCGGCAAGCCCGATTTCTTCCTCAAGGGCTCGCCCATCAAGCCGCTCCTGACCAAGGACTACACCGCCCGCGACCACCGGATGGGCACCAAGAAGGCCAAGATCTTCGAACGAGGCAGCAGCCAGCAGTTCGAGGAGATCGCCGGGTTCCGCGGCGACGAGGTCCTCTACGTCGGCGACCACACCTTCGGCGACATCCTGCGCTCCAAGAAGTCATCGCTCTGGCGGACGGTCATGGTCATCGAGGAACTGGAGAAGGAGATCCAGGTCGGCGAACGCGTGAAGTCGGGGCACGAGGAACTCGACAAGCTCTACGAACTGCGCAACGAGCTGAGGTTCCAGTCCAACCTGGTCAGCGAGAAGATCGAGCAGCTCCGCGAGACCAAGATGCAGGACTTCGACCGCAAGTCGGGCGAAGAACTTCTGGACATCGACCGCCAGATGTCCGAGACCACCGAGAAGCTCAACCGCCTCGAGCACCGGGTCACCCAGAACCTCATCAAGATCAAGGAACTCGAAGTGCGTCTCGATCAGGCGTACAACGTCTACTGGGGCCCGCTCTTCAAGGCCGGCAAGGAGAACAGCCGCTTCGGCGATCAGGTCGAGGAGTGGGC
>CAZSVK010000139.1:0-12982 GCA_964610245.1 uncultured bacterium
GCCGCGCCAGGCGAGCCCTTGCCCTCGGCCGCGACGCTGGCCGCGCTGCCCGGCCAGGAGGTCTTCGAGCCGGCGGCGGGCACCGACGACGCCGTGCGGACGCTTTCGCCGTCGAGAATCGGCGCGTGCTCCGTCGAGCGCTACTCCAGCGATCGGCTCTCGGTACGCTTCGAGCTGGCGGGCCGCGGACTGCTCGTCCTCCTGGAGCAGTTCTATCCCGGCTGGGAGGCCCGGGTCGATGGCCAGCCGCGCCCGATCGTTCCGGTGGCCGGCCTGTTCCGCGGGGTAGAGGTGGCCGAGGGGGAACATCTGCTGGAAATGCGCTATGCCCCCGGCCTGCTGACGCTGGGATGGGCCGTGAGCCTGCTGACGCTGGCGGGGCTGCTGCTGGTGGCGTGGCGGGGTGGAGTGCCGAGGGTCGAGGGGAGTCGAAGACGCCAGTCGGGAGCAGCGCTCCAGCAGGGGTCAGGGGACAGCGTCCCCGGTAGAACGCCTTGTTCCCCCATTCTCCGACCATACAAATGTTGACCGGATCGGCCTTTCGTGATATCGTGCCGGGCACCCGGGAAGGGTGGGAGTGTGTGATGTTGCGCGAAGGGCTGTGCGTAGGCCTGCGCCGAAGCGTTGGGAGAGTCGACATGAGGAAGTTGTTTCTGTCCTCGGTTCCGGTTCTGGCCGTCATCCTGTGCGTGGGAATCCTGGCCCCCGAGGCCGGGGCGGCCCCGGCGGAGGGGAAGTCGTGGGAGCGAGCCACCGTCAAGCGTGATTGGCGGCAACAGTACTCGCCGATGACGGCGAGCATGAACCTGTGGCTCACGCGGCGGGTGCGGCAGCCCAATGGCACCTACCGGGACGAGAGTTTCTCGTGCTGGCTCCGGCTCGATTGCCGCATCAATGGCGCGCCGCTGCGGGCGGGCGAAGAGGAGTCGTTCGAGGTGCAGGCCCGGGACATGGGCCACTCCGGCGACGACCCGATCGTGCAGCTCGAAATTCGCCCGGTCAACACCTACTACCACTACTTCGGGCAGAACCGTACGCTGGTCGTCCGCAACACCGGGATGGTCTCCGAGTCGTGGTATCTGAACGCCGGCGGCCGGATGCGCCAGCCCGCGCCCGCCACGGTCGAGAAGATGAGCGTCGCGTTCACGACGCCGACCTCGCCCGTGACGTTCACCTGGCGAGATTTCGGTGCGTCCGACAATCCGGGTGCCACGGCCGAGTACCGCTTCCGCGTGGGCCGCACCCGGGGCCTGTCCCCGGACGTCATCATCGCCGAGGGCGAGCTGGGCGCGGCGACGACGGTGACGCTCACGGCGGACAGTTCCTATTGCCAGGGACACCCCGAGTACTTCAAGATGGGTGAGAAGTACCGTCTGGTTCTCTGGATGAAGCGCAAGGGCAGCGATGTCTACTCCGAGGAGTGGGGCTCCGCGGAGTGGGGCACCTTTGTCTTCCGCCAGGGCGGCCAGATGATGCAGGCCCCCACAGCCGAGAAGATCCTTCTTCCCGAGCAAGAGAAGTTCAACAAGCTGTACTCCGTCCGGTAGGCGGGTGCGGCGGGACCCCGTTCAGCGATGGCGATCAGGACCTTCGGAGACCTCAAGAAATACCTCGGAACCCTGGATCTCGAACCTCTGATCAAGCGGTTGGCCGCGTGGCTGGACGAGCAAGCCCGCGTCATGCCCGCCGAGATCGTGGCGGTCAAGCTCGAGTGGGATCTCGTGGGCGGCGAGTCCAACGACGAGATCGTCGGAGACCTCATGGGCTACAAGGCCCCGGGCTTCGAGCCCGAGAGTTCGGAGAGCTGGGACTGGTCGAGCGAGACCGCCGACCAGTTCCTCTTCCTCGGCATGGGCGCCATCTGGAGTCAGGCTGTCGAGACCGTCACCGACGACGAGGTGCCCGACACCGAAGAGGCCATCACCCGGACGATCGGCGAGGTCGTCAACCTGGCGGTCGAGCAGAGCCGGGAGTTCACTCGCCGGCGTCACGAGCCCGCGGGCTTTCGCTTCTTCTGGTCTCGCAGGGGCGAGCCGGCGGAGGAATACGGCGCCTGAGCACACTTGGATCCCATCGATGACGTCCTGAACGATCCCGCCTTCACCGAGCGCTACGAGATCCACTCGAAGCTCGGCGAGGGGGGAATGGGCGTCGTCTATCGCGGAGTCCAGCGTTCCCTGGGTCGCCCCGTCGCCATCAAGTTCATGCACGGCGCGATGGCCGAGACGCGCCAGTTCCAGGAGCGCTTCCTGGACGAGGCGCGCGTCGTCGCGAACGTCATCCACACGCACGTCGTGGCCGTCTTCGACCGCGGCGTCTGCCGGAACGTCCCCTATCTCGTCACCGAGCTGGTGGAGGGCAACTCGCTGCTCGACCACCTGAAGTCGGGCAAGCCGTTGACCCCCGCCTTCGCGTACGCCATCATCGGCCAGGTGCTCAGCGGCCTCGAGGCACTGCACAGCCGCGGCATCATCCATCGCGACCTCAAGCCGAGCAATATCCTGGTGGCCCCGGGCCCGTGCGCCAAGGTCCACGACTTCGGCGTCGCCAAGCAACTCGGAGATGCCGCGCGCGAGGGCGGGCCTCGCACCGGCGCGGGCCTGCTCGTCGGCACGCCGCAGTACATGTCGCCCGAGCAGTCGCTGGGCCGCGAGCTGACCCCTGCGAGCGACCTCTACGCCGTCACGGTCGTGCTCTACGAGATGATCACCGGGCACGTACCGTTCAACGCGCCGAGCGTGCTCGAGGTGCTCAGCGCCCACGTGCGCGAGCCGGTCTACCTGCCGCCGGGACTGCCGCCGGGGCTGCCGGAGCTCATCCGCACCGGCATGGCCAAGGCGCCCGAGGATCGCTTCCGCGATGCGGCCGCCTACCGTGCCGCGCTCGAGCAACTGGCCCGAGGCAGCGAAGGGCACAAGCCGCTCCAGGCCCCCGCCGTGCAGTCTGCGACGACGGTGACGACGCTCACCCCACGCCCGGCCAAACTTGCGGCTCTCCGGCTCCCCGAGCCGGCCGGCGGTGCAGCCGTTCAGCAGCCCCAGCCGGGCTTGGAGCGGCCGGCACCCCAGGCCGCGAACCCCCGGAATGAGGCCTCCCGGCCGCAGGAGAGCGATTCCTCCACCTGGCAGCGCCTGCTACAGATGGCGCTGCTGATCGGTTGTCTCGGTGGCGCGCTCTACTTCCTGCAGCAGCCGGCGGGACGAGGGCCGGCGTCGTCCGATCCTCGGGCGGTCAGACTCGAGGAGGTCCGCGAGTCGGCGCGGCGGGGCAAGATCGAAGATGCGGTCCGGATGCTGTTCGCCCTCACGCGCAGCTTGCCGGAGCTGGTCTCGATCGAACCGGCGGCCACCGCCACGAGCGAGCTGGCCCTGGACGTCGACCGCACACTGATCGTCGTGCTGGAATCGGCTGCGCGGGCGGCCGCCACGGGCGACAAGCCGCCGCCGTCTCTCAAGGCCGAGGAGGTCCCCGGCCGGACAGGTCCGTTCTTCCTGGCACTGGGTGGGGCGATCCGCGACCGGGACTTCGCCCGGCTGGTCGAGCTGACCGACGCCTGGCTCAGCGCTCGCCGGCCCCACGGCCTGCAGAAGGCGGATCCCGACGCCGCCTCGCTGCACGAGGTGAACGCCGTCGCGTGGCTGATGGTCACGGCCCAGATGGGGATGGCGACGGAACCCTGGCAGGTCGCCGCCGCGGTCTCGAGGCTGCTCGACCACATCTACACGCACTGGGGCCAGCCGATCAGCTACTGGTCTGTGGTGATCGAGGGGTCGGCTGTGGGGCTGAGCGCGATGCCGGGCGTGGCCGCCCATTTCGCGAAGAACCTGAGCGAGCTGCAGACGCCCGCCAGGCAGATGATGGCGGACGACGGCCTCGAGAAGCTGGACGCCTGCGTGGAGGAGATTGCCCGCACCGTGCAGGCCCGATGGAAGGCCCCGGACCCGGCCGCCATCGGGCAGTCGCGTTCGAGCATGCTGGCGGCGCTGATCATCCGCGCCGTGGCCGGTCAGGGCTGGCGCTGGTGCCAGACCTCGCAGCTGCGGGAGAAGCTGGGGCCTGCTCATGCCGCCCTCGCGAACGAGGTCGAGGCGCAGTCGGGCTCTTCGTTCGATCTGAGCAATCCGCCTCCCGATGCATTGCTTGTCAGAGTCGCCCAGGCGCTGAACGTGACCGATTTCGGGCTGATTGCGGCGCTGTCCCGCAGATAGCCAGGGGGGGACCCCCCGCATGACATGCACCCGCGACTGGCCTCATGGTGAATTGCGCGCTCCGAACGGGTAGAGTCGTCGTCGGCCTCTTCTGCGCTATCCTATGTCCACCATCGACGACGAACTCCTGAACGCCGTGCTGGCCGCCGTCCGGCCGGGCCCCGGCGATACCTGTCTCGACCTCGGCACCGGCACTGGCGGAGCGGTGGCGCTGGCGTTGGCCCGGGCGGGGGCGCGGGTGGTCGGGGTCGATCGCCGTCTGGGAGGCGACGAACGGCCGGCCTGGGCCGCGCGGACGGCCTGGTGCGCCGGCGATGCCCTGAACCTGCCGGTGCGCAGCCGTTCGGTGCGGGTGCTGACTTGCCGGCATGCCCTTCATCACATCGCCGAACTGGAAGCGGCGTTCGCCGAGATCGGCCGGGTGGTGGCGGGCGGTGGCGCGGTCGCGGTGCTCGACGGCATCGCGCCCGCGAGCGACAAGATCGCCGGCTTTCTGCACCGGGCCTACGAGATCCGGGACGGCGGCCCTCACGTGCGCTATGTCTCGCTCACCCGCTGGCGCGAGCTGATGCGCCAGGCCGGCCTGCACCTGCTGCGGGTCGAGGCCCGTCTCTCCCAGCACGAACTGCTTCACTGGATGGGCCGGGTCTCGCCTCCACCTCCCGAGGTGGCCGCCGCGCTCCGGGCCCACTTCGAGTCGGCCCCGCCCGTGGTGCGCTCCGCGCTCCGGATGGTCCCCGCCACCGGCCTGCCGCATCGTTTTTGCACGGTCGAAGCGGCGATGATAGCGAGAAGATAGGGGTTAGGGGTTAGGGGTTGGGGGTTAGGGAAGACGCGCGGACCCCTCGGACCCGGTGCACGCCGACGGGCGACTGCCCCCGGGGCGAGGCATTTCGCACGGGCCGATCCTGGCGGGGGCCGGCACCGTCCGACCGACGACGCCGTCCTGCCCCGCTCCCCGCCGCGCCCGTGCCTAACCCCTAACCCCCAACCCCTAACCCCCGGCACCTGTCTTTCCCTGGCGCTACCGAAGTGTTACAGTGTCCCGTCCTTCGCAGGTTCCTCGCGAGGAAAGCCCGTTCGGGCATGACACGGAGGTCAAAGGTCATGACGCAGCGCATCTTCAACTTTTCCGCCGGTCCCGCAGTGTTGCCGCTTTCCGTGCTGGAAGAGGTCCAGCGCGATCTGCTGGCGTTCCCCGGCGTGGGAATGTCGATCCTCGAGATCAGCCACCGCTCGGCCAAGTTCGACGAGATCATCAAGTCCGCCGAGAAGGACTTGCGAACGCTGCTGGCCATTCCCGACGACTACGCCGTGATGTTCCTCCAGGGCGGCGCCACGCTCCAGTTCTCGATGGTGCCGATGAACCTGATGCCGCAGGGCGGCAGCGCCGACTACATCGTCACCGGCCACTGGTCGCAGGCGGCGGTCAAGGAAGCCAAGAAGTGGGGCAACCCTCGCATCGCCGCCACGGTCGAGGCCGACAACTTCACTCGCATCCCGGCCCAGTCCGAGATCTCGATCGACCCCAAGGCCGCTTACGCCCATTACACCTCGAACAACACCATTTACGGCACCGAGTGGTCCTACACGCCCGACGTGGGCGCCGTGCCGCTCGTTTGCGACGCCTCGTCCGACTTCCTCAGCCGCCCCATCGACGTCAAGAAGCACGGTCTCATCTATGCCGGCGCCCAGAAGAACGTCGGCCCCGCCGGCGTGGTCCTCGTCATCATGAAGAAGGACCTCCTGGCCCGCACGCCGCCCAAGAAGTTGCCCATCATGCTCGACTACTCGGTGATGGCCGAGAAGGAGTCGCTGTACAACACGCCGCCCGCCTTCTGCATCTACGTGGTGCGCCTGGTGCTCAAGTGGCTGCTCGACAACGGCGGCCTCGAGGCGATGGCCCGACGAAACCAGGAGAAGGCGGCCATCCTCTACGAGGCGATCGACGGTTCCAACGGTTACTACCGCGCCCACGCCAGGGCCGGCAGCCGCTCGCTGATGAACGTCACCTTCCGGATGCCCTCCGAGGAGCTCGAGAAGAAGTTCGCCAAGGAGGCCACCGCCGCCGGTTTCGACGGTCTCAAGGGCCACCGTTCGGTCGGCGGCCTTCGCGCCTCGATCTACAACGCGTTCCCCAAGGAGGGCGTCGAGAAGCTCGTCGCCTTCATGCAGGAATTCAAGAAGAAGAACGGGTGAAGACAGGGGTTAGGGGTTAGGGGTTAGGGGTTAGGCGAAGAGGAATAGCTCTAAACCAGACGCAGAGGCACAAAGTGGTACCTAGCCCGCCCGCCATCAACTCCCTGTCCGTGTCTCCGTGGCTCGCTGCCTCTGTGCCCGGTCCACTCCGTTGGCCCTTCGACAAGCTCAGGGTGGAGCGGGGCGCCCGCCGGTGCCTAACCCCTAACCCCCAACCCCTGACCCCGACCCCAGGCCCCTGACACCTGACCCCTCCCCGCCATGAAGCCTACCGGACCCACGCCGTATCGCCCCACCGGTTTCGAGGATGAACTGGCCCGGGTGGTCACTCTCGACTGCCGCGACCCGCACAACATCCTCGGTCTTCACGTCACCGATCGGGGCGTCGCCGTGCGCTGCTTCCGGCCGGAGGCCGAGTGGGTGCGCGTCCTGCCCGAGGGCCGGACTCCCGTCGAGATGCAGCGGCTGCGTCCTGAAGGGGTCTTCGAGGCGCTGTTCCCCGGCGAGGACAAGGTTTTTCCGTATCAGCTCGAGATCTGCTACGGCTCGGGCGGCACCTACACCCTCCGCGATCCCTACGCTTTCTGGCCCACCCTCGGCGAACTCGACCTGCACCTGGCCACCGAGGGCCGCCACGAACGTCTTCACGAGAAGGTGGGGGCTCACCTGCAGACCATCGATGGCGTGCCGGGGGTCAGCTTCGCCGTGTGGGCCCCGACGGCCCGCGGGGTGAGTGTCGTCGGCAAGTTCAACAACTGGGACGGCCGGCTCCACGCGATGCGCCACCTGGGCGGCTCGGGCTTCTGGGAGATCTTCGTTCCGGACGTCGGCGAGGGTGCTCATTACGGCTACGAGATCGCCCCGACGCAGGGCCCCCGGTTCTTCAAGATGGATCCCTTCTCCTTCGAGACCAAGGCCCCGCCGGCCACCATCTCGATCGTCTCGTGCCCCCACCACGAGTGGCAGGACAAGAGCTGGATGGAGAATCGGACCAAGCGCGATCCGCTCAAGTCTCCCATGAGCGTCTACGAGTTCCATCTGGGGAGCTGGCGGCGCGTCGCGGGCGAGAACAACCGCTCGATGACCTATCGCGAGCTGGCGGATGCGCTGCCGGATTACCTGGCAGACCTGGGGTTCACCCATGTCGAGATGCTGCCTCCGGCCGAGCATCCCTTCGGCGGCTCCTGGGGCTACCAGGTGAGCGCCTACTTCGCCCCCACGGCCCGCTACGGCCGGCCCGACGACTTCCGGCTGCTGATCGACCGGCTGCACGAGAAGGGCATCGGCGTCATCCTCGACTGGGTGCCCGCGCACTTCCCGCGCGACCCCGAGGCGCTGGGCCGCTTCGACGGCACCGCGCTGTACGAGCACCTGGATCCGCGCCAGGGCGCCCATCCCGACTGGGGCACCTTCGTCTTCAACTACGGCCGCAACGAGGTGCGCAACTTCCTGATCGACAACGCCCTCTTCTGGCTCGAGCAGTACCACATCGACGGGCTGCGGGTCGACGCCGTCGCGTCGATGCTCTACCTCGACTACAGCCGCAAGCAGGGAGAGTGGATCCCCAACAAGTACGGCGGCCGCGAGAACCTCGAGGCGATCGCCTTCATCCGCGAGCTGAACGACACCGTTCGCACGCATCACCCCGGCGTGATGACCATCGCCGAGGAATCGACCGCCTGGCCAGCCGTCAGCCGACCCGTCTACACCGGGGGGCTGGGCTTCACGTTCAAGTGGAACATGGGCTGGATGCACGACAACCTGGAGTACTTCTCGAAGGATCCGCTCTTCCGCAAGTTCTTCCACCGGCTGTTGACCTTCGGGATGATGTACTCCTACAGCGAGAACTTCGTGCTGCCGCTCTCGCACGACGAGGTCGTGCACCTGAAGAAGTCGCTGATGGGCAAGATGCCCGGCGAGGACCCGCTCAAGCTGGCCAACCTGAAGGCGCTCTACGCCTACATGTGGGCCTATCCGGGCAAGAAGATGCTGTTCATGGGCGCCGAGCTGGCCCAAGGCCGCGAATGGAACCACGACTCGGGTCTCGACTGGTTCATGCTCGACAAGCCCGGCCACCGCGGCGTGCAGCTCCTCATCAAGGACCTCAACCGGCACTACAAGCAGGAACCAGCGCTCTATCAGGCCGACCACGACCCGGTCGGCTTCAAGTGGATCGACTGTAATAACGCCGACGAGAACGTCGTCGCCCTCACGCGCTGGGACGCCGAGGAGACGAGCCCCATCGTCTGCGTCTGCAACTTCTCGCCGGTCGTGCGCAAGGAGTACCGCCTGGGTCTACCGCTCCGGGGCGACTACACCGAGATCCTGAACACCGACTCGGAGTTCTACGGCGGCACCAACACCGGCAACGCCGGCACCATCCGTGCTCAGCCCATCTCGTCGCACGGCCTGGACTGGTCGGCCCCGCTCACGCTCCCGCCGCTCGGGGTCGTGTGGTTGAAACCGAAGAAACAGGGGTAAGGGGTTAGGGGTTAGGGGTTAGGCAAAGCGCGCGTCCCGCGCGGTCCGCTCCTGCGCCAACACCGCGCCGCCATCGGTCTCAATCGCCGGCCGCCGTGCGCCCGTCCGAGACGTGCCCTCCGACGCTCCGCCGCGGCCGTGCCTAACCCCCAACCCCTTACCCCTAACCCCTACCCCTGTCCTTCGTGCTATAACCATGATCGGCCCCGTGGGGGGGCCAGCGGACTACCCAGATATCGTGACGTCAGGAGGGCGCCGTGTTTGCTGCAGCCGAACTCGGACAGAAGATGTCCAAAGAGGAGTACAAGGCCCTGGAGCCTGTCCTCAGAAACGACCTGCTCGAGGCGCAGACCGAACTCAAGTCGGCCAAGTTCCCGGTCATCATCCTGATGGGCGGGGTCGACGCGGCCGGCAAGGGCGAGAGTGTGAACATGCTGCTCGAGTGGATGGATCCTCGAGGCATCGAGGTCAATTCGTTCGGCACTCCCACCGAGGAGGCGGTCGAGCGGCCACTCTTCTGGCGGTTCTGGCGTGCCCTGCCGCCCCGCGGCAAGCTGGGCGTCTTCTACGGCTCCTGGTACTCGATGCCGGTGCTCGAAACCGTGGCCGGCCGGATGAAGAAGTCCGAGTTCGACCGCCACGTCCAGGACATCCTCTCGTTCGAGAAGATGCAGACCGAGGACGGCGCGCTCTTCCTCAAGTTCTGGTTGCACCTGTCGAAGGATGCCCAGAAGCGCCGGTTCCGCGAGCTGGAGGCCGACCCTCGCACCGCCTGGCGCGTGACCAAGCAGGACTGGAACCACTGGGGCCTCTACGACAGGTTCATCTCGACCACCGAGGGGCTGCTTCGCAGCACCAGCACCGGCAAGGCGCCCTGGCACATCATCGAGGGCGAGGACTGGCGCTGGCGCAGCGCCCAGATCGGCCGCCTGCTGCTGGAAGGCCTCCGCGCTCGGCTGGGCAAGCAGTCCGCGAAGCCCGCGCCCGCCCCGGCAGTTCAGCTTCCGGCCGTCGTGAAGCGAGCCAGCGAGAAGACGATGATCTCGGTGCTCGACCTGTCTCTCTCGCTCAAGAAGAAGGACTACGAGAAGAAGCTGCTCAAGCTCCAGGGCCAGATGGCCAAGCTCACCCGAGCTACCTGGGAGAAGAAGCTCAGCACCGTCATCACCTTCGAGGGCTCCGATGCCGCCGGCAAGGGCGGAGCGATCCGGCGCGTGCTCGCGGGGGTCGACGCCAGGAACTACCGCGTCATCCCCATCGCCGCGCCCACCGAGGAAGAGCGCCAGCACCCCTACCTGTGGCGCTTCTGGCGCCACCTGCCCAGGGCCGGCCAGATGGCCATCTTCGATCGCACCTGGTATGGCCGCGTGCTGGTCGAACGCGTCGAGGGCTTCTGCAGCGAGGACGACTGGCGCCGGGCCTTCAGCGAGATCAACGATTTCGAGTCGCAGTTGGCCGCACACGGAGTGGCGATCGTCAAGTTCTGGCTCCAGATCAGCAAGGACGAGCAAGCCCGCCGCTTCGAGGAACGCAAGAACACGCCCTACAAGCGCTACAAGATCACCGAGGAAGACTGGCGCAACCGCAAGAAGTGGGACCAGTACGAGGTGGCCGTCAACGAGATGGTCGAGCGCACCAGTACCGATATCGCGCCCTGGACCCTCGTCGAGGCCAACGACAAGTACTGGGCTCGCATCAAGGTGATCCAGACGGTCTGCGAGCGGCTGGAGGAGGCATTGTAGCCCCGCTGCAGTAACCTACCCGATGACAGGGGGTTCCTTGTCATCGCGACCCGGGTCACCAATGTCCACCACCGGCACCGAGCCTCGGCCCGATCTATTCATCTTCACGGTGCCCTTCTGGGGCGTGCGAATGCCCCCGCTGGGCGCAGCCTACGTCGCGGCCGCGGCCAACGAGGCCGGCTTCCGCACCCGCCTGGTCGACCTCAACGTCGAGTGTTACGACTACCTGAAGAGCGACCTGGCCTTCGAGTGCCTCTGGGACAACAACCCGCCCGACGTCACCGCCGAGGAGGCGACCCGGCGTGTCTTCGAAGCGGCGCTTCCCCTCGTCGATCGGGCCATCGATGAACTCGCCGCCAGCGGAGCCTGGGCCGCCGGCTTCTCCCTCAACTACCGCAACCTCGGGTTCGGCAATCGCCTGGCCCGGCGGCTGAAGGAGCGGGCCCCGGGCATCACGCCCATCTTCGGCGGGCCGGAGGCGTTCGCCCAGCTCGAGCTGGGCTACCTGTTCAAGAACGACTTCGACGTCTTCGTCGTGGGGGAGGGGGAGCGCACGATCGTCGACCTGCTGGCCGCGGTGAAGGAGGGCCGCCCGCTCGAGGGGATTCCCGGCGTCATCATCCGCAAGGAAGGGCTGATCATGTCGGCCTACGCGCCGCGCCGGCCCGAGATGAAGCTCGACCGCCTCCCGTATCCGACCTACGAGGGGCTGCCGCTCGAGAAGTACTCGAGCCGGCGGCTGCCGATGCTGATGAGCCGCGGCTGCATCTGCCACTGCCGGTTCTGCGTCGACTACATCCTCAACTCCCCCTACCGCTTCCGCAGCCCCGAGGGCATCCTGGAAGAGCTGGAGCACCACCTGGCGTTGATCGGCTCGAGCGAGTTCGCCTTCAACGATCTGCTATGTAACGGCAACGTGAAGCAGCTCGAACGGATGTGCGACCTCATCGTCGAGCGAGGCCTGCCCGTCCGCTGGGACAGTTACGCCATCGTGCGCAAGGAGATGACTCCCGCCCTGCTCGCCAAGATGCGGGCCGCCGGCTGCCACAACCTCTGTTACGGGACCGAGAGCGGCTCCGACCGCGTGCTCCGGCTGATGGGCAAGTTCTCGACCTCGGCCATCGCCCACCAGAACGTCAAGGATACTCACGAGGCGGGGATCCGCACCTCCGTCAACGTCGTCGTCGGTTACCCCGGTGAGACCGAGGAGGATTTCCGCGAGACGCTCGGGTTCCTCGAGGAGCTGGCGCCCTGGATCGACGAGGTGACCAACGTCTCGAGCCTGGTGGTCATGCCGGGCAGCTACATCGGCAACAACCTCGACGAGTTCGGCATCCGCTACATCGACAACGCCGACAGCTGGGTCGACGGCGAAGAGAGCACGCCCGACTCGCGCGGAGTGAAGGTCCGCCGAGTGATGGACCTCATCGAGAGCAAGAAGCTCAGCCACGAGATCGTCAACCACGACTGCCACACCGCCCGCTTCGTGATGATGTCGATCGTGCTGCCCGTCGACGCCGGACCGCCACCGGCCCAGGCGCTGGGAGAGCTGGCCGCCTATCCGTTTCAGCTGATCCTGGCCGGAGACGGCCTCGATCCGGTCGAGCCCTCGGAACGCCTGCAGGTCGTGCGCCGGCTGCCCGGGCAGACTCTGGCCGCCTGCGTCGACCGCGCCGTCGAGATGTCGGCGGGCCGCTACCTGATGCTCGCCGCGCTGAACAGGCCGCCCTCGCGCCCGCTGATGTTCGAGTTGTTCAAGGGGCTCGAGAAGACCCCCGACTGCCACATCTCGCTGCCGCGCAACCCGCCTGTGAACACCGGCGTTTTCATGCGGAAGACCGTGTTCGTCGAGGTCGGAGGGCTCGACGAACAGTTCGGCCCCGATCTCTGGGTGGCCGACTTCCTGATGCGCGCCCACCTGTGGGGCTACGCCTCCTCCTCCATCCTCGGCGCGCGCCTGCCCGAGAGCGCCCCCCCGCCCGCCGCGCCAGCCCTGCCCGCCGTCAGCGCCCGCAACGCGCTCGACCTGGTGCTGAAGAACTACCCCAGCGTCTTCCTCAGGGAAGAGGGTGCGCGGGTCGCCTGGCGCCTCCTGGAGCGGATGTTGCCGACGCTCTCCGATCCGCTCTCGCCGCTGCACCACCTGGCCGGCTACTACCGGGCGCTGGCCGACTTCCCCCGGACCCTCACCGAGCGCCGGCGCATCCTGTGCCAGAAGACGGTGCCGGATGGCGAGGCCGGGCGGTTCCTGCGGGCGCTGGAGCGGTTTGCGGGGTAGTGGGGAGGCTGTGAAGAAGCCGCTCGGGGTGTCTTGTCCGGGGACGCCGTCCCCGGGCCCCTGCCAGGGAGGGA
>CAZSVK010000140.1:0-215 GCA_964610245.1 uncultured bacterium
CCCCTGCCGTGGGGCTGCTCCGCTCCGCGAGCAGCCCCGTAAGTCGAAGCTGGGGCCGCCGCCTCAGGCCCCGTCGCCCCTGCACCCCCCGATGACTGGAGTGAGTCTTGCCCGCGCTCGCAGCCCAGAGTCCTCGGGAGTGTCGATCCGGCCTCGATTCGTCTTCTCATGGCCGGGTCCAGGGCCAGGCTCCGGCCCTGGCGGGATCTCGAGGG
>CAZSVK010000140.1:225-12920 GCA_964610245.1 uncultured bacterium
CCGCCCCAGGCCCCTTCGCCCCTGGACCCCCCGATGACTGGAGCGAGTCTTGCCCACGCTCGGAGCAGCGAGTCCTCGAGAGTGCCGATCAGGCCCGCTCTTCTCATTGCCGGGTCCAGGGTGGGGCTCCCACCCTGGCGAGGTCTGGAGCAGAACTCCAGCAGGGGCCTGGGGACAGCGTCCCCAGAGCAGACCGCGTCCTGTGGCGCCCTCAGCGCCCGCGATACAGCTTCGGGAACTGCTTCACGGGGGCCTTCGCGGGCGGCTCGGGCGAAGTCCAGCGGATGGTCCGGGTGAACACCTCGGCGGCGCGGGCGGCGTCCTTCACCCGCTGCAGATCGAAGCCGAACCAGGCGGCGCGGTAGCCCTTGCCCTCGAGGCTTTCGACCCTGGCGGCCATCAGGCGCGAGTTGCCTCGATCGGCGGCGTAGAAGACCGTCTCGCCGCGAGGGCGGGCTTCCTCGTCCTTTGCGTACTCGGCGGCTTCGGCGCCAGTGGGCGACAGGTGAAGGCTCCAGCCTTGCGAGATCACGTCGGGCATGCGGCCGTTGAGGCGCTCGAGCGCCGGGCTGAACCGCTTGAACTCGAGGCCAAAGGTGGCAGCCAGGACTTCGCGGCTGGCCTCGCCGACGTGATCGCCGGCCAGGATGACTCGTCCGCCGGCTTGCAGGTAGCGGACGAGGTTGGCCGCGCCGCCCTCGATACCGCCTGGCTTGGCGGTGCTGCCCGTCAGCCACATCACGGTCCGGAACGCATCGAGCCCCGTGGCGGGGACGGCGCCTTCCTTCGACACGGTCCAGACCTGGTAGGTGCGTCCGGCGTTCAGGCACAGGGGCCCGTAGAACGTCTCGAGCGACGCCGTGCCCCCTTCGTCCACCAGCAAGACATCGGGCTCCGCGGCGCACACAGCGGCGATGCCCAGAGCAGCAACCACGAGAACCAGCGATAGCTGACGCATGATCCGACCTCCTGTCCGACGGACGATTCATGATAGCCAGGGCAGGTTCGATCGTCAATCGGACCCAGGTGACGGGACGTAGGAGTCTGACCTGGGGGCGCTATCCAATGGCACTAGATCGTAATGAAGAGGGGTACTTGAGTACCTGTTGAGGGCGCTGCCCTCAAACTCCCGCCAAAGGGTCCAGACCCTTTGGAATCCCTTATGTCTGTCTGCTTTCTCTCGAGATCGATGACACAGCGGCCATTCCAGCAACCAGAGTATGTTCTGGACCCGGCGATGGCAGCAGTGCTTTCGATTGCTTCTCGATGGCTGGTCCACAAGGCTGACTCACGCCACTCATTGCCGGGTGCAGGGGGAGGCTCTCCCCCTGCTGGGGTTCGGGGCAAAGCCCCGACGGGGTCTGGGGGCAGCGCCCCCAGCTCCTCTCTTTACAACCCCTTGCGAACCACCTGCACCGTCCCGACGCGCGCCGGTTCCAGCTTTCGCCAGTGCAGTTCGTAGAAGCGTTCGCGCGGCAGTGACATGCAGAGATCGCTCTCATCCTCGGCGAACCTCCGGGCAGCTTCGCTCGTGTCGACCTCGTAGCCGACCTTCTCGTAGCAACGCACTCCGCCGGCGTTGGCCGGAATCACGGCGAGGTAGACGCGTTGCAGGCCGAGCGCGGCGAACGCCACGTGATGCAGCAGGATTCCGAAGCTCGTTCCCAGCCCCTTTCCCTGCGCCAGCCGGTTCCCCACCATGATCGCCCACTCGCCCGAGCCGTGTTCCAGATGCCGGAAGTCGCCGTCGCCCATCAGCAGACCCTCGGCGTAGAGAAAGAACACGCGGTTCCCCGAGTTCTGGGACTCTCGATGGTACTCGAAGGCATCGTCCGGGCTCATGTGCTCGCCCGTCATCATCGCCCGGTTGTGAGCTTCGCTGTACCAGCTCGAGAAGCTCGGCGCGGCCTCCCTGAGCTGCTCGGCATCCGGTTCCACGATGCGCAGCCGACGATCGCCGTGTTCCCAGATCGCTTCGAGTCTCGTCTTCATTGGCGGTGCCTCACTCACTTTCCGATACAGAACTTTCCGAAGATAACGTCCAATATATCATCCGTCGCGAGCTCGCCCGTGATGGCGCCGAGATGGCGGGCGGCCTCCTGCAACTCGACGACGCAGATGTCCTGGGGAACCCCGCCGTCGAGCGCTCGGCGGAACGACTCGAGAGCCTCGCCGGCCCGATGCAGACAATCTCGATGCCTCTCCGCGGTCACGGTCGGCTCACCCGTCTCGCCCTTCAACCGGGTCGAGGCAAGCTCGTGCAGCGCCTCCAGCAGGGATTCGACGCCGGCGCCGGTCAGGGCCGAGATCCTCGGCACGATCGCCGGGAGTCTCGAGGCAGTCCACAGACCGGTCACCTTCTCTCCGAGGTCTATCAGGGCGATGTCTTGCTTGTTCCCGGCGACCAGCACGGTCTTGCCCGAGTTTCGGAGCCAGTTGGCCAGCGCCACCTCTTCGGGGGTGAGGTCTCGCGACAGATCCAGGACCAGCAAGACGACGTCTGCTCGCTCCAGCTCGCCACGGGCGCGGGCGATTCCCTGCTCCTCCACGGAACTGCTGGAGTCGCGCAGCCCCGCGGTGTCGACCAGCAGGTAGGCCAGGCCGCGGAAGTGCAGCGTTTCCTCGATCGTGTCGCGTGTCGTACCCGGTGTCTCGGAGACGATCGCCCTCTCGGTCTTCAGCAAGGCGTTCAACAGGCTCGACTTGCCGGCGTTGGGAGCGCCCGCCAGGACGACCCGAAGCCCGTCCCGCAGCATCCGTCCTCGTTCCTGGCTCGCCTCGAGCCTCGAGATCGCGACGCGGAGCCCGTCAATCCGGCCCTCGAGCTGCTCCGTCATCGGGACCTCGTCCTCAGGGAAGTCGAGCCCGGCCTCCAGTGAAGCCAGCAGCTCGAGCAACTCGGCGCGCAGGCCCGAGATGCGGGTCTTGAGCGCTCCCGAGAGGTTGGCGACCTCGAGCAGGCTTCCCTCCTCCGACCGCGAGCGGATCAGCTCGTCGATCGACTCCGCCTGATCGAGAGTCAGCTTCCCGTTCAGGAAACCCCTGCGCGAGAACTCGCCGGCTCCCGCGGGCCGGCCTCCGTGCTTCACCAGCAGCTTGGAGAGCTGACGCAGCACCGTCTCGCTGCCGTGGCAGTGGAACTCCATCAGCTCTTCCCCCGTGGGAGAGCGAGCAGCCTCGAAGAAGGCCGCAAGGATCTCGTCGAGCGGTCTGCCTGTTTCCGGATCGACGAGCCTCCCTGGAACCAGCCGGTGGCTCCGCCAGGTCGCTTGCTCGTTGCCATTTCGCCGGCGGAAGAGCCTGCGTCCGATCTCGAGCGCTCTCGGGCCACTCAGGCGAACGATGGCGATGGCCGCGAGCCCCGCTCCCGTGGCCCGAGCAAAGATCGTGTCGTCACCGGCCGTCAACCCCGGTCGTCGGTGGCCATCCATCCCGCGCTCGGCCTTCGCCCGCACTCAGGCAGGCTTCTGCTCGCTGTCTTCCGAGGGCTTCTTCTCGCGCCGCTTCTTCTTGCCGGGCTTCTCGACCAGGGGCGCCTTCTCGGCCGCCATCAGCTTCTGGTTCATCCGCGTCTCGAAGATGGAAAGGAGGCTTTGACCCGCAAGGTACAGCATCACGCCGGCCGGCACGTTGACCATCAGCACCAGCATCAGGATCGGCATGATCTGCATCACGCTCTGCTGCGTCTTGTCGACCTGCGCCGTGTTCTGCGTCATCTTCGACGACAGGTAGATGCTGCCCGCGAAGAGCATCGGCAGCACCGCGACGGGGTCGGGCAGCGCCAGGTCGGGCATCCAGAGGAAGCGCACCTTCTTCAGCTCGACGGCGCCCATCAGGCAGCTGTACAGAGCGATGAAGATGGGGATCTGGATCAAGATCGGAAAGCAGCCCCCCAGCGGATTGACGTTATGTTCCAGGTAGAGCCGCTGCATCTCTGCCTGCTGCTCCTGCTTGTCGGTGTACCGCTTCTGGATTTCCTGCAGCTTGGGCTGGATCTCCTGCAGCTTCGCCATCGAGCGGAGCTGCTTGATGTTCAGCGGGTGGAGCAGGACCTTCACCAGGAGCGTCAGCAGCAGGATGGCGATGCCGTAGCTGCCGGTCATCTTGTGGAAGATCTGCAGCGTGTGGAACATCAGCTTCCCGATGCCGCCCGTGAGGCCGTCCCAGTTGTTGAACATCAGGCCGTAGCCCGCCAGGCCCAGGTCGTTCTCGACCTTCGGGCCGAGGTAGATCCGGAACTTCAGGGCGGCCTCTTCGTGCGCCCGGAGTTCGGGGTACTGATACCGGAAGCCCAGGATGACCCCGTGCTGATCCTTCTGCTTCTCGTCGAGCCACTGGATGGTCCGGTAGACGTAGTTGCCGCGATTCGACTTCTCCTGGAAGACGGCGCAGTAGTGGTTGTCCCTGGCGCCGATCCACTTCAGGCCGGGCGCGGTCGTCTGGGGTTCCTCGTGCAGCTTCAGGGTCTCGACCGTGCTGGGATCCTTGAACCCGATGAGTTCGTGGGTGGCGTAGCCGGCCACGGGCAGCACCGGCCCGAACCAGATGACGGTCTCGCCCATCGTCGAGGTGAGCGGCACCGTCTTGCCCGTGGTGTTCCTGAGGGTGACGTCGACCTCGAAGGCATAGCTTCCATCGGCGAACCGGTACTTGCGTTCGACCTGCACCCCGACAGGCAGCCACGTCCCGGTCGGATCCAGAGCGACGCTCGCGCCCCCGGTGCTCGCGGTGGTCGCCTCCCTGGCGTCGGCGGACATCTTTCCGATCGGTCCGACCAGGAGGCCGCCTCGCTTGGCGACGGTGTCGCCCTTCTGGCTGAAGCTGCTCTTCACGAGCGGGTCGTCGAACGCCTTCACGACGAAGCCCGTGAGGGTCCCGGCAGGAGACACCTCCGCCTTGTAGAGGGAGGTATCGAAAGTCCTCGGCTTTTCGGCCGGCAGGGGTTCGACAGCCAGGCAGCTCGTGGCCAGGCCGATCATCAGGAGCGCCAGCAGAGATTGAGATCGATTCATGAGCGTTTCAAGCGGGGTCGTAACCGCCACGGCACCAGGGTTGGCAGCGAAGCACTCTCCACACGATTCTGGCCAGTGCGCGGCCGAGGGGATGCTTCTCGAGAGCGTCCAGGGCATAGACCGAGCAGCTCGGCTCGAAGCGGCATCGGGGCCCGAACAGAGGCGAGAGCCAGTACCGGTAACCTCGGAGCGCCGCTCGAAGGGCCTGTCGAACCGGCCCGCTCTTTCGCCCGCGCGGGATGAGCGGCAAGCCTTCTTCAGGGCACTGGCAAGAAGCCATTTCGGGAGAAGAAGCGTTCAAACTCTTCCTTCGTGCTCCAGAAGTTCGCCGAGCGGCCCTGGATCCTGACGATGAAAACAAACCGTCCGGGGCGGGTGAATCTCGGGAAGTTCTGCCGGCACGTTTCCTTGATCACGCGCCGTAGGTAGTTCCGCCGGACGGCATTTCCGAGCTTCTTCGAGACCTGGATCGCGATCGCGCTCTCTTCGCCGGCCTCGAGCTTCTCGAAGTACACCACGTAGCGTTCCAGGACGACCCGGACACCTCGTCGTGTGAGGGCCTGGATCTGCGGGGTGTGCCTGAGCGTCGCTACCTTCACGCCTGGCCTGCTCGCCCCGGCTCGAGGAGCCGAGGTTTCGAGACGATCGTATCCCGGCTCAGAGCGCGAGGCGCTTCCGGCCCTTCTGCATGCGGCGCCGGATGACGTTCCGCCCGCCCGGGCTGGCCATCCGCTTCAAGAAACCATGATTCCGCTTCCGGCGGAGTACGTGGGGTTGATAGGTCCTCTTCATGAAATCTCCTTGCGACGAGAAAAACGAAATCCCCACGGACTGATGGGGTCGAGTGCGGCACTATACTCCGGAGCGTCTCTCGAGTCAAGCAAAACCTTGGCTGGAAGCGACCGGAAGGTTGTTTCCGGAGGTGTCTCTGTGGTATCCTCTGGCCCTCTCCGCACGGGTCCCCAGAGAGTCTCTGATGGTGTTCCCTGAGTCATGGGTCATCACCATCATCATCAGGGTTGGGGATCTGTGGATAAGCGCAGAAAGAACCGTGAAAGAGCACATGTCGACCGGTCGGTCTCCTGGGGATTCAACGCGAACTGGACGTGAGCCGCAGGGGAGCGAATGGGGAGACGTGAAGATCCCGGCGGATATCCACAGGAGATCCGCAAATCGGGTCCGGCGGTCAAAGCGCGCGCGGTAGAGCCAAACTCCAGGCTCCGAAGCTGCAACGAAGCGGCTGTGGGTATGTGGACAGAACTGGGGATTTCCCGGAGATCGAGCGCTAGATGAGCAAGGACAGTGAAGCCCGCAAGGCCTGGACGCAGGTCGTGCGAAAACTCCGCGAGGAAGGGGAGGGAGCCTCTCTCGAGGCCTACCTCGCCGACACCGAAGCGATCCGCAAGAGCGGCGAGCACCTGGTGGTCCAGGTGCCTAACGCTTTCGTGAAGGACAAGCTCACGCGCGAGTTCTCTTCTCGAATCGCGACGGCGCTCGCCGGCGTCGACCCGGAGCTGACCTCGGTGGAATACTCGGTGAAGGAAGACGCCTCCGGCGGCCGGACGGCGTCCGAAGAGAGCGCGCCGCGGCCGGCTTCCTCGGTCGAGCCGCATCCGGCGGCGGGAATTCAGAGCGCCAACCTGAACCCCGAGTACACGATGGACGCGTTCATCGTGGGCAAGTCGAATGCCTATCCGCACGCGCTGGCCAAGTCGGTCAGCATGAACCCGGGCAAGAACTACAACCCGGTCTATTTCTACGGCGGGGTCGGTCTCGGCAAGACGCACCTGATGCAGGCCATCGGTCACGAGATCCTGCGCAACCACCCGAAGGCCCGGGTGCTCTACGTCTCGAGCGAGGTCTTCCACAACGAGTACATCGACCACATCCAGAACAAGAAGGACTGGGGCAAGTTCCGGGCCAGATACCGGAATGTCGACTGCCTATTGATCGACGACGTGCAATTCCTGGAATCTGGCGAGCGCATCCAGGACGAGTTCTTCCACACGTTCAACGAGCTGCACCAGGCGCGCAAGCAGATCGTCCTGAGCTGCGACAAGCAGCCCAACGAACTGAAGAAGGTCGAGGAGCGGCTGCGAAGCCGGTTCGCCTCAGGTGTGGTCGCCGACCTGTTGCCGCCCGATCTCGAGATGCGCATCGCGATCCTGAAGTCACGCGCCGTCGAGGAGAACGTCAACGTTCCGGACGACGTGATCCGCTACATCGCCGAGCGAGTGTCGAGCAACATCCGCGAGCTGCGAGCGGTGTTCCGCACCGTCGTGGCGAAGTCGAGCGTGCTCGGGCTGCCGCTCTCCCTCTTGCTCGTGGAAGAGACGCTCCGCTCGACCACCGGCCCGCAGAAGCCTCAGGAGATCACCATCCAGATGGTGCAAGACGAGGTCTGTGCCCTCTACGGCATCCGGAAAGACGAGCTTGTCGGCCGGCGCCGCGAGCGGCGCATCGTCGTGCCGAGACAGGTTGCGATGTACCTGGCGCGCGATCTGGCGGGGAAAACGCTCGTGGAGATCGGCGATGCCTTCGGCAAGAAGGACCACACGACCGTGCTCCACTCCTGTTCGAAGATCGAAGAGGAGCTCAAGACCGATTCGACCCTCAAGGAGAACGTCGAGCGACTTCGCATCCGGCTCAGGGAGAAGTTGGCGTGAATGAAGCTCGACCGGTTGCAGCTCGCAAACTTCCGGAATTACGAGCGACTCGACTGGCGACCGGAGACGCGCGTCAATCTGCTCGTCGGCGCCAACGCCCAGGGCAAGACGAACCTCCTGGAGGCCGTTGCTCTCCTGGCCCGGGGACGCTCGGAGAGGGTGCGAAATCGAGGAGACATCATCCGGCACGGGGAGTCGAGCTGCAAGGTGGCCGGCGAATTCCACGACGGCCAGGGGCTGGCACACGAGCTGAACCTGCGACTCGATTCGGTCGGCGCCAGAGAGGTATCGCTCGATGGGCAGAAGCTGCAACGGGTCAGCCAGCTCTACGAGTTCGTGCCGTGCATCTTCCAGGAGAGCACCGATCTCGAGCTGCTGCTCGGGGCGCCGGCTCTGCGGCGGAGCTTCCTCGACATGCTTTGCCTGGAGCTGTCGGTCAAGCACCTCACGCTGTACTCGGCCTGGCAACGTTTGCTGAGAAGCCGGAATGCGCTGCTCTCCCGAGGCAAGAGCGGCCGGGAACTGGGCGTCATCTCGGAGCAGCTCGCAAGGGCCTCGGCGGTCCTGGTTCGCTCCCGGATGGACGCGCTGGAGATGCTCAACCAGGCGCTCGGCGACTTGCCGAAGGACTCCGAGGTCGAACTCCTCGAGGTCGAGTACCGGTTGAGCGGTGTATCCGGCGGCAGTCCGGCCAGCTTCGATACGACGGAACTCGGGGCCTGGTACAAGCGGGGCTACGAGAACCGGCAGGAAGAGGATCTGCGCACCAGGACGACCGGCATCGGACCGCATCGAGACGATCTGACGATCAAGCTCGAGGGTTGGCCGGTGCGGCGCACCGCCTCCCGGGGGCAGCTCAAGGACGTGCTGTTACGGCTGAGACTGGCCGAGTGGACGGCCGTGCGGGCCGGGCGCCAGGAGCCGCCGTTGTTGCTGCTCGACGACGTGTTCAGCGAGACGGATCATGAACGGAGACGCCGCATGATCGGCTGGCTGCCACGAACGGCCCAGCTCCTCTGCACAGGCACCGACCCGACCATCAGAAAGGAATTCGAATCCGAGGAATGCCGCGAGTACAGGGTGACAAGAGGAAACATCGACGCCATCCGGTGATGGTGCAGAAGATGATGCCGGGTACGCTGGCGACCCTGGGGAAAGATGGGCCCGAGCTGGCCGTCTGCGCCCGGGTCGTCGCTGTCTGGACCTCGATTGTCGGGGAGAACCTGTGTGGCCACCTGACTCCGGTCAGGGTCAAGCGCGGCACCCTCGTCATCCAGAGCAGCTCCTCGAGCTGGCTGCAGGAAGCGCGCTTCATGGAAGAGGCGTTGCTGCGGAACCTCGCCGAACGGGCGCCGGAAACCGGCATCGAGCGGCTGGAGTTCCAGCTCGTGAAGGGCGGGCGGCGGACGCGGACCGCGGCTCGCGACCCCAGACCGGCGCCGGACGTCGAGACCGGGCAGGGCCCCCTGCCGGAGAGCGTCGAGGCGCGGATCCGCGAGACAGTGGACAAGGTGGAAGATAGCGACCTGCGGGAGCTGTTGCGAAACGTGCTCCGGCTGGCCGCGAGGGCGGAGCTGGCACGCAGCGAGCGCAAGCTCGACTGAGCGGCTGCGCCCCGAAGCATTCCTGGAGGAAGAATAGATGACGGACAACGACAAGCCGGGCAACGGCAGCGACGATCACGCCCCCGCGGCGACAGAGCTGAGTTCCTCTGCGAGCACCTACGACGCCGGGGCAATCCAGGTCCTCGAAGGCCGAGAGCACGTCCGGCAACGCCCGGGCATGTACATCGGCTCGACGGGCATCGACGGTCTTCACCACCTGGTTTACGAGGTGGTCGACAACTCGATCGACGAGGCGCTGGCGGGCCACTGCAGCGACGTCGAGGTCATCCTGCACCTGGACGGCTCCTGCAGCGTGATCGACAACGGGCGCGGCATCCCGGTCGACGTTCACGTCAAGGAGAAGCGCCCGGCCCTCGAAGTCATCATGGTGAAGCTGAACGCCGGAGGCAAGTTCGACAAGAGCGCCTACAAGGTATCGGGCGGTCTCCACGGCGTCGGCGTCTCGGTCGTCAACTTCCTCTCGAGCAAGTTGCTCGTGTGGGTGCATCGAAACGGAAAGGTTTACCACCAGACCTACGCTCGCGGCATTCCGGAGGTCGACGTGCTGCCGGTCGGAGACAGCAACCGGCACGGAACGCACGTCCGGTTCTATCCCGACGGGTTGATCCTCACCGAGACGACGTTCAACTTCGACGTTCTGTCGAACCGGCTCCGCGAGCTGGCCTTCCTCAACAGCGGCGTCAGGATCAGCATCCTGGAAGAGGCGACCGGCAAGCGGCACGACTTCAAGTACCAGGGCGGCATCGTCGAGTTCGTCAAGTTCCTGAACAAGTCGAAGACCTCGCTGCACCACGAGCCGATCTACATCTCGAAGAAGAAGGAAGAGGTCGGGATGGAGCTGGAGCTGGCCCTCGAATACAACGACGGCTACTCCGAGACGCTGCTCAGCTTCGTGAACAACATCAACACGAAGGAAGGCGGCACGCACCTCATCGGGCTCAAGGCGGCGCTGACCCGCGGCATCAACGACTACATCAAGAACAACGCCAGCTTCTTCAAGATCAAGAAAGAGGTAAACCTCAGCGGCGACGACGTCCGCGAAGGTCTTACGGCCGTACTCAGCCTGAAGTTGCCGAACCCGCAGTTCGAGGGCCAGACGAAGACGAAGCTGGGAAACAACGACGTGAAGGGCTTCGTCGAATCGATGGTGCTCGAGCAGCTCAACTACTACTTCGAGGAGCACCCCGACGTCATCGCGAAGATCGTCGAGAAGGCGCTCGTGGCGGCGCAGGCACGCGAGGCGGCCCGCAAGGCCCGGGAACTGACGCGCCGCAAGGGCGTGCTCGATTCATCGTCGCTGCCCGGAAAGCTGGCCGACTGCTCGGAGCGCGACCCGGCCTCGTGCGAACTGTTCCTGGTCGAGGGTGAAAGCGCCGGCGGCTCGGCGAAGCAGGGGCGCGACCGCACCTACCAGGCCATCCTCCCGCTCAAGGGCAAGATCCTCAACGTCGAGAAGGCGCGGCTCGACAAGATCCTCTCGAGCGAAGAGATCAAGATCCTCATCATGGCCCTCGGCACGAGCGTCGGCGAAGACGACTTCGACATCGCGAAACTCCGGTACCACAAGATCGTGATCATGACGGATGCCGACGTCGACGGCAGCCACATCCGGACGCTATTGCTGACGTTCTTCTACCGGTACATGAAGCCGCTGATCCTGGCTGGCCACATCTATATTGCCCAGCCGCCGCTCTACAAGGTGAAGAAGGGCCGCAGCGAGACCTACATCAACACCGAGGACGAGATGGTCGACTTCATCGCTCGCAACCTCGATGCCGAGCTGCAGCTCACCGGCAAGGGCTCCGCGATCCCCGGGATGTACACGAAGAGCCAGGTCTCGACCCTCTACAAGAGCTTGTCGCACCTGAAGAAGTTCTACGTGAAGCTGGCTCGCAAGAACCTGCTGGCGCTGCTCGCCGACTCGTTCCTGCAGATGGAAGAGAAGCTGAGCGAAGCGCTCAAGGATGAAGCGGTCCTGACCGCCTACGGCGCTCAGCTCGCGGCGACCGCCAAGGAGAGAGGGCTCGACGTGAAGACGTCGGTCGAGAGCGAGGAACCCTCGGGGCACTGCCAGCTCGTGCTCGAGAGCCGCATCGACGGGGCGAACTTGCGAGAAGTGATCGACGCCGAGGACGTGGTCGAATTCGGCTTCGACGGGATGCACCGGCTGCGAGAGAGCACCGGTCTCGGCCAGTACCGGCTGCCGCTGATCGTCAAGATGGGAGATCGGGAGCCCGAAGAGGCGCTCTCGTTCCTGTCTCTGATCGATATCCTGGAAGACTGCGGAAAGAAGGGGCTCAGCATCCAGCGCTACAAAGGTCTGGGCGAGATGAACCCCGAGCAGCTCTGGGAGACCACGATGAAGAAAGAGAACCGCAAGATGCTCCAGGTGAAGCTCGACGACGACATCGAGGCCGACAGCCTGTTCAGCATCCTGATGGGCGATCAGGTGGCCCCCCGGCGCGAGTTCATCGAACAGTACGCGAAGGAAGCCCGGAACCTCGACATCTGAGGAACGGCACGATGACACGACGAACCATCCAGAGGCTGGCAGCGGTGCTCGGGCTCCTGGCGGTGCTCGGAGCCACCGCCGGTCCGGCGCGCGCCGACTCGCTCAACGTGCTGACCCTGCTCGACGGCAAAGAGTTGATCGGCACCGTGCTGAACGAGCGGTTCGGCATCCAGACGCCCTACGCCATGCTCAACCTGAAGCGGGATGACCTCAGCTCCGTGATGCTCGACCCGACGGGCCAGGGCATCGAGGGCGTCGTCTTGCGGAATGAAGACCGCGTGAGCGGCTTCGTGGTAACTCCGGAGATAGATTTCCGGGAGCGCAGCGGGGCGATCGTCCACCTGAGAAAAGAGAAGGTGAAGAACATCGCCCTGAACCTGCCTTCCGGGCAAGCCTCGCCCGGGCTGCACAGGTTCCAGTTCCGCAACGGCGACGTTCTGACCGGCCGGGTCGAGAATCCGAAGCTGGTGGTGCTGTCGGCCTACGGAACGGTCGAGATCCGCAGCGCCGACGTCGCCCGGGTAGAGATCTTCGGAGACGTCGAGACCCGCACGAGGCTGACGCTCTCGGGTGGAAAACGAGTGGAAGGCCGGCTGCGCGACGAAGACCTGACGTGCTCGCTCGAAGTGGGCGGCACGCTGAGGGTCTACCTCGGCAACTTGCAGGAGATCAGCGGGACCAACGGCGAGCGAACGGAGCAGACGGCCCCTCGCGGGGAACTCGACTGGATGGTCTACGTCGAGGGCGGCGAGTTCACGATGGGCTCCGACGACGGCGAAGAGGACGAGCGGCCGAGCAGGCGCCTGTTCGTCGCGCCGTTCTTCATCGACCGCGGCGAGGTCACCAACGGCGAATACCTGAAGCTCGTGCTGGCGACGGG
>CAZSVK010000141.1:0-12812 GCA_964610245.1 uncultured bacterium
AGCATGAAGGAGCGGGTGGGCCTCCTCGAAGGCAAGATGCAGATGCTGTCCAAGTTCGGCGTCGGCCCCCTGCTCGAATTCGAGATTCCCCTCTGAGCACCCGCCTCCCGCGCCGCCCCCTCTCGCGGGGGGGGGCGGCACGGACGCCATAGCCTTCCCTGGGTAGGCCCCCCAGCGCGCTCCGGGCCCGCCCTCCAGCCAAACCACCAGTCGAAGCACTCAGCCACACCACGGGAGACGTCACATGGTCATCTGCAAGCGCTGTCAGTCGGAGAACCAGGATCAGACCCGCTTCTGCACCTTCTGCGGAGGACGACTGCCTGGCCGGGTCGAGCCTCTCGGCGCGGCGACCCCGCCACCCGCGGCAGCCCAGCCCACGACGAAGGCGGCGGCTCCCCGCGCGGCCGGCCCCCGGACCGATGCGGACGCGCAGGCACGCTACGCCCAGAAGGTCGTCTACCAGCACTTCATCCGCGCCAAGGAACTGATCCGCGAACGCAAGTTCGACGGCGCCATCAAGGAGTTCACCCGGGCGCTCGAGGTCAGCCCCGGCGAGCCGACCATCACGCAGATGCTGGCCAAGACCCTGTCGGCCCAGAAGGCCGCCCAGGCCGCGCAGGGCGAACCGGCCACCCACGTGGCCTTCCGGCCTGCCCCGACGCAGAGCAAGTCGTCGGCCACGCCCGCGCCCCTGGCCAGCGCTCCCCCGGCCCCGAGGCATCCCGCCGCCGACATGTGGTTCAAGACCCTGGCGGCCGCCCCAGCCATCTATCCCTCGATGGTCCTCGACACTCCGAGCAACGACCGCATCCTGGAGTTCGCGGTGACGGCGTTCATCCTCGGCGGGCTGGTCTTCTTCGGGTTCCTGCTGACGGTCTGAGCGCCTTCTCGCGAGAGTCGACGCCCCGTCCGACAGAGACACAGAGACACGGAGGCACAGGGTGGTGTTTGACCCGCCTTTCATCCACTCCCCCTCCGTGTCTCCGTGTCTCTGTGTCTCTGTGATTGGCCAACTTCGTGCACCATCGCAACCCTGCGCCTTGAGACGACTCTCCTAGCAGAGGATCCAGCTGCTCCCCCTCGTCTCGCGTCTTCCCCCCGCCGGAATGATGGATGGCCGGCTTCGTGCCGGCCATCTCGTCGTTCGTTCGTCCCGGGCCCGCCGGGCTTCCCCCCTGGCGATTGCCTACTGCTGAACCGGGCTCCCCACGCGGGTCTGCAGCATCTGGATGAGCTTGAACACCGAGAACATCAGGAGGTAGCTGACGCCCACGGAACTCAGCAGGATGAAGACGATTCCCAGTGCCTCTAGCATTTACCAGCTCTCCTTGGTCTGCCGTTCGAGCCAAATTCCCCCCGACTCTCCATCGGCATGTGAGCTGCCCCGGCCTTAGGGGTCCGGCGGCAGTGCGACAGGATACCACATGAGCCCGATTCGAACAAGTTTCGAGACCATCCGAGGAACTCTGTGCGACTCTACGCGAACGTTCAGTCGATTCCTGCCGAGGCTGGTATGATCTGCATGACCCGTCGAGCGAGGCTCGCAACCTCGCGGACGGGGAACCCGGCCAGATCGGCCGTCCTACCGGAACGAGCCGCAAGCCCCCTACACTCCACATGCGCAGCCACTCTCCGACCCGGACCGTCTCGCATCCCCCGTTCAGCCGCCAGGCGGCCGTCCTGCTCCTTCTGATCGCCGGCCTGGCGAGCCCGGCGGTCCGGGCCGCCGCGCCCTCGCCCCAGCTCAAGCCCTTGAAGTCCGTGGAGTTGATCCGCCAGGGTGCCAACCTGAGCACCATCCGCAGCTTCCTGGAGCTGGGCCGCTTCTATCTCGCCCACAACCGGCTGACCCGGGCGCGGCAGATCTTGGTCTTCGGGCTGCTACACGATCCGTCGAATCCCCAGCTGCTGTCGGACGCGGCCCAGGTCGAACTTCGGCTGAACAACCTTCTGGACGCGCAGATGTACGCCCGCGAGGCGATGCGGCTCGAGCCCAACTCCGAGCGCGCATGGACTGTCCAGGAGGTCGAGCGGTTGCTTGTCTCGCGCGCCGCCGCAGCGGCGACGACCTCGACCAGCGAGGCCGCGCCCGCAACCGCCACGGCCTCGACGACCGGCACCTCGCCGGCCTCCACGGCCGCGCCGGCCGCCCCCCCGACGACCGCGCCGCAGGGTGACGAACTGGCGACGAAGGTACGCGCCCTCCATCTCGGAAGGGCGCTCGAGGGCGCGGTGAAGGCCTACAACACCGGGCGCAAGAAGACAGAACAGATGAAGTCACTCGATCTGGCCAAGCTGCAGGCCGAGCACCTGCTCCCCGACGAGTTCGACCTGTCGGCCTTTCCAGGCACGCAGCTCGACAAGGACGGCGTCCTGGAAGTGGGGGGCGGCCACGGGAAGGTCGCCGCCCTGGCCACGGCGGTGAGCGAGTTCGAGGCTGGCAACAACCGGATCTCGAAGCACCTCCACGAGGGGGCGCTGGACGAGGCGGCCTTTCTCCTGCGCGACCTGGTGAAGAAGTATCCACGCGAGAGCGGGCTTCGGAGCCGCCTGATCTACACGCTTCGCGCCCAGGGCCGCTCGGCGGACGCCCTGTCGCTGTTGGAGCAAGAGCTGACAGCCAGTCCCGGCGACGCCTTCGCCCGGTACCAGCACGCGCTGCTGCTGTTCGACACCGACCGCGTCACCGAGGCGCTGGCCGAGGCCGAGACGCTCGCGGCAAAGCCAGACTCCGGCCTGGGAGGTTTGCTCTCGCGAGAGCTGGCGCGGCTGGCCAAGCACGGCCTGACGCGCGATCTGGAGGCGGAACTGCGCGCCGCGGCCTCGACCACGTCGCGCGCGCCCGCCGCCGGCCCGGCCGCCGCCACCACGGCCTCGACTACGGGAGGTCCGAGGTGAGGCCGCCGCGCAAGCGGCTACCGAGCCAGCCGCCCCGCCGGATCGGACTGGTCTTCTACGTCAAGAACCGCCTGGCCTCGCAGTTGACCGGCGCTCTCGCGCGCTGGCTGCAGCAGCACGGTGTCGAGGTCACCCTCGAGGCTCAGTGCGGCGCGACGCTCGCGAGCGGCCCGCGCCTGGCGCCGATGGACGAGCTGATCCGCCAGATCGACCTGCTGGTGGCGGTCGGCGGTGACGGCACGCTTCTGCACGCGGCGCGGTACGCGGCCCGGACGGGAGTGCCGTTGCTCGGCGTGAACCGCGGCACGATGGGCTTTCTGACCGAGCTGTCACCGCAGCAGGCCTTCGACGGCTTCGAGCGGCTCCTGCGAGGCGAGTTCCACGTCGAGGCCCGGATGATGATCGACGTCCGCGTGCGGCGCAGAGGCCGCCAGGTCGCGAGCTACCTGGGCCTCAACGACGCGGTGGTCAAGCGCGACATCAGCCGCATTCTGCGCTACGAACTCACCCTCAACGGCGAGTACCTCGACAGCTTCCCCGGCGACGGGGTGATCGTCTCCACGCCGACCGGCTCGACCGCCTACTCCCTTTCCGCCGGAGGGCCGATCGTGAAACCCGACGTGCGGGTGCTGCTGGTCTGCCCGATCTGCCCGCACCGCTTCTACGGGCGCAGCCTCGTCATCGACGCGGCCGACGTCCTCGACATCTCGTTCCGCGCCCACACCGCGACCGACGTCGAGGATGCCGAAGCCACCCGCGGACTGTGCCTGACCGTGGATGGGCAGTCGACCTGCACCCTCGACTCCTCGCACACGGTGCAGATCCGGCGCTCGCGCCACTACACCCACCTGGTGCGCTTCCCCGACTCCGACTTTTTCCGCGTGCTGCGAACCAAGCTGGGGTGAGCAAAGGTACCGGGAGCCTATCGGAGGCAAGGCCGCCGACAGGTCGCCGAGGTCGATTTCCCCCGCCCTCACCGCTCCAGCCGCAGGACCACTTCTTTCACGAGCAGCTTCGTGATGGAACGGAACCCGGGCAGCGGCCGCAGCGTCAACACGAACTCGTTGGCGCCTTCGGCCAGGGCCCGCGGGTCGAAGCCGTGCACGAAGGTGATGATCCGGGGGCCGAGCCTGGACTTCGGAGGCTCCCGCATCACCAGCTCGAGGGTCCCGTTGACCTGCACGGCCAGCTCGTCGTCGAAGAGGAACTCGTCTTCCCACATCACGCGGGCCGTCAGCTCGGCCTTCTTCACGACGGCCACTCCCGAGAGATTGAACCTCACGGAAACGCGGGGCGCCGTCTTGCCGAACGTGGCCGCCGCATCGGCCTCCGCCGCGCTCAGGGAGGCCCCGACGAGCAGCGTCTCATCGTTGAACAGGTACTTCTCGGTATCGGCCAGCCGCGGCTCCTTGGCCAGGCCGAACTCGGGGCTCAGCAGCGCCCGGGCCCCGGAGTCGAACGGCAGTCCGGCCCGGGCCGCCCTCAGATCGAGCGCGTCGAGTACCAGCAGGGGCCGGTAGAGGCCGATCTTCTCGTCGAGCGTCACCCGGCCCGAGGAGAAGAAGACCGGCCCCATCGGACTGAATCGCGCCATCAAGTCGGTGACGGCCGAGGGGAGCACGTTCTTCACCAGTTCGGGCTTGAGCTTGTGCTTGCGCTCGGCCTTCTCGATCGCCGCGAGCGCGCCCATGATCCGGGGCTGGGCCGAGTCGAGCGCCCGTCCGAGGTCTCGCGCGAGAGTCCGCGCGCTGGGCATCGGCACCGGATTGGCCGTCCAGCTCTCTTGAAGGGCGTTGGTGCACTGGACCAGCACGGTATCCTCGCTGAAGACGTCGGCGCCGGCCAGCACCGCCTGGTGGCTCGTGGCGAACGTGGCGGGAGAGGCTTCGACCGAAACGCCGTGGCCATAGCGCACCGAGGCCCTGGTCTTCGCCAGGGTCGAGAAGACGAACCTCAGGCCGCCCTCCGGCGCCGCGGTGAAGGCGGTCGACACCAGACCCGGGCTCTCGGTCTTGAACAGCTGGGGGAGCGACGAGGTCCGGTCGGGGTAGAGGATCGAGAACTGATACTCGGTGTCGGGCTCCAGGCCCCGCAGGTCGAGCGAGTGCCTCGACGCCTCGGTCTCCTCCCCATTGACGACCTCGGTACCCGCCGACTCGTCCTCCGTGCGGGCCGGCCGGAAGACGGCGCGCGTGGCGTAGGTCGATTCGCTCTCCCAGGTCACCCGGGCCATCCGCAGGCCTGGGATAATCTTGAGGTTACGAAAGCCCTGCCCCGCCGGGCCGCGCCAGGAGAGCAGGGCCGCGATGCCGACGAGCAGGAGGAGCAGGGCGGCGGCCCCTCCCGCGATGGCCACCCACGACGGACCGACCTGCTGGACCCGCATCACCTGCGTGGGCACCGTCGCGGAGACCGGGCTCGGCTGGGTCGGCGAGGAGGGAATCGGCTTGCGTCCGGTGCCGTTCGGCTTGAGCCCCTTCTCGACCCGGCGCAGGTCGTTGGCGAGGTCGGCGGCCGACTGATAGCGTTCGTCCGGCTGCTTCTCCAGGCAGGCGAAGATCACCGCCTCGAGCGCGGGAGAGATCTTGGGATTCAGCGTCACCAGCGGATGTGGAGGCTTCGAGACGCAGTTGGAGGCCATCTCGAAGCTGTCGGAGCCGTCGAAGGCATGGCGGCCCGAGAGCGCCTTGTAGAGCACCTGCCCGAGCTGGAAGATGTCGCTGCGGAAGTCGGTATCCCGGCCGGTGAGCATCTCGGGCGACATGAAAGCCGGGGTGCCGATGATGACGCCGGTGACGGTGATGTTGGTGGCGAAACGCGACTTCACCAGTCCGAAGTCGACGAGCTTGGCCACCCCTTCCTTGGTGACCATGATGTTGCCGGGCTTGATGTCGCGGTGGACGAAGCCGCGCGAGTGCATGTAGGTGAACGCCTTGCAGACGTCCCGGCCGATGGCGAGCGTCCTGGCAACCGGCAGCGGTTCGGGCCCGGAGAGCATCTCGGAGAGCGACGCCCCGTCGATGAACTCCATCGCATACCAGATGTGGTCTTCCTGCTCGCCGCTGTCGTAAACGCGGACGATATTGTCGTGGCTCAGCCGGCCCGCGCTCACGATCTCGCGGCGGAACCGCTTCATCAGCTGCGGGTCGTCCTCCTCCCCGATCTGGAGGAGCTTCACCGCCACGACCTGACCCGTCTCTTCGTGGACCCCCTTGAAGACTTCCCCCATGCCGCCGGCGCCGATTCGGTCGACGATCTTGTAGGGCCCGAGACGCTCGAATTGCATGGACGAAGACCGCCGGCAGAGCCACCGGCCCCTGCATCATACCACCCGGAAGGCGCTTTCGGGCCGACCGGCACGCTCCGGCCGACACGAGTCGCAAGCGCTGGCCAGTGGCCATTCGGGCCGCGATGATGCATCGTGATTTCTGGAGGAAGGCCGCCCGACGATCGCCCTTTTTCCGGGCGTCGCAGCCCCGGGGCCACGCGTGGCGCCGGACCTGCCTCCGAAGGTGCGACCATGTTCCGATTCTCGATCCTTCTCCTGGCTATCGGCGCGTTCCTGACTCCCGCCGCGGACCTGGCCTCCGCGCCCAAGGCCGAAGCGCCGGTCGACGTCCGGCTCTCGACGCTCGACCCGATCTCCGCCGGCCTGCCGGTGCGGCTGCGGCTGCAGGCCATCCCGAGAGTGGATGCGCCGCTCCTGCGTTTGACCTGGCTGCTGCCGGCGGGCGTGGCCCCGGAGGGAGGACCGCTGACCTGGTCAGGTGCCGTCTCGGCCAGGACCACGGCGGAACTCACCGTCACGGTTCGCCTGCCCGACCTGGCCCCTCGGACCTTCTTCGCCGGGGCTACCATCGAGTATCCGGACGGCTCGCGACAGGTCAGGTCCTGCTCGTTCGAGGTGCCGCCCGCGCCGGCCTCGAAGGGCGACCTCCTGCCACCGGTCACGAAGAACAGCCGGGGCGAGTCGCTCGTCGAGCACGTGGTTCCATCGGTGCTGCGGACCATCCCATCGACGCGCTAGCCAGCTCGCATTCCATGGATTTCAGCAAAGTCCAGCAGAACCGGGCCCGGGCCGTGCGCCGGAAGCGCATGCTCCAGATCGCGATCGCCCTCTTCGTCTGCATGATGGCGACCGGGTTGCTGCCCTACCTGCAGGTCAGGGAGATCCGCGAGAAGACGAAGGTCTCGGCCGACGCCTTCCTCAAGCTCGTGCAGGCGGGCAATACCACGGAAGCCTACGCCACATGCGTGAAGTCTTCCCTGAAGAAGAGCCACAAGCAGCAGGAGTTCGACGGCATCTTCAAGAACCTGCTGACCCGGAAGGGAAAGATCGGCAACTGGGTGCTCTCGAGCTTCACCTCGAGACCCGCCGGGAAGCCGTACGAACTGCTCGAGTACACGCTCTTCCACGACTTCGGCCTCGCAACGCTGACGGTGGCGATGGAACTGGAGGACGGCCAGTACAAGGTCAGGGCCTACCGTATCCAGGCGCTGGGGCTTTGAGGTAGAGTCGAGTGGGGCCCCGGCCGGGCCTTGCGGCGGAAGTGCCGTCCCGGTCCGGCAGACTCCTTGTAACCCAGCACTTCCCTGGTCGCCGGGGTGCCACCCCGGTCATCGAGACTCGCCAACGGAGGAGTTCCATGGAAGAACCGCTCGTCGAATGTCCGTATTGCCGGGAGATCGTCAAGGCCGGCATCATCAAGTGTCCCCGCTGCCTGACGGTACTTGACCGGGTGGCCTACCTGCGCCAGAACCTGGGTGGTTTCGGCTGCTGGCTCGCCAATCGCCTGGAGTGGTGCCGGCGGCAGAAGGGACGACGCTTCCTGGGCGTCTGCGTGGCGCTCAACGCCCGCACGGGCTTCCCGCTGGTGCTCCTGCGACTGCTGTTCGTGCTGCTCGCGCTGACCGGGAACCACGGGTTCCTGATCTACGTGCTGCTGTTCCTGTTCCTGCCCGACGCCTGCTCGGAAGACAGTTGCCAGCCGCCCAAGGACTGCGACGGCGGCGGCGACTGAGCCCGGCTAGTCCGGCGGCCATCCCCTCGCACGACAAGCCACCCCCGGGAAAGCGGGCTCTCCCGGGGGTGACGCATCCTTGCGGGTCGAACGCCCGGCTACTTGGCCTGGACGCTGAGGACGAACTCGCGGAACTCCTTCGCGGAGGCCTCCATGGTCTTGGCCGGTCCGGTCGCCTTGACGAACCAGGGGCCGGACGGCGCCTCGATGATCGCCGCCAGCAGCCGGTAGTTGTCCTTGGTGGGGCCGGGGGTGATGGGGGCCATCGGCGACTTCATGTGCCCGGAGAGATCGATGAGGGTGACGTCGATCTTGCCGGCCTTCACCTGCTCACGCTTGGCGACCTCTTCCGAGGACTTGCCGTCGAGCTGCTCGAACTGCTCGCACCAGCGCTTGACGTTCGCTTCGACCGAGCCGGCCGCGGGCCCGAAGTAGAAGATGGCGGCCTGGCCGTCCTCCGGATCGCCGCTGGCCTTGGGGATGGCGAACTGGGCCTTCCGCATCTCGGAGGCCGGCTGCTCCATCGTCCAGCCCTTCGGGGGCTTCAGCTTGATCTCGTCCAGTTCGAGCAGACCGTCCTTGCTCAGCTCGACCGGCTTGGCCTTGGGGGCCTCCATCGCCGATCCGGAGCCGGCGGGAGTCGCCGGGGCCGGGGCCGAGGCCGGGGTCTCCATCGAGCTGCCCGAGCCGGCGGCGGCCGGTGCTCCGCCGACGGGAGGATGACCTTCCGGGAGCGTCGAATCGGGCGCCGCGTCGATGGGAGGATGACCTTCCGGGAGCGTCGAATCGGGCGCTGCGTCGATGGGAGGATGACCTTCGGGCAACGGCGTCGCGGGCGTCGCGGTGGCCGGCCCCTTGGCGTCGGTTGGCTCCGGGCTGGCCGGCGCCTGCTCGGCGGAGAAGGCCAGGGCCGAGAGGAAGGCGACGGCGACGACCGCGAGTAACCACTGGTTCGGGCGGAGAAGGAACATGAGGCAGCGCTCCTGTGACAGGGTTGATGGCGCAGACAGGTAACTGCACTCGCCGCCGAAGCGCAACCCCTGTCTTCCGCGGCCGGCGTCGGTTATCCTCGCAGCCGGATGTCATTCCCCGTCAAGCTGCTGCTGTCGGCCCTGGCAGGTCTCGCGGTCTTCGCCGCGATGGGCTGGTTCCTGGACTTGACCGCCACGCTGGCCGCGCTGAAGTCGCTGCACCTGGGGCTGCTGCCGATCATCCTGGCGCTCGCGTTGACCAACTATGCCTTCCGCTTCGCCAAGTGGCACTACTACCTCCATATTGTCGGCGTTAAGGTTCCGGTCGGACGCAGCCTGGCGATCTACCTCAGCGGCTTCATGATGGCGGTCACCCCCGGCAAGCTCGGCGAGGTGGTCAAGGCCTACCTCCTCAAGCGGATGGTGGGCGTCAAGATGCGCGTCACCGCCCCGGTCGTGCTCGCCGAGCGCATCACCGACGTCGTCGCCCTGCTGGTGCTGAGCATGGCCGGCGCCGCCACCCTGCACTACGGCGAGCGGGCGCTGCTGGCGGCGGCGGTCGTCACCCTCCTGGGTGTCGTCGCCCTCTCGTCGCGCCGCCTGGCACTGTGGGGCATCGACCTCTGCGGCCGGCTTCCGGTCGTCGAGCGGTTTGCGCACAAGCTGCACGAGGCCTACGAATCGATGTCGGCCCTGCTCGCACCGGCGCCGCTCGCGCTCGGGACCCTGGTCAGCATCCCGGCGTGGGCCGCCGAGGGCGTGGCCTTCTGGGCCATCTTCGAGGGGCTGCGACCGGAGGGCGCCGCCGCCTCGGTGACACCTCCGCTGCTGGGGGCCATCTTCGTCTACTCGTTCAGCACGCTGATCGGCGCGCTCTCGATGCTGCCCGGCGGCCTGGGCGCGGCGGAGGCCGGGCTCGCGGGCCTGACGGTGACGCTCTTCGCGGTGCCGCGCGGGATAGCCGCGGCAGCGACGCTGCTGGTGAGGATCCTGACGCTGTGGTTCGCCGTGGCGCTGGGCGCCGCGACCTTCGCCGCGTTCAGCCACACCTTCGGGATGACCTTCGGCGACGTCGGCGCCATGAAGCGGGAAGATCCGACGTCGGACGAAGTCAACCAATCACAGAGACACAGAGACACAGAGACACAGAGGGGGAGTTGATGCCAGGAGAACCAGACACTTCTCTGGGTCTCTGTGTCTCTGTGATACCTGTCCTGGGTTGCAGGTGAAGCCCGCAATCAACCCTGATCGATGAAGATGCTGGAGCGGGCCTCCTCGATGAGGCGCGCGATGACCGCCTCGTCGAGGCCGACGACGCTCGAGGTGTTCTCGTCGCCGGCCTGCGAGCCGCAGCCGTCCATCTGCATGGGCTCCTGCTGCTGCGCGGGCATGTAGGGCGTGTGCACGCCCAGCGGGTGCTCGGGGTTGGGGTTGGGGTAGCGGTACTCCTTGCCTGCGTAGTTGCGCAGCACCACTTCCTTGTTGTCCCGGCGCACGACGTACTCGGGCAGCAAGGGGATCTTGCCGCCACCGCCCGGGGCGTCGATGACGTACTGCGGAACGGCCAAGCCGGAGGTGTGTCCGCGCAGGGAGCCGATCACTTCGATGCCGCGTTCGACGGTGGTGCGGAAGTGGTTGGCGCCGTTGACGATGTCGGCCTGATACAGGTAGTAGGGTCGCACGCGCATCGTCAGGAGCTTCTTGAACAGGTCCTTGAGCACGAGCGGATCGTCGTTGACGCCCTTGAGCAGCACCGCCTGGTTTCCCACGGGAACGCCCGCGTTGACGAGCATCTCACAGGCCTTGCGGGACTCCGGAGTGATCTCGGCGGGGTGGTTGAAGTGGGTGTTGATGAAGACGGGGTGATACTTCTTGAGGATGTTGCAGACGTTCTCGGTGATGCGCTGAGGCAGCACGACCGGCATTCGCGTGCCGATGCGGATGATCTCGATGTGCGGGATCTCGCGCAACGACTTGAGCACGTACTCGAGCGGCCCGTCGGTCAGCATGAACGGATCGCCGCCGCTGATGATGACGTCGCGGATCTCCGGATGGCTGCGAATGTAGGCCAGACCGGCCTCCAGGTCCTTCTTGCGCACCGGGTCGTGGCCGACCTTGCGCTTGCGCGTGCAGAAACGGCAGTACATCGCGCAGACGCTGGTGACGTAGAAGAGGACCCGGTCGGGGTAGCGGTGAGTCAGACCGGGCACCGGGCTGTTGTCTTCCTCGGAGAGGGGATCGTCGAGGCCCGAGTCGTCCGAGATCTCGATCATCTCGGGGACGGACATCTTCCAGATGGGATCGCCCTCGCGCTGGATGAGCGAGAGGTAGTAGGGGTTGATGCGAACCGGATAGGCCTTCGTGACCTTCTCGATGTCCTGGGGGATGTTCTCGGAGAGCTGCTTGAGTTGCTCTGGCGAGTCGATGCTCTTGGCGAGCAGTTGCTTCCATTCTTCAGCCATGGCTGATGGTGTCACTCCTTCCTCGGGGTGATGTCCGGATTCTCCCGGTGGATGGCTCGTCCCCTCTGGTGGTCCTGGAAATCGGATTCTTGATGCGTTGCGTTTCGACGGCGCCCGCGCGCGGTGCCTCGGAGCTTCGATGCCGCTCCAGGGCTGCCTCGACGATGGCGCGAATGAGCCCGGTATAACCCAGCCCGGAGGCGCGGCCGGCCTTCGCCAGGCCCGCGTCCGGAGAGAGATCGGGATTCGGGTTGACCTCGAGGACCTGCGGCTCGCCGCACTCCGGAACTCGTAGATCGACCCGGCCGTAGCCGGTGCACTCCATCAGCCGGTAGGCGCGGCGCGCGATCGCGGCGATGCGGCCGGCCAGCGCCTCGTCGACGCCGGGGGCGGGGCAGACCGACGGGGTGCCGGTGTAGACAGGGGAATCTTCGACCCACTTGGCCTCGTAGCTCACGATGCGCGGATGCCCGTCGGGCAGTCCGTCGAAGCTGATCTCGGCCAGCGGGAGAGTGCGGGGCTCGGCGTTGCCCAGAACGCTGAGGTTGAACTCGCGGCCCTCGATGTAGCGCTCGACCAGCGCCGGCTGGCGATACAGCTCGTGGACGAGGGCGACGCGGGCGCCGAGCGACGCGCCGTCGTGGACCACGGAGGCCGCATCGATGCCCAGGCTGGCGTCCTCGTGGGCCGGCTTGACGATGAGCGGGAAGTCGAGGCCCGGCGGCAGCGTCGTCGCCTCGCCCTGCTCGACGACGAGGAAGGCAGGCGTCGGCACGCCCTGGCTGGCCAGGAGCCGCTTGGTGCGGACCTTGTCGGCGCAACCGACCAGGGTCCTGGCGGAGGCCCCGGTGTAGGCCAACCCCTCGAGTTCCAGCAGGCCGGGAATCAGATACTCGAAGGATGCTTCGCCTCCGATGCCCTCGCACAGGTTGAAGACCACGTCGGGCCTCCGGCGAGCGAGCGTGTCGAGCAAGCCCCTCAGCCGGGGACCGACACCGTAGGCCCTGGGCTCGGCGCCGAGTTCGCGCAGCGAAGCGCTGACGGCCTCGACGGCGGCCAGCACGCCGGCCTCGGAGACGGCATCTTCCGGCCGGCCCTTCACCTGTTGCCGGGCGGGCAAGTTATACAAAACCAGAACCTGGAGTCCACGCATGATCTGGAGGAACCTCTCTCGGGCTCAGGCCTTTGCTGAACCCGGCATGCGGACCCCGCGGATGATGCGGTTCGCTGTCCTGGGCTGGTTGCGCCGGAGCGCGTCATGCGGCGTTCGCTCGCCTGAGCGATGAGCCAAGCTCATCGGCCGGTCGAACGACAGCCTGGCGCGGAGGCCAGGCTGGACGACATCGGAGCCCGAGAACGAGCGCTCCGGAGGGTGGGGAGGAGCTTCGTCGCCGCAGCGGCTCTCGGCCGGCAGCGCATCGCGAAGGCCCAAGGCCTTGCGAGTGAAGCTCGCGCACGCA
>CAZSVK010000142.1:0-2798 GCA_964610245.1 uncultured bacterium
CGACAACACCGCGACGGGCGACACGGCGTTCATCGACCAGACCACGGTCGAGGCCGTGAGCGGGCTGCGGTTCTACTCCGACCCCGCCGCCACGTCGACCGACCAGCTCGAGTGCGGGACCTGCCACAACCCGCACGACGCCACGAACGAGCCCTTCCTGCGCATGAGCAACGCCGCGAGCGCGCTCTGCGTGGCGTGCCACGTCAAGTAGGAGGGCAGCAGTCGCCGCGCCTCGCCCGGGACGGGCCGCCGTCCGAAGAGGGGACGGCGGCGTGCTCCGGGCGAGAACCGTCGGAACGCCCAGCCGCTCGGTCGCGGCCCGGGCGCGCGAGGGCAGGACCGTCGGCAGGGCGACGGAAGCCACGCCGCTCGTGCGGCTCATCGAGGCCAGCACCGATTTGAGTTTCTTGGCGGTCGGCCGGCGCGCCGGGTCGCGGGAAAGGCAAGTGGTCAAGAGCGGGGCCAGCACCGCCGGCACGCCCGGCCCTGGGGGCAGCGCGTCCAGCTCGACCTTCCGGGTCAACAGCTCCGGCACGCTCTCGGTGACGTCGTAGGGATACCGGCCGTCGAAGCACTCGAACAGCAGCACGCCGAACGCGTAGATGTCGCTCGCGGAGGTCGCCGTGCCGCTCCGGATCGTCTCGGGCGCCAGGTAGGCTGGCGTGCCCAGGGTTGCGCCCTTGGTCGTGACCGCCTTGCCGGCGTCGAGGCTGCGAGCCAGGCCGAAGTCGGTGAGCTTGACCGCGTCATCGGGCCCCAGGAGGATGTTCTCCGGCTTCAGGTCCCGATGGACCACCGACTCGGCGTGGAGGTACTCGAGGCCCTCCGCGACCGCCAGGCCGAGCCGGGCCGCCTCGCCTGGCTCGAGCGGCTGGCCTCGCGTGAGATGCCCGGAGAGGTCGCCTCCGTCGAGGTACTCGGTCACCAAGAAGTGGATCCGGCCGAGCAGGTTGGCGTCGAACACCGGCACGATCCTGGGGTGCGAGAGCCTGCCCAGCAACTGCGTCTCGCGGAGGAAGCGGGCGGCATCCTCCTTGAGATTGTCGGTGTGGTGGGGCGCGAAGAACTTGACCGCCACGAGCCGCGACAGAGCGTTCTGACGCGCCAGGAAGACCTTGCCGTAGGCGCCCGAGCCCAGCAAGCGCAGGATCGAGTACCTGGCTTCGAAGTTCGCCTTCGTCAGGCCGGCTAGGTGGAATTCTGGCAACGGGCCGCGTGACCTCCCGGCACGCCTGCCTCTCATGTCTACCGCATCCGGACCCGATCCGTCCCGCGTGCCGCCGCCTGGAATGCGCTATCATCCGCGCCATCTCCGCCAGCCGCCGGGGCCCCGGGGCCGGTCGAGACGGAGGACACTCATGAAGGGCTGGATCGTCTTCAACGGCAACATCGTCTTCGACGTCGACTTCGTGCACCGCCAGGCCGACCGCATCCTGGAGAGCCATCACGTCGACCCGGACGTGCGGGATTCGCGCAAGGTCCTGCTGATCACGGCGGGCTGGCAGCGGGACGAGTTCGACGAGGCCCATCTGAAGCAGGCGTTCGGCGCGATCGGCATCCCGTGCCGATTCGAGGGGGGCTTCGACACCAACATCCAGAACCTGGCCGTCTACCACGAGTTCAACGCCTTCAAGAAGGCCGAGCCCGAGATCTACCAGCAGTACCACGAAAAACAGCAGATCGTCGTCGAGACCAAGGAGTTCTACCGGCTCAAGAACAGCGAGTTCCTGCGCATCCTCCGCAAGCAGTTGGGCTACGTGAAGAAGACCTACCCGGGGGTGACCCTGGCCGAACTGCTCGCCTACGACGTGGCCCACCACCAGGCCGATCTGCGGAAATTCGGCGAGCGAGAGCTGCTCTTCCACTACTGCTGCCAGGAGGTCCAGGACACCCTGAACTCCATCGTCGCCAACGATGCGAAGATGATCTCGATCTGTGGCGAGATCGAGCGTTACTTCAGAAACCGCTCGCTGGTCGACGAGAGTCCCCTGTACATCCGGATCCGGGACGCTCTGCGCGAGCGGATCCTCTCGGCCAACTCGATCTTCCTCTTCGGGGGCAACGTCGCCGTTCTGCTCAACCGCCTGCAGTTCTTCCGCCTCACCGACCTCTTCCACGAGGCGCTGTGGCGCGGCACCAATTTCTACTCCGTCTCGGCTGGCTCGATGGTCCTGGCCGATAAGATCATCGTCTACAACGACGTCTTGGGGGACGAGGAAGAGCCGCCCCACAACGAGTTCGAGTACTTCGATCACGGCGTGGGCCTGGTGACCCGGGTGGCCCTCTTCCCGCACTGCATGGACCGCATCCAGACCGACGACCCGGACAACCTCGCCTACCTCGCCCAGCGATTCTCGACCGGCCTCTGCGTGGGGCTCAACCAGGAATCGTTCCTGCTCGCCGAGACCTGCCGGGACGACGCCTCGGGCCAGGTCCGGGAGCGGTTCGTGTCGCTGGGGACCAAGGACGGCGTCTACGTCTTCGATCGCAGCGGAAACAAGCGCTGCTATTCCCACGGCGACGAGGTCCCGGTGCCCTGACTCCCCTCGACGACGGGAGGCGGCGCCCCGCCGGCGAGGTCATGCTCTCTTCTTCACCGCGGAGGCCGCGGAGCCGCACCGAGGACGGGTTGGAACCGGGCTCTCAGCGTCTTGTGCCGCGAGAGCGGGAAGGGCCTCGACTCGGCGAGGCCGATGGCGCTGCAATCGGAGCGCAGCCTGGTATGCTCGAGACATGCGCACCATGACCTCTTCGGGAATTGACGCGCTGGATGTGGCGGTCGAGGCGGCGGCGGTGGC
>CAZSVK010000142.1:2898-12800 GCA_964610245.1 uncultured bacterium
TGACCTCTTCGGGAATTGACGCGCTGGATGTGGCGGTCGAGGCGGCGGCGGTGGCCGCCAAGGCCCTCGCGGTGGCTCCGATGCGGTACCGGCCCAGATCGAGTATCGCGCCCCGGCTGGCTCTGGTTGCAGCCTCTCCAGGCGTTGCCGCCGTGTCCCTGAGCGGCGCCTTCGGGTGGAACCATGCCGGCGGTCACGTCCCGCTGCTGGGCAGCGGCCTGGCTTTCCGCGACAGGCAGTTGCGACCGGCCACCTACGAAACGGGAGAGGCGTCTTCAGTCCCGTAGGCACGGCGGAGGGGCAGAGTGTCGGAGAATCGCGACTCGTCGGGCTCGTTCGCAGCGGAGGTCCTGGTCGCGACCTTGGTCGCGGCGGCCGTGATAGTCCCTCTGCTGACCCTGCTCTTCCAGGAGCGCGACACCGAGCAGCGGTCTCGCTTCGAGTATGCCGCGCTGCTGGCGGCGCGCGACGAGATCTGCGAGTGCCGGATGGCGCTGGCCGCGGGGGCCCGGCCCGAATCCCTCGCGCACGATTGGCGGCCGCTGACCGGCAACCCCTTCGAGCGGTTGAGTGACGCTTCGCCCGGGCTGGCCGTCGACGTCACCTATGCGGCCGAGCAAGCCCGCGTGGCCACCCGGGTGACCCTCGAGCCTGGCGCCGGCGGCCGGCTGCGGCTGGCGACCGTGACCGCGCGCTGGCTCGACCCCGAGACGCAGCGCACTCCGGGCGGTCGCGAGAGACCGACCAGCCTGAAACTCGTGTTCGGTCTGTTCGCGCCCGGGTGGAACCGATGAAGACGGGGGCCCACATCGATCGCTGCAGCCCTCGCCCGCGGCGCGGGCTTACCGTGGTGGAACTGGCGCTCTTCGGGGCCCTGGGGACCGTCGTTCTGGTCGGCGCCGTGGGAACGCTGGCGAGGAGCACGAAGCTGGCCGAGATCTCGCGGCGCACCGGCGGGGCCCAGATCGAGCTGCGTCTCACGCTGGAGACTCTGGCCGAGGATGTCGCCGAGACGGTCTGGTTCGAGGATGCGGCCCCCTTCGACTCGTCGTCGGCCGCGTCGGGACCGGGGTTCAGGTTTGTCGTGCGATCCACGCGGACGGAGTCGGGCCTCGCGGCGCCGGCCGGCCCCAGCCTGCGTCGCGTCGAGTATCGGTTGATGGCTCCGGCGGGCGCTTCCGGCGAGAGGGACCTCAGCCGCTCGGTCACCTTGGTGGGGCCGGCGGGAGGTGCGGGGTCCACGCGAACCGTCTCGCGAGGCGTGGCGCGCCTGCGGCTCTGGCCCATCGCGGCCGTGCCGGTATCTTCCAGCAAGCGGTACAACCTGGTCGCCGCGGCTGAGCCCGCAGCCCGCGCGCCGCTGGCCACACCCGCCTGTGTGCTGGTCGCCTGCGACGTGGGCGAGGCGCTGGGCAGCACCCGGCTCGAACAGACCCCGGCGGCCAGCCTCGTCACGAAGCTCTGGTGCCGCAACCGCATGGCCGATCTCTCTCGCGGGGGACTGCGATGACGCGCCCCACGCCATCGCCCGGTCCCGGCCACGCGCTCGTCCGCCTCGCGGGTCGCGTCGGGCTTCCCGGAAGCAAGGGCTTCGCCCCTGCACCCGCGCCCCGCCGCGGCATGGTTCTGCCCATCGTGCTCATCTGCTGCGTTCTGATCTCGTCGATGGTCATCACCTACCAGTTTGCCTCCTCCTCCGACTACAAGCAGGTGGGCCGGCTACTGCGCGCCGAGCAGGGCGCCGCCCTGGCCGAGCTGGCCGCCGACGAGACCGCGTTCACCGTGGAGGCCCTGCCCGTGGGCGGCGGTCCGGCCTGCCCCCCCTGGGCCCGGGAACTGCTCGACGAGCTGGAAGCCGCCCGGGCGGCGGCGGGGGCCTCGAGACTCCTCGACGTCAGGAAGGGCGTGGACTTCACGGCAGAACTCCCGATGACGCGCCGCGCCACCGAACTCTCCGACGGGTTGGTCGAGGTCTCGAGCGCCATCGCGTCGCTTGGCCCTTTTCGCGTTCTGGGCGGTCACGATACCGAGCACCTCTACGGCGAACCGTTGTTCGGCGATGGCGCCAAGGACCGGCTGGCCTGGGACCTCCGCGGCCCGTTCGATCTGGAAATCCTCGTCAAGAGCTCCAAAGGGCCCTTTGACTTTGGCCAGCGCTTCCTGCGGGGCCAGGAGATGGAGCTGTGCGACACCACGCCGCCGGCCTGCGAGTTCGTTCTCTTCGGCTACATGCCGCCCCCGGACGAGGACCATGCTCTCAACGACCTGCAGCGCGGCGGACGCCTCACCGTGCTGCCCGGCGCCGCCGGCCGCACGCTTCTGCGCGGGCCCCTGCTGGTCGTGGCCGAGGACGCTCCGTCGGGCCCGCCCCAGCTTGGAGGCGGACGCCCTGCCTCGTCGCCGGGCCACTATCCGGACACCCGGTGGACCGGATGGGCGACGGTGCCCTCCCCGCGGACCGCACAGCATCCGGACAGCTCCGCGGGGGGCTTCCTGAGCGGCCTTCTGGCTAACCTGGGCAACCTGCTGCCGGGCCTGAAGTCGGATGTGGCCCCGCGCCGCCCGCTCGACGCCGCCAGCCACTCGGTCTTCGAGACCAGTCCCTTCTCGCTCAGGGTCTGCGTCCGGCTGCCATGGCCGATCGGAAGGGTCTGCAAGAACTTCACGGTGCCCAAGGTCGGGCCCAAGGAGCTGGGCGAGATCTCGCTCGTCGCCGCCAGCGGGCTGGCCGGGCCGAACCCGGCCTACCGCACGGTCGACTTGGACGAGTGCGGCTACTTCCCTCCCACGGCCTACTTCTACGGCCCGCTGTCTGCCGGCCGGCAGCTGTTGACGCTGAAGCCGCGGATGGTCACCATGCATCGGGGCGTGCTCGTCCCCGACGCCACCGGTCAGAATCCGGAGCCGTTCGTCAACGGCGCCCGTCCGTTGCAGGAAGGCGACTGCCTGCAGAGCGAGCCGGTCTTCCGCACGGCGGCCGGGGGGGGCGGCGACGCGGGCCTTCTGGGCCTGTATGGCATCGCCAGGCTCGACTCCAGGACCTACTCGCGGATGCCGGTTCGCAGCCTGGTCGAGTGGTTCATCCGCAGGGAGGTCGACAAGTTGAGCGGCCTGCTGAGGAGGGTTGCCAACTCGATCGGCATCGGCACGCTGACCGACATGGCCATGAGCGCGCTGAATCTCAGCGGTGACCTGGAGGTGTTGTTCCGCCGGTTCTACGTCGAGTCGGGCTGGGCTGTTCCCCCCGGCGACCTCGACGCCGCGGCGCTGCGCGCGCCCCTTGACGCCCATCTGGCCGCGGTGGTGCCCCATGGGTTCTACTGGCACGAGGATCGCTTCTGGGAGTCACCGGCCACCCCGGCCACGATGACCGGCTCGATGCGGGATGCCGTGCGTAATCCGTTGCTTCCCTGGTCGGTCGACCGGACGCTCACCACCTTCGTCGACAACCCGACGGGCTGGCAGCAGGCCGAGGCGGCGCTGCCGGCGAGCTACCGCAACCTCTCCCACTCCGCGCGGGAGTGGTGCGCCGGGCCCAGGACGAAACACCTGATGCGCAACACCGCGGGCAAGGATGAGCCGACGGCGTTCGAGGCCGTGCGCGCCGTCCTGGACGATGGTCTGAAGGGCGGCCTCCGAGGCCTCATGCCGCTTGCGAGCAGGCGTCCGGCGGGCGCTTTCGGCGAGTTCTGGCCGGAAGCCGAGCCCGTCTCGGAGGAGCTCCTGAGGATTGCGCACGACTATCCGAACGGCTTCTACCCGCCGAAGCAGCGCGCCTGGGAGATGGTGGCCAACCGCAGCTACCCGGACCTTGCCACCTACCTGGCGGCCGAGACTGTCGACGGCGTGCTCGAGTTGAAGGGGGCGGTGCTGATCCGGCGGATGGACTACCCGAGCGGAGGCGGGTCCGCGCCGACCATCGTCTACCGCGGACGCGGCCTGCTCGTCACGGTCACCGAGGACGAGGCGGCGCCAGCCAGGCTGGCCGCGAGTGTCCAACCGTTGCCAGGCGCCGACCCCGCCGAGCTGGTCCTGGCGCATCGGGTCTCGCGCCGGCTCGTCGAGGCAGGGAAGTTGCCGCCGCTGAGGCTGGGCTCGCTGTTCGTCGGCTCGGTCGTCAGCGACACGGGCGTGGCGCCGGCGGGCGGTTCCACGCTGATCGACGGGAATCTGGTCGTGGGGCTGCTCAACAAGAGGGGAATCCCGGCCTCGACGGGATCCGCCGACGGCGTGACGGTCCGTTACCGCCAGGCCCTGCAGGCCGCCGCGACAGGTCCGCGCGCACCCTACTGGGCCGTGCATCTGGGCGGCGAGGTCACGTCGGTGGAGCCGGGGCCGTAGCGGGCACGCGCCTGCGAGAGGAGCGAGGACGATCGAGAGCGACGGACCGGACATAAACTGCAACGTTACTCAGCGGACCGCTCTGTCGCGGTTGCTCGACGAACTCGAGAGCCCGCAGGAGGTGGTGCGCCTGGCGGCGCTCCAGGGGTTGGCGGGTCTGACCAGCCTGGCCGCGCTCCGGGCCGTGCGGCGCGCGGCCATGCGCGACCCCAGCGCCCGGCCGCGCTTCGAAGCGCGCAAGCTGCTCGCGGCGGCCGAGTCCGGCGTGAGGGAGGAGCTTCCGCCGCCGGGCCGTGGCGAACTGGCGCCGTCCCGGCCGCCGGAGGCATCGACCCTCTCGCGGACACCCGAGTCGACACTCCGCCGACTGTGTTTCGACCTGCGTCACGATTCCGCGGAGGTGCGCGCGGCGACCGCTGCCCGGATCGCGACCGTCCCGGATGCCCGCCTGCTCGGCCCCCTGCGGGAGTTGCTCCGCGACGAGGACCCGGCGGTGCGTCATGCGGCGCGTCAAGCCGTGCGGACCGTGCTGCACGCCTGCGCGCCCGCGCAGGGCGATGCGGCGGAACTCGAGCTCTTCCGGGCCGAACTGGAGGCCTCGCCCAACCAGGCGATGCGTGCCGTGGAACAGGTTGTGGAGGTGAGCCTGAGGGCGGGGCTGAGGCCTGCGGCCGAGGTCCTGGCGAGGCGTCTCTCCGTGGAGCGCCATCCGTTCGTGCGCGCCAACCTGCTGACCGCGCTGTCGCTGCTGGGTGATGTGTCGACGGCCAAGCTGATGCGGCCGTTCCTTCGCGACCCTGACGCGCGCGTGCGAGCCAACGCCGTCGACGCGCTCCACCTGGCCGGGGACGAAGCGGATCGTGAAGCCACGGTGCCGCTGCTGGCCGATCCCGACCCGCGTGTGCGGGCAGCCGCCGTGCGGCCGTCGCTGGCCATCTACCCCGAGCCGTTTCTGACGCAACTCCGGGCGCTTCTGTTCTCGCCGAACGTGCCGGAGCGCTCGGCCGGTCTCTACGTGGTGCGGACCGTGCGGATTCCCGAGCGTCTCGAGCTGCTCCGCGAGCACTTCGTCAGGGAAACCGAACCGAGGCTGTATGAGGCGGCCGCCGGCGCGCTGGCTCACGAGTCGTCTCAGGAGCGGTCCGATCGACCTCGGGAGCCCGAGATCTCGGGCGAGCCACCCTCCGTGCCGGCCCACGGCGCCGCGGACTGCGATGGGCTGACCGACCCGCTCGGTGCCGGCGTCGGCCGGCCCGAGCTCGAAGCGGGAGGCCGTCAGCCCCTGGCCCCCCGCCCTTGCCTGCAGCTCGAGTTGACCCGCTTCTGTGACCAGCTGCAGGATGAGGACAAGCGCCGGTGCTTGCAGGCGGCCATGCAGGCCGTCACCCGGTCGGCGGCGCCCGCGGAGGAGATGGCCCCCGTCTCCGCTCCGGCGCGCGTCGAGGAGTCGCAGGAGGAGGCGGGTACTTTCACTCAGGTCCTCGACCTCCGGCAGCAGGGTCTGCTCGGCCCGGCCGAACTGCGCGAGAGGCTGGCGGCGGCGAGGGACCCGATCGTCATCTGCACGCTCCTCGAGGCGGTGGCCGAGGCCCGCCTGCCGGACGGCGTCGACCTGGTGGCGCCGCTGGCGTCTCTGAAGGACCGGCGAGTCCGGCTGGCCGCAGCCGCGGCGCTCGGGCGGCTCGAGCTGCCGGGCGCCGACGAACTCCTCGGCGCGTTGCTCAAGGACGCCGAACCCGAGGTGGCCGCGCGCGCCAGGGACGAACTGATACGGTTCGGCCCGGGGCCGGTCATGGCCTGCGCCCGGGCCCTGCTCGAAACGCGCACCTCGGTCTTCTTCCGGCGAGGCCTGGAGCTGCTGGAGAAGCTCGGCGATCGGAGCGCGCTGCCGCTGGCGCTGGAGGCGATCGGCCAGGGCGGCCCGCCCGGGTCGGTGGAGCCGATGGCCCGGCTGGTGCTTGCCTGGGGCGACGCCGAGACGCTCGAGCGGCTGCAGCGCGGATTCGAGGAGGCGCCGGTCAACGCGCGGCCGTTCCTGGCCGAACTCGGACTGGTGCTGGGACGCAAGCTCGGCCTTGGCCGGACCGACCTGGCCCGACGCTTCCCTCATGAGTCGGTCGACCTGCTCGCGGCGCTCGAAGGTCGCTCCAGCGCCACCAGACCGTCTGCAAATCCGCTTGCGACGCCGCCGAGCCGGCCTGGCGTCAACCGCCGGTGGCCCGCCGCGCTCGCCGCGGCGGCGTTGGCCGCGTGGCTCCTCGTTCCGCCCGAGGAGGTCCCACGGCCGCCGGCGCCGGCGGCCCGACCGCCGCGGGAGACTGCCGCCCCGAGCGGGACGCACATCAGCCTCGAGGAGGCTCCCGCCGTCGCCCAGGCGGGGCCGAGCTTCGTCTCGATTCCCGTCGTGGACACGTCCCCTCGGGCCATCGACCCGCCGCCCACTCTGGAGGAGGTGGAGGCCGCCCTGGGAAACGCGCTGGCCGCGCAGGGAGTCCGCTCGGCGGCGCTGGTCCATATGCTCGCCCTGGACCGCTTGCAGGACGGCTGCCGGGTGGAGTTGGCGCGCGCCCAGGAGGCGCTCGGCCGGGGCGACCCGGCCGCGGCGATCCGCATCCTCGACGCGCTGTTGGCACAGCTCGATCCGGAGAACCTGACGGCGCGCCTGGAGGTGCTCCAGGCTCTCGAACGGGCAGGCAGACAGGGTCGCCGTTTCGAGCGAATGCCGCAATGGAGAGCCGAACTCCGGGATGTGGAGAAATCCCTCGCCAACGTCCTGCTCCAGGCGGCGCGGGAAGCCGGCTTGCCGCAGGAACAGGTCCGGGCCGCGCTGGAGGCGCTGGAGAATTCGCAGAAGAGCAAGGCCGCCCTGGGCACCGCCGCTGACTTCTTCTCGGGCGCCAGGCTGGCGGAGCCCCTGCCGGAGGAGCCCGACGACCTGCCTCCCCTCGGCGTCGGCCGGCGCGGAAAGGTATACTCGCCTGAGTGAAGCTCTCGGATCGCATACGCGAGAAGCGGGGAGAGCCGCTGTCGACCCCCGCCTCGACGACGCCCGGCGCCGCCTCTCAGGCTCCGGCGCCGAAGTCGACCCAGCCGCCCAGGGCCGATCCCGAAGAGAAGCTGCGGGAACAGGCGATGGAGGCGCTCTTCGAGCGGCTGGCCTTTCTCAAGGTGCCCGACGTCAAGACGGCCGCCGAGGAGTTGGCCTTTTTCAGCAACCTGGTGCAGGGGCTGCTGGACGAGACCGCCAAGTCGCTGCACATGTCGATCTCGGCCAACTCCATCACCCGCTGCAAGGCCGAATTGCTCGACATCATAGTGGGGTTCGGCCCCATCCAGACGCTGCTGCGCGACGCCACCGTCTCGGAGATCATGATCAACGGCCCCGAGCAGGTCTACGTCGAACGCCGGGGCAAGGTGGTGCTCTCGCCGGTCAAGTTCCGCAACGACGAGTCGGTCATCCACGTCATCAAGAAGATCCTGGCGCCGCTCGGCCGCCGCTGTGACGCCAGCTCGCCGCTCGTCGACGCGCGCCTGCCCGACGGCAGCCGCGTCAACATCGTCATCCCGCCGCTGGCGCTCAAGGGCCCGACGGTGACGATCCGCAAGTTCAGCAAGAAGCCGCTGACGGTGGACAAGCTCATCGACTTCGGGAGCCTCACGCTCGAGATGGGGGCGTTCCTGGAGGCGTGCGTCAGGGCGCGTCTGAACGTCGTGGTCAGCGGCGGCACCGGCTCGGGCAAGACGACGACGCTCAACTCCATCAGCGGGTTCATCCCGGAAGACGAGCGCATCGTCACGATCGAGGACTCCGCCGAACTCCAGCTCCAGCAGGATCACGTCGTGAGCCTGGAGACGCGCCCGCCGAACGTCGAGGGCGTCGGCGAGGTGACGATCCGCGACCTGGTGAAGAATTCCCTGCGCATGCGGCCGGAGCGCGTCATCATCGGCGAGTGCCGCGCCGGCGAGACGCTCGACATGCTGCAGGCGATGAACACCGGTCACGACGGCTCGCTCACCACGGGCCACGCCAACACGCCGGTCGACATGGTGCGCCGCCTCGAGACGATGGTCCTGATGGCCGGCATGAACCTGCCGATCCGCAACATCCGCGAGCAGATCGCCAGCGCCGTCCAGCTCATCGTGCAGCAGAACCGGTTGCACGACGGCTCGCGCCGCATCACCGCCATCGCCGAGGTGCGCGGGATGAAGGGCGAGCATGTCGATCTGGCCAACATCTTCGAGTACGTGCAGGAGGGCGCCGACGCCGACGGCAAGATCCTTGGCCACCACCGGGCGACCGGCAACGTGCCCAGGTTCCTGCAGCGGCTGCGCGACGCCATCCCGGATCTGCCCGACAACCTGCTAGGCTCCGAGCTGAGCGTTGCGCGCGAGCTGGAGCGGATGGACCGCGAGCGGATGGCCGAGGAGGCGGAGGTCGCCCGCGCGGCGGCCGAACGTGCGGCCGGGGAGCCGGTCGAGGAGGTGAGCGCGGCAGCCTCGCTCGAGGGGCGCGCACCCTTCTCCTATCGTGACGCGCTGCTGATACCGGAGACGGCGCCCGAGGTGGTTGCCGACGACCAGCCACACAAGGCGCGAACCATCGGTGGGATGGCCGGAGTGATCCGGGCGCCCAAACCCGATCAGAAGCAGGCGGATGCCCCGCCCGACCCGAACGAGCGCATCTGCCTGTCGCTGATGACCCGGCTGAACGCGTCGCTGCAGTTCGAGAACATCAACCTCCAGGGGATGGCCTTCGAGGAGGAGAAGCAGGTCCTGCACCGGAAGCTCCAGGAGGGGCTGGCCGCGCTGATGGCGGAGGAGAGCCTGCGGCTGTCGCACACGGTCGGGCAGGATATCGTGCTGCAGACGCTGAAGGACGTGGCCGGCCTGGGGCCGATCCAGGGGTTGCTGGACGACCCGACCGTGAGCGAGGTGATGGTCAACGGGCCGAAGTTCGTCTACATCGAGCGCAAGGGCAAACTGGTCCTGAGCGACGTGAAGTTCAAGGATGACGCCCACGTGCTGCACATCGTGTCGAAGATCGTGGCCCCGCTGGGCCGGCGCTGTGACGCGAGCCAGCCGATCGTCGACGCGCGTCTGCGCGACGGCAGCCGCGTCAACGCGGTCATCCCGCCGATCGCGCTGAACGGGCCGTGTCTGACCATCCGGAAGTTCAGCAAGAAGCCGCTCACGATGGAGGCCCTGCTCAAGTTCGGCAGCCTGAGCGAGAACATGCTGCTGTTCCTCGATGCCGCGGTGCATGTGAGGCTGAACATGGTGGTCAGCGGAGGCACCGGTTCGGGCAAGACGACGACGCTCAACGCCATCAGCGGCTTCATCCCCGAGGACGAGCGCATCGTCACCATCGAGGATGCGGCCGAACTCCAGCTCCAGCAGGAGCACGTGGTCGGACTGGAGACCCGGCCGCCCAACATCGAGGGCAGCGGCGCCGTGACGATCCGCGATCTGGTGAAGAACTCGCTGCGCATGCGGCCCGAGCGCATCATCGTCGGCGAGTGCCGCGGCGGCGAGACGCTCGACATGCTGCAGGCGATGAACAC
>CAZSVK010000143.1:0-1325 GCA_964610245.1 uncultured bacterium
CATCTCCTGGATGGGCCAGAGCATGAACGTGATGTAGCTGACGAAGGCCTGGATACCACCGATGCTCATCCCTCCGCCTTGACGCGCCGCCCCGGTGAACCAGAGCACGCCGCCCACGCCGGCGGCCGTCAGCAACTGAACCACGGGCAGGAAGAGGGCCGAGAGCCAGGCCGCCCGAAAGCTGCACCGGTACAGCCCGGAGGCCAGGTCGTCGAACTCGGCCAGATCGCGCCGCTCCTGACCCAGGGCCTTGACCACGCGGACGCCGTTGATCCCCTCGCTGAACGTGCCGGTCAGCCGCGAGTTGAGCTTCCGCACCTCGCGGAACTCCGTGAGGATGACCTTCTGGAAGCGTCCCGCAACCACCAGCAGAATCGGCAAGAGGGCCAGCACGATGAGGGCCGCGCGCCAGTTGATGTAGAGCATGAAGCCCATCGCCGCGGCGATGTTGCTCAACCCCCAGGCCGTGTCCAGGAACCCCCAGGAGACCAGCTCGCCGACGCGGTTCACGTCGGAGGTGACGCGCGAGACGATCCAGCCGGTCGGCGTCCGGTCGAAATAGGAGAGCGAGAGTTCCTGCAGCCGCTCGAACATCGCCTTTCGCAGGTCGTAACGGACTCGCCCGCCGAGGATCTCCGCGGCCGAGATGAACCCGAACACCAGGAAGAACTCCACCAGCACGAGCAACCCGTACTCGCGCGCCAGCCGGTCGAGGAGCCCCAGGTCGGCGCGAAGGATGGCGTCGTCCACGATCTGTTTGCCCAGGTAGGTCGTGTACGAGCCGACGACCGCCATCCCGGAGATGCAGACGAGGAAGCTCAGCGTCAGTCGCCAGTGGGGAAGCCCCTGGCGAATCATCCGCCAGACCAGGTGGCCGTTGAACCTGGTCGCGAATTCCTCTTCTTCGAAATGCTCGTGGGACATGCTTCAGTCTGGATGGACCGGCCGGGAGCCGGGACCGCCCGGTAGGGAAATGCTCACGTTACTGCCAGCGGTTGACGGACGGGGGGCGCCCCGGGTGCGTGCTCTTTCTCCGGGGCCGGACTCCGCTCGCCGAGTTCCGACTCGAGTTCCTCCTCGAGGCGTGTCTGCAGCTCCAGGATCCGGCGGTAGATCCCGGGCTCGAGCGACAGCTCCTCGTGGGTCCCCCGCTGCACGATGCGCCCGCCGTCGAGGACCAGGATGAGGTCGGCGTACATCACGCTCTGGATGCGGTGCGAGATGATGAGCGTGGTCCGCTCGCCCGCCCGCGCCGCCGCCGCCGCCCGCGCCGACCCGCGTCCGGTGGCCCCCGGGGAAGGAGAGGATCCCGTCGTGCAGGGAGG
>CAZSVK010000143.1:1335-11124 GCA_964610245.1 uncultured bacterium
CGTGGTCCGCTCGCCCGCCCGCGCCGCCAGGGCCGCGCGGACCGAACCGTCGGTCTCGGTGTCGACCGAGGAGAGGGCGTCGTCCAGGATGAGAAGGCGCGGCTCCTGCAGCAGGGCGCGCGCGATGGTCATGCGCTGTTTCTGCCCGCCCGAGAGGGTGACGCCCCTCTCGCCGACCAGCGTCCGGTAGCCCTCGGGGAAGGAGAGGATCTCGTCGTGCAGGGAGGCCGCCCGGGCGGCTCGCTCGGTCTCTTCCTGGCTTGGCTTGCACGCGGCGCCGTAGTGCAGGTTGTCGGCGATGGTGCGCGAGAACAGGAACGGCTCCTGGAGCACGAGCCCCAGGTGGCGGCGGAGGAAGCGGCGCGAGTACCGGCGCAGGTCGACCCCGTCGAGCAGGATCTCTCCCTCGTTGTGCTCGTAGAAGCGCATCAGCAGGTTCACCAGCGTCGTCTTGCCCGAACCGGTGCCGCCGAGGAAGGCCACCGTCTGCCCGGCGCGCACGGAAAAGCTGATGTTACTGACCGCCGGGCGGCGATCGCGGTAGGAAAAGCTGACGTTTTGGAACTCCAGGTCGCCGCGCACCGTCTCGCCGGGCGGCACGTACGGGCCCTCGTCCAGCGGCTCGCGCTCGACCCGCACGATCTCCATCAGTCGCCCCAGCGAGACCAGCCCCGTGGAGAGCTGGGAGATCCAGCGGCCCAGGTGCCGGACGGGGTGGATGAGGAAGACCACCAGGCCGGCGTAGGCGACGTAGGCGCCGGGCGTGATGGTGCCGGCGATGGCCATCCGCGCGCCCAGGACGAAGCAGGCCACGAGCTGGAAGCCGCACAGGATATCGGTGGTAGGCCAGTACAGGGCCTCCAGAAGCGCCAGCCGCTTCCCACGCCGGTACCACTCCGCATTGGCCGTGTCGAAACGCAGCTTCTCGTGCTCCTGGCGGGCAAAGGCCCGCACCACCCGCACGCCCGTCAGGTTCTCCCTGAGCCGGGAGGTGACGAGCGCCTCCTGCGCCTGGAACGCCTCGTAGCTGCGCCCGATGGTGCGGAAGAACAGGATGGAGGCTACCAGGACCACCGGGATGACGATCACCGAGAAGCAGGCGAGCTTCACGTTCAGCTGGAGGAGGGCCACGAAGATCACTCCGCACAGCAGCGAGATGCGGCCGATGCCGATCGCCTGGTCGGAGAACAGGCGCCGCAGGGCGTCGACGTCGGAGGTCGCCCGCTGGATCAGGTCACCGCTCTCGACCTCGTCGTGATAGGCGAAGGGAAGCTGCTGGATGTGATCGTAGACGAAATGGCGGACCCGGAGCGCGACCCCCTCGCCGGTCTCGGCCGCCAGTCGGCCCGAGACGAACGTGAGCACTCCCTGGAGCACGGCGAGGCCCACGAAGGCCAGGGCGACGAGCAGCGCCCCGCGGGCGGCATCGGTCCCGGGTAGAACGTCGTCGACGAATACCCGCAACAGATCGAAGCTGGCGACCCTCGCGACCGCGGCCAGCGCCACCGCGATCACCGCGATCAGATAGCGCCGGCGAAACCCGGCGGAGATCCGCCAGAGGCACTTCAGGCGGTTTTCCGAGACGGCTGTCCTGAGATCGAGTTCCTGGAGTGGATTCACGTTTGTTCTGAGCCCGAGAGCGGTCCGGCACGGCCAGGCGGTTGCCCGGAGAGGCTACTTCATGAGGGTACCGGACAGGCGGCAACGTTCCGTCCGAAACAGTACGGCGTTGCCGGTTAGACGTCCCTCACCGGCGGAAGGCGACGACTTTCGCGGATCCGGCCGATAGATGGAGTGTGGACTGCCCCCTCCGTGGGCGGCGGCTGGCCTGTCCCCGTGCCGCTGCCGCCATACTCCTGCTCGTGCTGACGCTGGGTCCGGCGCCGGGCGCCGCCGGAGTCCCGGCCGCTCCCCCCTCGGCCGTCGAAGGCCACTGCGTTGACCTCGCGCCCGCCGGGCTGCCGGCCGGATGCCGTCCGCTGCCGATGGATCTCGGCCCCATCTCTCGTCCGAACCTCCTGGGCCGGGTACGGGCCGGCCGCCCACCGAGGCCTTCGAGTCGTTTCGAGGACGAGACTCGCGACAGCCTGCGGATCCGTGACCAGAGCGGGGGGCTGGGACTGAGTCGTGGGCAGAGGCCGTCCGGCGGAGAGGAGAAGAAGGAGAGCGACGGGACCGAGACGGGACAGTCCCGAGATTCGCTGCTCACCGGGGTCCTGGGCGCCCTGCCGATCCTGAAGAAGGTGCCTCTCACCTCGACGCCGCGCGGGATGGGGCTCGCCGTGAGGAAGATACGAGGGATGGGGCTCGCCGTCGAGATGCCGCGCTCGGCCGGCCGGCGCAATGCCCGTCCCGGCGAGCCGACCGTACCGGTGCTGTCGTTCAACTACCGGTTCTAGGAACGCGACCCACCCGCCGGTGCGGTCGGCCGGAACCTATCCAGCCTGACAGGCCACGGTTCGGCAGACACCGTTCGGTGCCGATGAAGGGGATAGGTGCATCCTCTTCCTCAGAATCGCTTTCGTGTCGCGGCACTCGCGCTGCTCTGTCTGCTACTGCCCGGTGGTCTTCTGGCAGCGACGCCGGTGTCGTCACGCGCCGGCGTCGGCCAGGGGCGCGCCGAACGAGGAGTGGGCTTCGTGGCCGGCCCGATCGGCGGCGTCGGTTTCGGCTACCGCTGGTTCGACGAGTCGGGTTGGGGATGGCAGTTCGGCGGCCTGGCCTCGCACGACAGCGGCGAGACCGACGCCATCCTGGGCGGCCAGCGCATGAAGACGTTGAGCGTCCATCCGAAGTCCCGGCTCTACGCCCTCGCAGGCGCCTCCATCGATTACACGCGCCGCAACGACGAAGCCTCCTGGGTCTGGGGACCTCCCGGCTACCGGCGCACGGAGACCTCGGTCGACGTCGGCGCGGGCATCGGCGTCTCGTTCGGCAAGTCGGACGGCCTGCTGCTGGCTCTGGAGTTGCCGCTGGTACTGGAGTTCCGCAGCGGCTTGAAGTCGGTCGGCCCGATCCCCCAGGTGTCGCTGGTCTACAACTTCTGAGCCAAGCTACACGAAGACCGTCGCGTAGAACACCCCGAACACGGTGCGATTGGCCAGGCAGACGTAGGCCAGCATCAGCTCGGTGTTCTGGCGAGGCAACTCCCAGGGAATCGTCAGCAGCAACTGCCTGCGGACCCAGCCCCAGATGCCGAGCGGCGAGAAAGCGAGCAGCGGGAGAAAACCGATCGCTCCCTCGAAGCACAGCCTGGCCAGATCCAGTTCCTGAGGCTCGTCCGGCATCCGGATCGGAGGAGGCGCGGGAAGCGGCTGGCCGGCGTCGTCCGGAGCGGGGCCCTGCCCGGCAAGGGCCGCAGGGTTCCCCACCACGACGGGAGCAGCTATCCAGTCGATGAAGCGATCCACTCCCAGACCGGTCAGCAGCGGTACCGAGACGACGAGCGTGACGGCAAACAGCCGGCGCAGGTCGAACACCAAGCTCCAGATCAACAGCTTCAGCCACGGGTAGCCGGTCTCGCTCCGTTCGGCATATCTGAACGCCCACTGCCCCAGGAGCCTCCTCAGCCGGGAGTTGTTGCGCCGCTCGTGCAGGCTGGCGATCAGGTGTGCCTGGCGGACGGGCTTGGGACCGATCAGCACGCTCTCCAGGGCATCCAGATCGATCCTCTTCAGATGGGCGTCGGTCAGCATGATGCGGCTGGCCAGCTGCACGAGTTCCCCTGGAACCAGGCCGTCGATCGCCTCGTCCTCGTCGGGGGCGATCGGATCCGGGCAGCCTTCGAGCACGAAGAAACGCCATCCGGGCTGGCTCTCGAGCTTCCGGTTCTGCACCAGCGCCGCAAGCCGCTTCCAGCGGTTCTCGGGTCTGTGTGCCCGGGTGCCCCGGTGGGTCTCGAGCTTCTCGACCCGCTGCCTCAACTTCTCGCAGCCCGCGTCGGGACGCAGAGCGAAGCCCAGCAGCGAGTGCAACTGGGGACCCGTCAGGGCCATCCGCATTCCGCCACGGGGCATCAGATGGAGCATCAACAGGAACTCGGGGCCGGAGGTCGCCAGCTCGAAACGCTGGACGAGGGCCGGCTCGTCGACGCGTCTGCGTTCGCCCGAGCGGGCCAGGCTGTAGAAGGCGGTCTCGTCCTCGGGCCAGCCGGCTGGCGGGACGGGGGGCGTCTTGAGTTGCGCCACGTGCAGGCCGAGAGACTCGGTCTCGACCTCCTCGAACCAGTAGGTCAACAGCAACTCCAGAGCCTCACGGGCCCGGGGAGGCAAGGCTCCCTGAAACTCCCAGGCCAGATCCATCAAGCGCTCGGGCGCCCACCAGGTGACGTGCAGCGAGTGGGCACAGAGCGTGAGCGCTTGCTCGAAGAGCGCCGCGTCCTCCGTGGCCTCGAGCAGCTTCCCGCCGGGTTGGACCGTCGTGTCCTTCAGCAGCAGCGCGGCGAAAGGCTGTCCCAGCCGCGGACTCAGGGCCGGTTTGAGCTGCTCCTTCTGGGCCACCGAGAGCCGGGACCAGCTTCCGAGCAACAGCGAGGTCTCGTCGGGCGTGGCCTCACGGCCCTCTTCGACCAGTCTGGTTGCCAGTGTTCGGGCGTCTTCCATTTGCCCCGGCCCGTTGCGGCCGGGCTCCCCGGGGACCAGCCTACCAGCGAGCCGAGTGTCGCGTCCACCGCGAGCGGTTCGGACCGACCGCGCCGCCGTTGTTGTAGGCGGCGGTGCCCGGCGAGGTGCTGTTGGGGCCGTTGGGACCGAAAGTACCGTAGCAACCGCACAGGACGAGCTTGAACGGCGTCTGCGGACAGGGACTCGCCAGGGGGTTGACCGACGTGGGCAGCAGGCCGTTGTTGCCGGTGCCGTTGAGCCAGCCGCGGGGGAAGCCGGTGTTGTTGATCGGTCGGATACCGATGCCGGTGTTTCCCCGTCCGGCGACGGCCGCGAAGTAGCGGCCGCCCATCCCGATCGAGGTGCCGCCGTGGGCTCGCGTCACGCCGCCCCCGATGGTGTCCAGGTAGTTGTCGGCGACCCGCTGGACCTCGCCGCCGTAGTAGCGCACCAGGGCGCTGGGGCAGACCCACACCCTGTCGTCCCGGATGACGCTCCCGAGCGGGCCCGAGCGCGTCGTGTTCACGAACTTGGCCGGGCCGCCGACGGTGGTCTGGTTGGAATCGGTCCGGCGTGCGACCGCCGTCCCCGAGCCCAGGATCGTCAGCGCAGCGTTCTGACCGTAGTCGGTGAGCCTGCCGGTGCGCGTCGTGAACCCGAAGGCGCACTTGGCGTTCTCGGCGAAGGCCTGGTTGGTGCTCTCCCAGACGGCCAGGCCTTTCTCGATCGTCTGGAGTTGCTCCAGGCAGGTCTTGCGAACGCCGGTCTCGACGAAGTTCTGGTACTTCGCGACGGCGGCCGCGGCCAGGAGCCCGACCACGACGACCACGATCAACAGTTCGATGATGGTGAATGCCCGTCTTTTCTTGAGTCTCACTCGGTCCTCACTTCGCGCGACGGAACTCCGGCGGATCAGTCGATGGATGGGCCTTTCTCATCCTCCACCTTCGGGCCTGAGGCCGAAAGCGTCCGGATCCGAGCCCGATCATAGCCGGCCAGCCCGAGATTTTCAGCCCCCTCGCCTGTTCAGGCCCCGGGGGCTTCCTCGCAGCTCTCCGAGACTCTCGGGCAGTCTCCATCGAGCGTCAGCCGCACCAGACGCGCGAGGCCATCGGCGCTGAAGGGCTTCGACAGCAGTGCGGTGCCCGGCTCCAGGACGCCCAGATCCCCGATGACGTCGTCGGTGTAACCCGACATGTACAGGATCTTCGCGGATGGATGCAGGACCTGGACGGCGGCGGCGACCTGCGCGCCATCCCTGCCGGGCATGATCACGTCGGTCAGCACGAGATCCAGCCGGACCGCCGACATCGCGAGATGGACGGCCGATTCGAATCCGGAAGCCTCGAGCACGGTGTAGCCGAGCTGCTTCAAGATGCGGCGCGCGAGCACCCTGAGACTGGGCTCGTCCTCGACCAGCAGGATGGTCTCGGAGCCGCCCCTGACTGCCTGAACGGTCCGATGGGGCGTGGCCTGCCGCCCCGCCGCCTCGACCGCCGGCAAGTAGACCTCGAAGCGCGCGCCCTTTCCGACCTCGCTCTGCACCCGGATGTAGCCGTTGCTCTGCTTCACGATGCCGTAGACCGAGGCCAGTCCAAGTCCCGTGCCCTTGCCCGGCGCCTTCGTCGTGAAGAAGGGCTCGAAGATCAGCGCCTGCGTCCGAGAGTCCATGCCGCAGCCGGTGTCGCTGACGGCCAGCAGCACGTGGGGACCGCGCGAGGCTCCCGGGTTCTCCCTGACGAACTCGTCGTCCAGCTGCACATTGCAGGTTTCGAACCTGAGCTTGCCTCCCTCGGGCATGGCATCGCGAGCGTTGACAGCCAGGTTGAGCAGGACCTGCTCGAGCTGGCCCGGATCGGCCATCACCCGCTCGAGCGAAGGGGCCGGCGCCTTCACGATCTCGATATTCTCTCCGATCAGGCGGCCCAGCATCTCCTCCAGATCTTGAACGACAGCGTTTAGATCGAGCAGGCTCGGTTGCAGGACCTGCTTCCTGCTGAAGGCGAGCAGCTGCCGCGTCAGGCTGGAGGCCCTCGAGGCCGCGCGAAGGATCTGCACCACCTCGAGGTAGGCCGGCTCGTTGGCGGGCAGGAGTCCCTTCAGAAAGTCGCACCCACCGATGATCACGGTCAGGATGTTGTTGAAGTCGTGGGCCACGCCCCCGGCCAGCCGGCCGACCGCCTCCAGCTTCTGCGAGGCATGGAACTGCTGCTCGAGCTTCAGCCGCTCGGCGAGGGCCCTCTTCCGCTCCGTGATGTCTTGCATGACGAGTATGGTCCGCTGGCAGCTTCCCCGGTCGTCGCGGATCGCCTTGGCGGATACGAGCACCTCGCGACAATCCCCGAGCCGGGTCAGCAGGTTCAACTCCTCGTCACAGGTCGGCCCGCCCAGCCGGGTCATCTCCAGGATCGCGCGGGCCCCCTCCGTCGATTCCGGCGCAAACAGCTCCAGCACCGGGGCGCCGACGAGTTCCCCGGCGGGCCGTCCCAGTTGCTTCAGAGCAAGCTCGTTGGCGGCCAGTACCTTGCCCTCCGGACCTACCATGAAGCAGCTGGCGGGAGCGCACTCGAAGAACGTCCTGAACTGGGTCTCGCTCTCGCGCAGGGCCTCGAGGACATGTTCGAGTTCGCCGGTCCTCTGACGCACGCGCTCTTCCAGGAGCCCTCTGTGGATCAGGAGTTCCCGCCGCCGGCGATCCAGCTCCAGGAAGATGCGGACCTTGGCCAGCAGAATCTCGGGCCGGTAGGGCTTGACGATGAAGTCGACCCCGCCGGCCTCGTAGCTGCGGAGCAGCTTCTCTTCCGAGTCCTCGGCCGCGGTGAGAAAGATGATCGGTACATGCCGGGTGCGCTCGTCGCCTCTCAGCAGTTCGGCCAGCTCGAAGCCATCCATCTCCGGCATCTGGACATCGAGGATCGCCAGCGCGAAGTCGTGGTCGAGCGTCGCGGCCAGCGCCTCGTTTCCGTTCGCGGCCTGGACCAGTCCGATCTCCAGCGGGGCCAGCGTCTGGGCAAGGACGAACAGGTTCCTCGGGCGATCGTCGACGATGAGGACGGACTGCCGCTCGGTCATCTCCTGGGATCGATCGTCGGACTCGGGACTCACGTCAAGCAACCTCCCTGCCTGCTCCGGCTCGAACGGTGTCGAACTCCGCCTCGAGAGCATCGAGCCTTGGCTCGCGCCTCAGCCGCACCGGAAGACGGCCGCGGGAGTTCACAATCGCTTCACCTTCTTGTAGATCCGGGCCTGGCGATCGACCACTTCGAAGGCCGGCGCCACCCGCGAGAACTGCAGATCTTCCTTCAGTCCAAGACACAGGTACCCCCCGTGAACCAGGCTCTCGGCGAACAGGGAGAGGGCCCTGTCCTGCAAATCGCGGTTGAAGTAGATTAGCACGTTGCGGCAGACGACCAGGTGCATCTCTCCGAAGACGCCGTCGACGGCCAGGTTGTGGTTGGCGAAGGTAACGTTGGCTCTAAGTCCGGAACCGAACGCGGCCAGATTGTACCGGGCATGATAATAGTCGGACAGCGAGCCGGCACCGCCCGAGCTCTGGTAGTTCTTCGTGAAGCCCTGGATGAGGTCGAGTTCGTAGATGCCCTCCCTGGCCGTCTGGAGCGCACGGTCGTTGAAGTCGGTCGCGTAGATCGTGGCACGGTCGTAGAGGTTCGCCTCGGTGAGGAGGATGGCCAGGGAGTAGACCTCCTCGCCGGTCGCGCACCCCGCGTGCCAGACCTTGAAGCGCGGCCAGGTCCGCAGGATCGGGATCACGTGCTCGCTCAAGGCCCGGTAGACGGATGGGTCCCGGAACATCTCGGTCACCGTGATCGACAGGGCCTGCGCCAGCTCGGAGAACAGCTGCTCGTCGCGCAGGATCGGCGGGATCAGCCCGGAGAGCGACGACGCCTCGGAGCCATCCAGGAACTGCCTCAGTCGCCGACCCAGCGAGGCCCTCGCGTACGACCTGAAATCGTAGCCGTAGCGGCGGAAGATCGCCTCCAGGAGCAGGTCGATCTCGATCGCCTCCAGTTCGCCGGGGTTCTCGCTCACTTGCACAGCCACACTCGCAGCAGGGAGAGCAAGCGGCCCGTATCGACAGGCTTCGTGAGATAGTCGTTGGCGCCCTCCGCGAGGCACCTGTCCCGATCGCCCCGCATCGCCTTGGCCGTGAGCATCAGGATCGGCAATCGCGCGAAACGCTCCTGACAGCGAAGGCGCCGGATCGCCTCGAAGCCGTCCATCACGGGCATCATCACGTCCATCAGGACCAGGTCGAAATCGGGCTGCTCGTCCAGGAGACGCAGGGCCCGCTCTCCGTTCTCCGCCTTGACGGCCTGCAGGCCGTGCTCCGTGAGCACCCGCGCCAGCGCGAAGGCCGAACGCATGTCGTCGTCCACCAGGAGGATCTTCTTCCCGTGGAGTCCGGTGTCGGAGCCGTGCAGCTCGGTGATGATCTGGCGCTGGCGCGCGGGCAACTCCTTCACCACCCGGTGCAGGAACAGCGAAACCTCGTCGAGCAACCGTTCCTCGGAGTGCACGTCCTTCAGGATGATCGAATCGGTGAACTCCCTCAGGCGAAGCTCCTGCTTGCGCGAGAGGTCCTGGCCGGTGTAGACGACGATCGGCGGCAGCGACAGCCCCGGACTGTCCCGGAGCGTCTCGAGCAGCTGTTCTCCGTCCATGTCGCCGAGGCCCAGATCGAGGATCACGCAGTCATAGGAACGGTTGCGGATGGCCTCTATCGCCTCCCTCGCGCTGGCGGCCTGGTCGACCTGCACATCCTCACCGGCGAGCAATCCCGCCAGGGCCCTGCGGCTGCCAACGTGGTCCTCGACGACCAGGATGGCCTTCACCTTCCGGGCCAGCGTGGCCTCGATCTTCTCGAAGACTGCCGTCAGGCCCTCGGGACTCACTGGCTTGGGAAGATGTCCCAGGGCGCCCTTCCGGGTGGCACGCGGGGAGGCTGCTTCCACCGAGATGATGTGGACCGGGATGTGCCGAAGCTCGACATCGTCCTTCAAGCTGTCCAGGACCTGCCACCCGTCGATGTCGGGGAGCCGCAGATCCAGCAGAACCAGGGCAGGCGAGATGTTGGGATCCCGGCCGGAATGCGCGCCCGCGCCGAAAACGTAGTCCAGGGCCTCGACACCGTCATGTGCCACTACGACCGGATTGCCGATGTGGCTCT
>CAZSVK010000143.1:11134-12786 GCA_964610245.1 uncultured bacterium
CGCAGATCCAGCAGGATGGCTCGCGGCACACAGCTCCGCGCCAGCTTCAGCCCTTCGTCGCCGGTGGCGGCGGCAAGGGCCAGGAACCCCTTGCCGTGGCACTGGTCGACGAGCGTCTGAAGGAACCGGAGGTCGTCCTCGATGACGAGGATGGAACGATCTCCGGGCCTGGCCATCTCCCGGTCGTCAGGGACCGAGCCGACCGGGACAACCTGCGGTGAGGCCTTCGCGGCTTCGGCGACCGGCCGGGACTCGACAGGCCCCTCCGGGACGGCCCCCTCGCATGCGAAGGAGAGAGGCAGGACCAGCGTGAAGGTGGAGCCCTGTCCTGGAACGCTCTGCACGTGGATTTCGCCGCCCAGCAGCCGCGACAGTTCTCGTGAGATCGAAAGCCCGAGGCCGGTGCCGCCGTAGCGCCGGGCCAGGCCTCCGTCGACCTGCTGGAAGGCTTCGAAAACGAGCCTCTGGTGCTCCGGCTCGATGCCGATGCCGGTGTCGATCACGGCGATGGCCAGCGCCGCGGAGGGCTCGAGCTGGCTGTGCGCCAGCCGCATCTCCCGGCCAGGCCGCTGGAACCGGACCCGCACGCCCCCCTTCTCGGTGAACTTCAGGGCGTTGGAGATCAGGTTCTTCAGGACCTGCTGGACCCGTCTGCGATCGGTGTTCAGCGAGACCGGCAGACCCTCTTCCAGCTCGATGTCGAAGGTCAGCCCGCGATCGGCGGCCACGTGGGAGAAGCTGTTCCGGAGCGTATCTGCCAGCACCTGTAGCGGCACCTGCTCGCGGACCAGTTCCATCCGTCCGGCCTCGATCTTCGACAGGTCGAGGATCTCGTTGATGAGGGCCAGCAGGTCGTCGCCCGAATCGTGGATGATCTTGGCGGCGTCGACCTGATCGGGCCGCAGATTGCCCGTCTGATTGTCCGCCAGGCCGCGAGCCAGGAGCAGCAGGCTGTTGAGGGGCGTGCGCAGCTCGTGAGACATGTTCGCCAGGAACTCGGACTTGTACCTGCTGGCGATCTCGAGTTCCGCAGCCTTTTCGGCGATCTCCTTGCGAACCCGCTCCAGGCCCTGCTTCTGCTGTTGCAGAAGTTCGTTCTTCCTCGCCAGCTCATCGTTGGAAACGCGCAACTCCTCTTCCTGCGCCTGCAATCGCTCGTTCGAGGTCCGCAGCTCCTCGCGCTGCTCCTGCAACTCCTCGTTGGAGACCCGGAGTTCTTCCTGCTGCGTCTGGAGTTCCTCGGCGAGCTTCTGTGCGTGCTCGAGGCTCCGCGAGAGCTTGGTGCGGGTCTGGGCGCTCACGAGCGAGACCCCGATCGCCTCGGCAGCCAGGTTCAGGTATTCCAGGTGAACGGGGTCCAGCTCGGCCAGCGTGCCGAGTTCCACCACGCCCACGACCCTTCCCTCGAAGGGAATCGGCGTGAGGCACAGGCAGCGGGGCACCGCGTCGCCCAGTCCCGAGCTGACCTTCACATAGTCGTCCGGCAGCTCCTGGATGACGAGCTGCTTCCCCTCGAGCGCCGCCTGACCCACCAATCCCTCGCCGGGCAGGAACCGGTCGGAGAACTCCTTCCGCCGCGTGTAGGCATAGCTGCCCATGAGCGTCAGCGCGCGCGCGCCTCGCAGGATGCGCTCGCCGTCCACCAGGAAGGC
>CAZSVK010000144.1:0-11781 GCA_964610245.1 uncultured bacterium
GTCTCGCCCAGGGCGGCGGCGATGATGAACTTGAGCTGGTTGGAGCCGACCTTGAGCGCTTCGAGCAGGATGTCGCGGCTCTTTTCGCCCAGCTTGCCGAGCGCCCGGGCCGCCCAGAACGCGACGTCCTCGTTCTCCGAGAAGATCGCCTTCCGCAGCTCGGGGAGCGCCCGGTCGCCGATGCGGACGAGCGCCTCGTAGCAGTTGCGACGGACCCGCCAGATGCCGTCGCCCAGCCCCGCCGACAGGTAGGGCACCGCGATCGGGTCGGCGATCTCGCCCAGCGCCGAGGCTGCGTGGATGCGCATCGACTTGGAGCCCTTGGTGAGGGCCCTGATGAGGACCGGCACCGAGTCTTTCCCCAGGGCGACCAGCGCCTTGACGACCCAGAATTTCTGGTCCTCGTTGCCGCTGGCCAGCACCCTCGCGAGCTGCTCGATGACCTTCGCCCCGTAGGCGACGATCAGGTCGCAGGAGCGCTTGCGGACGATCCACCTGGAATCGGCCAGCGACTCGAGCAGCAGGTTCAGGACGGCCGGGCTCTGCTGGCGCGCCAGGTCGGAGAGGACCCCCATCTTCTCCGCCGGGGTTCCCGATTTGAGCTTGGTGATCTCTTCGATGGTGGTTTCCACGGCCTCCCCTTTCGGGCGACTGAAAGCCTGTCCAAGCCTAGCAGAGTCCGCATGAGCTGTCAAACTCGGGGCCGGGAGCGAACCGGCCGATAGCTGATCTTGGATGCGCTCTCGATCTCCAGAGGAGGCCACCCTCCGCCGCCGCTTCACGCCTCGCGCGTTGATGAACCTCGCGATGGTGGGTTACCTGACGTTCCTGGGAGTGCAGGGGCTGAGTTCGCTCACCGAGCCGGCTTCGCTCGAACCGGTCGAGGGCACCGGCCTGGCGATGTTCGGTCATGGAGCCGGACAGAGCCGGCCCGTGGAATCTGCCCGCATCCCGGTGGCCGTGCCCGACGGATTGCTGGAGTTGAAGCAGACCTACCAGATCCTCGGGATCATCTGCCGGGACGCCAAGGACCGTTCGGTGTTCGTGAAGGACCTGGCGACGGGCGAGGAGCGGATCTACCGGGTGGGCGACTCGCTGAACGGGACGAACATCACGGAGATCCACCCGAGTTACGTGGTGCTGGGCCAGGGGGGCTCACGGCTGATCTTGGATCTGTTCGCGCGCGAGCGGGACCGGCTGGCCGACCCGCAGGGCGAGGAAGAATAGGGGCACTGGGGCGGGGCCCGTGCGGGCGCGTGACCGGCATCACATGTCGCCGGAGGACACAATGGCCGCGGGCCGGGGACTGCTCGTCGACTGCCAAGGTCGATCGAGGCTCTCTCGCAGCCGATCTCGTTCGCCCCTCGGGCCGGCTACTCATTCATCTTAAGGACCGTCTAGTCGGTGGCATCGGACGGCCAGACCGGGGGACGGGAGCCAGGTGTGCCGGGCAGGCGTCCGGCATCCGTCCCATCGTCACGGCCGAATTCCGGTGGGAAACCAGGGATGCCCGCGTCCGGGATGCGCTGTCGCACGCGTCAGCTCGGCTGAGTGTTCCGGCGACAGGACGTTGTGACTCCCATCACATCGGCAATCGGACACTTTGACCCGAGGGCATGATCGGCTCGAGCAAGTCGGGTAGATTCTTGATTTGATGCCGCTTCGCCTCCAGTCTCCGGGGCGTTGGGGGCTGCCCGCCGTGACATGAGACACCGATACCCGGCCTCAGAGGAGCCGCCCCCCCCAGGACATGAACGCCCCTGCCTCGCGGGCGGCACGATCCGGGGCATCGCAAGTCACTGCCGCTCGCCGCAGCCTTCCAGGCCGCGGACGAAGCGGCCAGGGATGCGCCTTTCCGGGAGTTCGTCGCGATCGGCACATCGACCCGAGCGCCGTTCCGTGTCGTTCGTCACAGTAGGTCGGCGCGGCTTGGCCCGAAGGTTGCGTACGCTCCCCGTGCTGCTGATCACATTGGTCCCTGTCCGGGGGCCTTGCCTACTGGAGGAGGCAAAAGCATGACTCGTAAAGGTTTTTTGTCACCACTGTTCGTTCATCTCACTCTCCTGGCGTTTGCCTTCACCCTGGCAGGGTGTGGCGGAGGCGGCGGTAGCACCGGCGCTGTTGCGGGCGGCGCGGCCGCGGCTGGCGGCGTGGCGTTCGCGCGCTCGTCCTCGGGCGGCGTGATCACGATTCCCGCAACCGCGGACACCAACACGAGCCTCGCCGGCATCCAGACCACCATCACGGTCGTGGGCCTCACTCCCCACACCGTGTACAGCCTGTATCGCCAGCCGTCGGTCCCCAAGGGCGGCACCGCGGACAGCGGCGCGCCGGTCGGCACCGCCACCGCCAACGCCAACGGCGCGGTCAACTTCGAGAACGTCACCGTCGAGAACGGCGACCTCCTGACCGTTCAGGACGCGGGCAACACCGAGCAATCGATCAGGGTCACCGTCAGCACCACTGGCGTGCAGAATCGCAACCCGACCGTCAGCGCCGGCCAGAACCAGAGCGTTCTCACCAACGCTCTGGTCACCCTGACCGCCACCGGTCAGGACGCCGATCTAGACCAGGTCACCTATGCGTGGGTCCAGACCTCCGGCGCGACCGTGGTTCTCACCGGCGCCAGCACCGCGACGGCCACCTTCACCCCGACGGCCGCCGGCACGTACGCTTTCACGGTTACGGCGTCGGACGGTCGCGGCGGTAGCGCAACCTCCAGCGTGACCATCACCGTGACCGCTCCGGCGCTCCATCAGAACCCGACGGTCGCGGCAGGCGCCACTCCTTCGCCGCAGATCGTCGCGAGCGCCAGCCCGGGCCTGACGGTCGTCGTCCAGACGCCTGTCACCCTCGTGGCCACCCCGACGCTCTTCGACGGCGCGACCGTCGTCTCCTACGCGTGGGCCCAGACCGCGGGCACGCCGACCCTGACGATCGCCAACGCCAGCGCAGCCTCCGCCGGGGTCAACCCGGCCACTGCGGGCACCTACACCTTCACGGTCACCGTCACCGATAGCCAGGGCGGCATCGGCACCGGCACCGTGACCCTCACGGTGAACCCGTCCAGCGCCTCCAAGCCGGTCGCCAACGCGGGCGCCGGCCAGTTCGGCGTCGGCTACTGCAAGCAGATCACCCTCAATGCGTCCGGTTCGACCGATCCGGAGCAGGGCGCCTTGACCTACAAGTGGGGCCAGGGCGCGACCGATCGCGTCAAGGTCACCCTCTCGAGCGACACGGCCGCTCAGCCGACCTTCAGCACGGCCGACATTCCGACCATCTGCTCGGCCGCCGGCCTTCCGCTGAGCACCACCGAGTACGGTTTGCTGCCCATCACTGCGAACGTCGCGGGCGCTTACAACTTCACCGTGACGGTCCGCGACCCTCAGGGGCTCACGGCCACCGGCACGACCGAGATCTACAGCGCCTGGCGCAACAGCGGCACGACCAACGTCGAGGTGGGCTCGAACGTCTACTTCGTTGCCCCGGCCAATCAACAGTCCTACTCCTGGACCATCGTGAACCGGACCACCACGGGCGGCACCTCGACCAACCAACTCCAGGACGCCACCACCCGGTTCGGGCACTTCGTGCCTGACAAGAAGGGCATCTACGAGATCAAGGAAGCGTCGCAGGCGAAGTCGTTCAAGTTCAACGCCAGCACCTACGCCGGCACGTCCAACTGCCAGAACTGCCACGACGGCGGCTTCACGGCAGACAAGTTCACCGGGTTCAACATGACCGCCCACGCCATGTCGCTGCAGAACTACCTGAACCGGGCCGGCCGCGTTGGCACGACCATCGCCGGCCTGCGCTCGCGCACGGTGGGCAACGATCCGACCCCCACGGCGGTCAGCGGCTTCGACGATGTCGCCGCCAGCCTTTCCTGGACCCCCCCGAGCCCGACGACGACCACGTCGTACACCTCGGTGCCCCAGGAGCTGAAGGATCTCGGCGGTATCCAGTGCGAGAACTGCCACGGCCCCGGCGCCAGTCACAGTGGCAGCAAGGCGAAGATCGGCTACGGCTACGACGTCGAGACCTGCGGCCAGTGCCATTCCTGGGCGCCGGCGCAGTGGAGCAAGCACCGCGGCCACTCGAAGAAGCCGGCCACGAGTTCGACCAACTGCCTTGGTTGCCACAGCGGCGCGGCCTACGCGAGCGCGATGAGCCACTACGCGACGGTCTCGACCACGCACAACGCGCTCAGCTCCTGGCCGGCCGGCTGGTCGACCACCTCGAACCAGGGCCCGATCGGCTGCGCGGCCTGCCACGACCCGCACTCGACCGACAAGGGCAGCACGGTCGACTTCCAGCTCAGGTCTTTCGACCGCGACATCAAGCTGATCAGCGGTCGCCTCGTCCAGAAGACCGGCGCCGCCGCCACCTGCATGGTCTGCCACAGCGCCAGGAAGTCCTCGGCGAATGCCAACCAGACCACCCCCTCGGCGCTCCCGACGCGCTTCGGACCGCACTACAACTGCCAGAACGACATGCTCCAGGGTGCGAACGGCTACGAGTACCCCGAGTACACCGCGATAGCTCCTTACTCCAGCTCGCCGCACAGGACGGTCGTCGAGGACACCTGCGTGGGATGCCACATGCAGACGGCGACCTCGAACACCCGGAACGTCGACGACGTGGTGGGCAACCACACGTTCAACATGCGCAATGGCAGCGTCAACAACGCCGTCGCCACCTGTGGCAAGTGCCACGCCGGGGCGACTGACTTCAACATCGAGGCCGGCGCCGACTACGACGGCAACGGCACGATCGAAGGCATCCAGGAAGAGGTCGAGGGTCTCATCCAGAAGGTCGAGCACGAGATCGCGACCCAGAACCCGACCGGTTGGAATCAGTGGCTTACGAGCACCGACGAGAACCCCAGGGGCTTGACGGTCAAGCAGGCCAAGGCATTGTGGAACGTCGAGTTCGTATCGCTCGACGGCAGCAAGGGCGTCCACAACTTCGCCTACGCCGTCCAGCTGCTCCAGCGGTCCTACAAGGACCTGACGGGCAACTGGCCGACCGCGAACGTGAACGTCCGCAAGCAGTAGTTCCCGCAAGGGGGGCCGGGCCGTTCGCGGCCGGCCCCCCGATTACAACCCTGGTCCTGGCGCCCCGGCCCTCCCCGGGGCGCCGTTTTTTTCCCTGTTCCGCGCAGGTGGGCGCGTCAGCCGCGGCGGCCGTAGCTTCCGCGTGACCGCGCACTCGTGGCTTCCCCTCACCTGCTCCTCGGTCCCCAGGCATGCTAGACTGCCTACCAGATGCGAAACCGCCTCAAGATCTTCAGTGGTAATGCCCATCCGGAGCTGGCCCGAGCCATCTGCGAGTACCTCGACCTTCCCCTGGGGAAGATGGAGGTCCTTCGGTTCTCCAACGACAACACGTTCGTGAAGGTCCGGGAGAACGTCAGGCAGTGCGATTGCTTTGTCGTGCAACCGTCTTGCCCGCCGGTGAACGACGGTCTGATGGAGCTGTTCATCATCATGGACGCTCTGATGCGGGCCTCGGCCCGCTCGATCACCGTGGTGATGCCGTACTTCCCGTACAGCCGCTCCGACAAGAAAGACCAGCCGCGCATCTCGATCGCGGCCAAGCTCGTGGCCGATCTCCTCGAGACCGCCGGCGCCAGCCGCGTCATCACGATGGATCTCCACGCCGAGCAGATCCAGGGCTTCTTCGGCATCCCGGTCGACCAGCTCCTGGCCCTCCCGGTGCTCTGCAGCTACTTCCAGGAGATGGGCCTGCAAGAGATCGTCGCTGTCGCCCCCGACGCCGGCAGCGCCAAGCGCACGCGTTACTACGCCGAGAGGCTCAACGTACCCCTGGCCATCCTGGACAAGCGCCGGCGCGGCAACGACGACCGCTCCGAAATCATGTACCTCATCGGCGACGTGCGCGACCGCACCGCCATCATCTTCGACGACGAGATCGCCACCGGCGGCTCGATGTTCGGCGTGATCGCCGCTCTCCAGGCCAACGGCGCCCGCAAGGTCTTCGGCGCCGCCACCCACGGAATCCTCTGCGGCAACGCCATCGAGCGCTTCCGCGACAGCGTCCTCGAAGAGCTGGTCGTCACCGACACGGTTCCCATTCCGGCCGAGAAGCGAATCTCCAAGCTCAAGGTCCTGTCAGTCGCCCGCCTCTTCGGCGAGGCCATCAAGCGGATCCACGATGGCACCTCCATCTCGGCCCTCTTCGAACACTGACCTTCCGCTGCCGCCGGTCTGTGCCGGCCGCGACGAGGCCCCCTTCCCCGCGGAGCTGGGAGTCCCGCGCCTCAGGCCATGAGCCTCCTTCGAGAGTTCCTCGCCCGCCGCCTGGAGCGCAAGTTCGTCTTCTTCCTGGTGGCCATCGTCTCGATCGCCGTCGTCCTCCTCGCCACCGTGACGACGAGCGTCGTGCGAAGCGTCCTGGCCCACTCCTACGAGACGCGCGTCGTGCCGCGCCTGGAACTGGCGGCGCGCCTGGTCGAGAGCGAGGGTCTGGAGGGGCCCGGGCTGCTGCGCGTTCGCCAGCTCTTGAGCGTGCTGCTCCTGGATCCCGACCTGGCGTCGATCGTCCTGCGCCCTTCCGACGAGAGCATGCCGCCGCTGGCGCTCGCGGGGGCCCTGCCCCCGGGCATCGACTTCCCCATCGCCTCCGGCAGCGGTGCCGGCCCCCTGCTGCTCTATCCCCACAGCGGCCACGACAACTTCCTGGCCTGGAGCGCGTCGTGCAAGCGGGGCACCCTCTTCGCCGTCTTCACCAAGGCCCCCACCGAGCAGGCCCTCAGCGCCATGAATTCCAGGATGCTCCAGGCGGCGGCGCTCATCTGCATCGTGAGCTGCTTCATGGGCCTGTTCATGGCCAGGCTGATCCTCCGCCCCATCGAGCGTTTCATCACGGCCATGCGCCAGATCGCCGAGGGCCAGGAGGTGCGCCAGCTCCAGACGCTGGAGCGCAACGAACTGGGCGACTGGACCAGCACGTTCAACTCGATGATCGGCCAGCTCCGCACCAAGCACAACCTGGAGAAGTTCCTCCTCGCGCGCGAGAAGAGCGACCTCGTGGCCCACATCGCGGCGGGCCTCGCCCACCGCATCCGTACCCCCCTGACCGCCATCAACAGTCTCACCCAGCTCATCACCCGGGGAGGCGACCGCCGCAAGCTCGAGGAGTGGACCTCCGTGATCCTGGGCAAGGTCAAGGAGCTGGACGATGCGGTGAGTCAATTCGTCACCTACGCCCAGCCGGTTCCGCTGCAGTTCGGCCCCGGCAAGCCGTCCGAGGTCGTCTCGTTCGCTCTGGAGCTGGTGGCGCCGGACCTGGCCAGCAAGGGCGTCCAGGTCGACCGCCCGCCCGCGCCGGCCGACGAGCGGGAACAGATGATGGACAGCCAGCAACTGCAGCAGGCGTTCCTGCAGCTCTTCCGGTATGCAATCCGGGCCATGGAGGCCAACCCCGAGAAGGCCCCCCGGACCCTTCGCGTGACCCTGCGCCCGCTGGGGACACGGCCCGGCGCGCTCATCCAGGTCGCCGACACCGGCGAGCCCGTGCCTGATGAGCTTCGGCAACGCGTGTTCGAGCCCTTTGTCGACATGACGAGCCGCTACGTGGGCATCGGCTTGCCCGTCGCGGCGCGGCTTCTCGAGCTGCACGGCGGTTCGATCCGGCTCGTCGCCGAGGCCGGCTGGGGCAACTGCTACCTTCTGGAGTTGCCCTCGCTGAGCCTGCAGGAATTGCAGCTTCGAAACAGCCAGGCCAAGGCCTAGGGCCGCCCGGGTGGACCGAGAGGGTGGCGACAGAGAGAAACGAAGTCGTTGCTCCGGCCGGGGACGCTGTCCCCGGACCCCTGCTGGAGCTCTGCTCCTGGCCTTCTTGCACATGCGGGCTCCTGTCGTCGCCCGCGCAAGAAGGCGTTCGCCCTCGGCACTGCTGCCGGGGCTCACGGCCAGGACGAGAGCCCCGCCCTGGACCCGGCGATGCGAAGGGGAGGCGAGGCCTGATCGGCACTCTCGAGGACTCTGAGCTGCGAGCGCAGGCAGAACTCACTCCAGCCACCGGGGGGTCCAGGGGTGGACTTCACCCCTGGCGAGGGTTCGGGAGCGGAGCTCCCGACTGGGACTTGGCTGCGCCCCGGCGTCTTACCGTCGCCGCCCCGGCGACAGCGCGCTCAGCTTCTCGCCGAGCTGCGCCAGCTCCTCCGCCAGCTTCTGTTCCTGACCCCGGTGGCGACGGCCGCGCCCCGCGGCCTCCAGCAACTCTCCCACCGCCGCCGAGCCGTCGCTGGCCAGGCCTCCGAGCCTGGCGAGCACGCTGCGGGCCACGTCCACCGTCGCCTGCTCCGAGCCGGCCGGCCGGCCGGGCCGGGACGCCCAGGCGCGCGCGGCGGTGAGGAACTCGGCCAGCCCGGCCTGCAGGGCGCGGCTGCGCTCCTCGAGTTCCAATGTGTGAGACTTGAAACCGCGCACCGCCTCGGCGGCAACCGGCTCGGCCGCCGGCTGCAGTGCGGCCACCGCTTCGGGCGTCAGCTGCACCGTCTGCCGGAAGGCCGGCACGTAGGCCACGCCGGGCCATCGCTGCTCGATGACGTCCCTCAAGCCATAGGCTGACTTGACTTCACCGTGAACGACGAAGACCCGCCGGGGCGGCCGTTCCTGGGCAAAGAGCCAGCGCGTCAGGCCCGCCTGGTCGGCGTGGGCGGAGAACCCTCCGATCGACTCCACCCGGGCCCGCACGGCGACCTTCTCGCCCATCAGCCCGATGCTGCGCACGCCATCGCGGATCGCCCGGCCGAGCGTGCCCTCCCCCTGGAAGCCCACGAAGAGGATGGTCGATTCCGGCCGCCAGAGGTTGTGGCGCAGGTGGTGCAAGATGCGCCCGGCCGTACACATGCCGTTGGCGCTCAAAATGATGCTCGGTGAGCGCTGGGCGTTGATGGCGCGGCTCTCGTCGGAGGTCCGGGTCAGCCGCAGGTTGGCCAGCCGGAAGGGATCGTCGCCCCGATCGAGCTTCGCCATCAGCTCGTCGTCGAAGCACTCCGGGTGGCGCTTGAACACCTCGGTGGCGCTGATCGCCATCGGGCTGTCGACGTAGATGGGCACCACCGGGATCTTCCTCTCGCGCTGCAGGCCGTCCAGGGCGTAGAGCAGCTCCTGGGTGCGCCCCACGCTGAAGCTCGGGATCACCACGTTGCCGCCTCGCCGCACCGTCGAGGAGATCAGATCGGCCAGCAGCCGCTCGCGCGTCGCGTTGTCCTCGTGCATCCGGTGGCCGTAGGTCGATTCGATCAAGACGTAGTCGGCCTCGGCCAGGGGCGACGGATCTTCCAGGATGGGCGCGGGTGAGTTCCCCAGGTCTCCGCTGAATACGATCTTCTCCCGTCGCTCCGCCGGTCCGAACAAGACCTCGACCGAGGCCGAACCCAGGATGTGGCCGGCGTCGCGGAAGTTGACGCGCAGCTCGGTCCCGGGGAGGTCGAACGGCCGTTCATAGTCCACTCCCGCGAGCAGCTTCAAGGTCGCCTCGGCGTCGGCCAGGGTGTAGAGCGGAGGGAGCGGTTCCACGCCGTGCCTTCGTTGCCGGCGATTGGCCCACTCCTGGGTCGTCTCCTGGATGTGGGCGGAATCGGGCAGCAGGACGCCGCAGAGGTCGGCCGTGGCCTTGTGCGTGTAGATCTTGCCCTTGAAGCCGTCGCGGACCAGGCACGGCAGCATCCCGGCGTGGTCGATGTGCGCGTGGGTCAGCAGCACCGCCGTCAGCGAGGCCGGATCGAAGGCGAAGGGCTGGCGATTGCGCTCATCCATCCGCGGCCCCTGGAACAGCCCGCAGTCGACCAGTACCCGAGCCCCTCCGGCCTCCAGCAGGTAGCTCGAACCGGTGACCGTGCGAGTGGCGCCCAGAAAGGAGAGTTGAGGCATCTAGTTTGCGGAGTCGGGAGTCGGGAGGGCTGGCAAGGCCTCGCGAACCCTTGGCGGACCCGCGACGGCCGCAGCCATTCTACACCCCGGGAGCGGCGCCGGACTGCCGGAGAGCAAGGTCCCGGCAAAGTCGGCGAGAACCCGCATCGCGCTGTTGTCGATGCTTCGTCTTCACCACGGAAAAGCGGAGGACACGGAGCCTCACGGAGGCTGGTTGGAACTGGACTCTCTGTGAGCTTCGGGGTCTTCTGCCGCTCAGTGGTGAAAGGGACTTTGCCGACTCCCTGGCGGGAGAGACGAGCCTATCCCACGAGGCGGCCTCGATCCCTTACACTGTGCCAACCCGTCGCCAATCCGAACTCGGACGAAAGAAAGGATGAAGTTGATGCGAATCGAACTGCGCGCGATGCCGTTGCTGGCGCTGATGGCCGCCCTGCTCCTGACCGGGCCGCTGTTGGCCGGCCCCGCCGAGGAACTCGCCGAGCCGGGCAAGTTCCTTCCGGCCGCCACCAAGGGCATCCTGTACTTCAAGTCACCGGGCGAGATCAAAGGGCAGTTCCGGGGCACCCTGCTCGTCAGCTCGGAGCGGATCGAGAAGCACCTCTCCGAAGCCTTCTCGAAGTTCTCCGAGGCCACCGGCTTCCACCCCGTCTCCAATGTCGACTGGTACGCCATGAACCTCGTCTGGCCGGAGGGGGGACGCGTCGAGAATCCGATGGTCTTCGTGCACGGCAAGTTCCAGCCCGCGAAGTTGCTGCCGGCCCTCGACAAAGACCCGATGCTCGCGTCGGGCGAGGTCACCAAGGAGACCGTTGGTGGACGAACGGTGTTCATCACCCGCGAGGGTGGCGCGGCCGCCCTCGCCACCGACGAGATCGTCATCGTCGGAGACGCCCCCGCGGTCCGGGAGGCGCTGAACAGCGCGGCCAAGAAGGGACAGGGCTTCGATGTCGCCGCGGCGATCAGGAGTCTCGACCCGGCCAACCACCGGATCTTCGCCTCGGTGGATCTCGGAGGCCTGGCGGCCCGGCTTCCAGCCGCGGGAGGCAACCCCACGGCCGCGGCCATCATCTCCAAGTTGACGCGGCTGGCTGCCAGCTTCTCGGATCGCCAGGTCGGCCTGAGCTTCGAGTTCCGTGAGCCCGGCGACGCCAAGTCGGCCGGAGACATGGTCAACAGCCTCAAGGAGTTCGCGAAGGGCTATTTCTCGATGACCCTCTCGCGATACCAGGCCGCAGTCCCCGGCGCCGCACTCTCCCGCATCGCCCCCGACGCGCTCTACCAGGGCATCCTGGCGGAGGCGATGAGCGAGTTCCTGGCCGCTCTCACCATCCAGACCGCCGACAAGGCGCTGACTCTGTCGGCCCCCCGCGAGAAGCTGCCGTTCCTCGACGGAGGCAACGGCCCGGTCGGCCTGCTGCTGGGCGGGGCCGCGGTGGCCATCCCCAACTTCGTGCGTGGCCGCGAGCTGGCCGCCCAGGCGGCCTGCTTCCAGAACCAGCGCCTGATGCAGAACGCGGTCGAGCAGTACAAGCAGAAGCATCCGAACCAGCCGCCGCGCCTCGAGACGATCGTCGACCAGATGGTCGCCGAGGGACAGATGCCGGGCCAGCCGGAGGATCCCGGCCGCGGCCAGGGCAGCTTCGCCGCCTACCGCATCGGCCCCGACGGCAAGGTCACCTGCGCCAACCACGGCTGCTTCGCCTCGGTGATGGAGAGCGGCTTGGTCCCCGCCGCCGGGATGGGCGGGCCCCTGGCGCCCCCTCCCCCGCAGGCCCCTCCGCCCCCTGCGCCGGGGCCGGAGGCGCCGCCGGAAGCGCCCGCCGCTCCCCAGGCCCCCGCCGCGCCGAAAGCGCCCGCCGCCCCCGCGGCCGCC